>JBDSXV010000156.1:0-44238 GCA_039926025.1 Dokdonella sp.
GGCTGTCGAAATAGACCTCGGTGCGATGCACGTCCTGATGGAAACCGTCGGCGTTGTGGGTCACACCATCGTCGGCGAAATCGGGTCGCAGGTAGCCACGCACGTTCTCCGCGTTGCTGCGCGAATAGGCAAGCCGAGTGCTCCAGTCACCGAGACCGGTCGGCAACACGTAGCCGAGAGCGATCTGACCACGGTCCTCGTCCTGCATCGCGCCACGTGGGTTGTCGTTTGCATCGAGCGGCACGCGGTCGGTGAGCCCGCTGCCCTCGCGTGGATGCGGGCTCACCGGATCCTGATTCAGTTGCGTGAAATCCGCATCAACCGAGAACTGGCCTGCACCCAGTTCGCCAGCGCCACGATAGAGAAGATGCGCACGATCCCAGCCTGCGCGGTCGGCCTTTAGTTCGTTCTTGTCTGCATCCAGCAAGAGCGATTGCCGCCACGGTGCATTCGCTTCCGACAACGGAATCGCGGCGGCGATATGCGCGCTGCCTCGGCTGCCGATGCCAGCCTCGAACTGTCCAGGCCCTTGGCCTGCAGCGAAGTGGATGACCTGGATCACGCCAACGAAGCTGGTCGCACCGTAGCTGACGGGTGCGGCGCCCTTGAGGATTTCAATGCGTTCGACGTTGGCGATGTTCAGCGTCGCCAGTGCCGGCGTAAATGCGCCGCCCGACGGAACGCCATCGACGACGAGCAGGAATGCGTCGAACTCACGCAGGCCCCACAAAGCCGGCACGGACGATGCCGGGCCGCCGTCGCCACCGGGCGCGATATCAACGCCCGCGACCAGTGACAACGCGGTGCGCAGATCGGTCGCGCCGCGTGCACGCAGTTCATCACCGCTGACAACACTGACGTTGGCCGCGACATCGCTCAGTGCGACCGGGATCTTCGAGGTGGTGACCTCGACAGGCTCCAGCGTTTGCGGATCCGCCGCAGTCGCGAGGGCGGCGACGGAGGAGAGGGAAACGGTGAGCGCGAGGCGGATCGAGAGAGCGAGCGACGAACGGGACATCATGGAATTTCCCCTTGGACCGAGCCGAAGACTTAACGAATTTCTAATTCGATAGCGTAGGCGCTGGGTCCGTCCTGCATAACGGTCTTGCGGCGTAGCGTGCGCTGCGCCTAGAGGATGATTCATGGATTCGAATCCGCAGCCCCGCGGCGGGTATGCTTGTCGCCCTGCCCAATCACCGGTTTCCGATGACCCTGTTGCGCCCGCATTTGCGCGGCCTCGTGTTCAAGCTGGGCTTGTTCTACGTGCTGCTCTCGTTGCCAACCCTGGTCCTGGTCGAGTCGGCGATCCTGGTTCATGAGTTCCATCAATTCATGAGCGGGATTGCCAACGGCAGCCTCGATCGCGCAGCAGAAAACGGCGCGGCCGAGCTGGCGACGCAATGGACGCAACTGCACGTGCAGGGCAGCGCGCAGAGCACCGGCGTGCGAATCTGGCTCGACGCCTGGGTCTTGCAGTTGCAGCAACCACGCGGGGCACTGACACCGGACGAATCCTACGTCTTGATGGAACTCGCCGAAGCGCCATTGATGGCGGCCGTGCTGGCGCCGGATGGACGTGTACTCGCGCAGTCACGTGGCGATGGCCACTGGACACTGCAGCTGCCCACGCCCGATCAGATCACGAGCACCGGCGGTAGCGGCGCTCGCGCCTTGCCTGGCAGCGACAGTCCATACCGCATTCGTCGCGTGATTGCGCAACTGCGTGACGCTTCGGGCGCGTCGCTTGGCTCGTTGCTCGTCGAACTGCGACTGCCTTTGCCATGGCGCCATTTGTTGCGCGAGTCGAGTTTCGAATCGCCCACCGTGTTCGGCTTCCTGATCGTGTTCGGACTCGCCTCTTCAATCTTCCTTGCCGGCTGGGTCACGCGCCGGCTCAATCGTATTGCACGTGCAGCGACCGCATGGAGCCGCGGCGATTTCTCGGATCGCATCGCCGATCCTTCACACGACGAACTCGGCGGCCTTTCCGCCCTGCTCGACCGCATGGCAGTCGACCTCAAGGGCCTGCTGCGCTCGCGCGCACAGCTGGCGACCTTGGCCGAACGCCAGCGCCTCGCTCGCGATCTGCACGACACGGTCAAGCAAAAGGCGTTCGCCCTCAACCTGCAACTGGCCACTGCACGGCGCGTGTTGGGGGACACACCAGGCGCAGAACGGCTCGAACAGGCGCAGCGCCTGACCCAGCAGATACAGCAGGAGCTCGTGCAGATCCTCGACGAGATGCATGCGTCGGATGCCGAACTGCCATTCGCCGAACGCGTGCGCACGCGCGCAACCGAGTGGTCGCATTCAAGCGGAATGGCGCTGGGCTTCGATCTCGCCGACGTACCGCCGCTCGCGGCGGAGTTCGAAGATTCACTGCTGCGCATCGTGGACGAAGCGCTTTCGAACGTCCTGCGCCACAGTGGTGCCCATCGCGTCGACATCACGCTCCGCCGTGAGGCGGAACGTGTCCGCATCGTCATCGTCGATAATGGACGGGGCCTGCCGGATGAACCTGCGTCCGGCATGGGCCTGCGTAACATGCGCGAACGCGCGAACGCGCTGTCCGGCGGCCGCTTCGAACTCGATGCGCCTCCGTCAGGCGGGACGCGTGTCACCGTCAGCTTTCTCGCCGAGGTTTCCAGATGACTGCAGTTCCGCCACCGTCCGTGATCCGCATCGTGATCGCCGATGATCATGTCCTGGTCCGCCAGGGTATTCGCGCGTTTCTCGAAACGCATGCCGATCTGTCCATCGTCGGCGAAGCCGAAGATGCAGCCGGCGCGATCGCGCTGTGCACGGAGCATCGTCCGCACGTCGCCCTGGTCGACCTCGTCATGCCGGGCGGTGGCATTGAGGCGACGCGCGCGATTCGTGTCGCCAGCCCACAGACCCAGGTCGTGCTGTTGACGTCATTCGAGGATGCGCAACAGATCGTGGCGGCAGTGCAGGCGGGCGCGCTGTCGTGCATGCTCAAGGACGTCGATGCCGATGCACTCGCGGACACACTGCGCAAGGCCGCGCGCGGCGAAGCCGTGCTGCATCCGCGCGTTGCGGCGAAACTCATGGAGACATTGCGCCGCGGTACCGAGCCCGGCAGCGAAGTGCTCCAGTCGCTGAGCACCCGTGAACGCGAAGTGTTGACCTTGATGGCTGAAGGCCTGAGCAACATGCACATTGCCGAACGTCTCGGCATCGGTGAAAAGACCGTGAAAACCCATGTGAGCAATGTGCTGAGCAAGCTCAACGTCAATGACCGCACCCAGGCGGCGGTGTATGCGTGGAAGAGCGGGCTGAAGCAGCGTCCGCAGTAGGTTTCAAGCTCGATACGGTGACGAGTTACGTCAGCGGCTTGTTGAAAACTACTTGGGTCTTGATCCGCGCATAGCCGTCGCGTTCGTAGAATTGATGCGCGCGTTCGCGCTCCTGTCGGCTGCGCACGCGAATCCGCGCTGCGCCGCGCGTGCGCGCCCATGCTTCCGCCGCAGCGATCAGCTGCCCACCGATGCCATGCCCTCGCATGGACTCGGTGACGACCAGACCACTGATTTCAGCGCACGCGTCGTCGCACAGCTGGGCGGCGAGCGCGACCTGCAGCCAGGCGATCACACGTCCCTGCGCATCCTCGGCGACGAACACGCGGCTATCGGCATGTCCTTCGATGGCAGCAAGGCGCTTGATCATCTGCTGTCGCGTGCTCGGGTAACCCAACTCACCGCAGAGTTCGGCGATGGCCGGAGCGTCGTAGCTGCGCGCTGTGCGAATCTTGGTCATCAGAGCCTCCATGCGCTGCAGGCTAGCTCGGGAATCGGGCCGAATGCGGGCATTCGTGGGGCCGTTTGCTGGAGTATGCGGAGGACCGAATTGAGCGAGTGGCTTGTGAGAGTAACCTGTGGGAGCGGCTTTAGCCGCGATGCCCTTGCTTGCGACAACGGTCCAGAGCATCGCGGCTGAAGCCGCTCCTACAGACAGTTGCTCCCACAGGTCAAGTCGCAATTGACTCGATCGCTGCATCCGCTGTGGGAGCGGCTTTAGCCGCGATGCTCTCCCGCGCTGTGCAATGAGAGCAGAAGCATCGCGGCTGAAGCCGCGCCCACCGACAGCCGCTCCCACAGACATGGGCTCCCACAATGCCCGAACTCAATCGCAGCAGCCGTCGCCACCCTTGACCGTGTGCGCATGCGAAGCCGCCACGCCCTGGGTGAGTCCCTTGCCGCTGGCGACGTAGTGATCGGAAATCACCTGCGCCACGCACATCGACATGCGTTTGCCCGTGGGGATATGCAGGAACTCGTTCGGACCGTGCGCGTTCGAATGCGGTCCGAGCACGCCGGTGATCAGGAATTGCGCACCGGGGAATTTCTCGCCGAGCATGCCCATGAAGGGGATCGAGCCGCCTTCGCCGTTATACGCAACGGGCGCACCGAAGAACGCCTGCGAAGCGGCATCGACCGAGTGTTCGAGCCACGGTGCCAGCGCCGGCGCTTCCCAGCCGCTGCCGGCCTTTTCGACGTCGAACGAGATGTTGGCGCCATAGGGCGGATTGGATTCGAGCAGCCGCTTGAGAAATTCACCGCCTTTCGCGGCATTCAGGGTCGGCGGCACGCGCAGCGAAAGTTTCACGGACGTGTACGGCCGCAGCACATTGCCGGCGGAATCGAGTGCAGGCAGGCCACCGACGCCGGTGATCGACAGCGCGGGACGCCAAGTGCGATTGAGGACCAGCTCGGTCAGGTCGGCATTCATCGGCTGCATGCCATCGACGAGAGGGAACTTCGAGTACACCGCATCACCGAGAATCTCCGCCGTGCGCCTGGCCTGCTTGACGCGCTGGGCCGGAATCTCGACGTGCAATTCCTGCGGCAGGATGCGGCCACTGACTTCGTCTTCCAGCCGCGACAGCACCTGGCGCAGGATGCGGAAACTGGATGCAACGACACCGGATGCGTCACCCGAATGAACGCCTTCTTCCAGCACCTTGACGGTCAGGTTGCCGCCGGTCAGGCCGCGCAACGAGGTGGTCAGCCAGAGCTGGTCGTAGTTGCCGCAACCCGAGTCGAGGCAGACGATCAGCGACGGCTTGCCGATGCGCGCGGCGAGATGGTCCACGTAGTACGGCAGGTCGTAACTACCCGATTCTTCGCACGCCTCGATCATCACGACGCAGCGCGCGTGCGGAATCTTCTGCGCCTGCAAGGCCATGATCGCGGCAAGCGAGCCGAAGATTGCATAGCCGTCGTCGGCGCCACCGCGACCGTACAGTTTGTCGCCCTCGAGCACCGGCTTCCACGGTCCCAGATGGGCGGACCAGCCGGTCATTTCAGGCTGCTTGTCGAGATGGCCGTACAACAGCACGGTATCGCTGCTCGCCGCATCGGTGCCTGGTATTTCAATGAAGATCAGCGGTGTGCGACCGGCGAGGCGAACCACTTCGAGCTGCAGGCCGGTGACGGGCTGTTTTTTTACCCACGCCTCCATCAACCCAACCGCCTGATCCATGTACCCATGTTCGGCCCAGTGCGCGTCGAACATTGGCGACTTGTTCGGGATCTTGATGTACTCGGTCAGCTGCGGAACGATTTCCCCATCCCACAGACCGCCAACGAAACCGCTGAGTGCTTTGGAATCCATGAATATCCGCCATACGCAAAGAGGGGAAATTCTACTCCTGCGGCAAGCCGGATCGAACCTGTAGGAAATTTCCTACCTGCCACGGTGCGTTGATCGTACGCTCCACCGTGACCCTCGACACTGCATGCAAGGCCTCGTCGGACCTAGACTTTCACCCTTCGCGCGATACCGCGCCCGAGTCGTAGAAAGCTGCCGTTCCATGAACACGATCCACCGGCTTCTCCTGATCTTCCTGCTGGCTCTTGCGCTGCCGACGCCCGCCGCCGCGCAAGTGGACATCAACAGCGCCGATGCAAAAACCCTGGCGGAAGCCCTGAACGGGATTGGCCTGGTCAAGGCTGAGGCGATCGTTGCGTACCGCACCACCAACGGACCGTTCAGAAGCATTGACGATCTCGCCAGGGTCGCAGGCATCGGAGCGAAGACCATCGCCGCGAACCGCGATGCCATTGTCATCGTCGCCACGAACGCCGACGCCGGCGCGCGCGCGGCTGCCGGAAAGCCATTCGCGGCGAAGTAGATTTCCGTGCGGACGTATCGACTTGACTGACGTCCCCGCTCGCGCCAAGACTGGCGGCGCGAAACAAGCGTGCTAGACTCGCCGCCCGCCGCAGGCGGTCCATACGCATGATCCTCCCCCACTACCATATCGGCCCGTCATTGATTTCGGGCGCAGGGCAAGGCTTGTTCCTCGACGAGCCGGTCGCGCGCGGGCGCCTGATCACCGCGCCGGATGGAATTCCACACGTCTACACGTTCGAGGACATACTTGCGCGGCCGGATGCGGACAAACTTCTGCCCGCGACGGTACGCTGGTTCGAAGATCGCTACACGGTCACGCCAGAGTGGCCGGATGAGTGCTACATCAATCATGCATTCATGCCGAGTGCGCTGTGGCACCTCGGCTTCGTATTCGCCGTGAGCGACCTCGCAGCCGGCACTGAAATCACCGTCGACTACCGACATCTGCTTGCCCCGGGTCAGGAAGAGGACTTCCGAGACTCGATCAGTGGCGATCCCATCATCGGCTTCACATGGAAGGAAAGCCTGCGCGCGTCGACGACCGCGCTGGCCACGCTACTCGCCTGACTCCCTCCATCCATGATCGAAATACCGCAAATCGAGACCGCGCGTCTGCGCCTGACGTCGCTCGGCGACCGCCATTTTGAGGCCTATGCCTCGATGCTGTCCGATGAGAGCAGTACGCGCTTTGTCGGCGACGGCGAACCACTCGATCGCATGAACGCGTGGCGTTCGATGGCGATGCTGCTCGGCCACTGGGCCTTGCGCGGCTACGGCATGTGGGCAGTCGAGCTCAAGGACAGCGGCCAATTCGTCGGGCGCGTCGGCTTGCATCACCCGGAAGGCTGGCCCGACCTCGAGCTCGGCTGGATGTTGATGCCGGGACAACGCGGTCACGGCTACGCAACGGAAGCCGCGCGCGCCGCACTCGACTTCGCATTCGTCAAGCTGGGCGCACCGCACGCGATCAGCCTGATCCGCGCCGAAAACAGCGCTTCGGAACGCGTCGCGCGCCGTCTCGGCGCCCGCCAGGCGACCACCATCGACTTCCTCGGTCACGCGACCCTGGTCTACATCTACTCGCCGCCGGAACCCGCGGTCTAGCCGAAGCCACTCACGCATTGCCAGCGTGCGTGGACTCACGGCCGCCCCTATCATTCATCGCGAACCAATATCTGACGATCAGGAGCGCCGGCGATGACGCAGTTTCTCCTCAAGACACTCATTTCAGCCTTGCTGATTGCGAGCGCATCCGAACTTGCAAGGCGCTCGACGCTGGCCGGCGCCGTGCTCGTTTCGCTTCCGCTGACGTCGCTGTTCGCGATAGTCTGGCTCTGGCGCGACACGCATGACGCGATGAGAATCGCCACGTTCGCGAATGACATTCTCTGGTTGGTCGTGCCTTCCTTGCTGCTGTTCATCGTGCTGCCGCTGATGTTGCGATCGGGCTGCAGTTTCGCGCTCAGTCTTGGCGGCGGCGTGCTGGCGACAATCGTCGGGTATTCCGCCGTAGTGATGGTGCGCGGTGGCGCCGCATGAGCGAAATTCGCCTGATCGCTGCGACCGACGTCCAGCGCAGCCGCTGGAAAAACGGCGGCGGCTGGACGACCGAGATCGCACGCAGCGCGGATGGCGCCAGCGAAGACTTCCGCTGGCGCATCAGCATTGCCGACATCGAGAGCGACGGCCCGTTTTCGAGCTTCCCCGGCATCGCTCGCGATCTTCTGTTGCTCCAGGGTAGCGGCATCGAACTCGATATCGACGATGCCGCGCCGCGACGAATGACGCGGCGCTTCGAATGCGTGCATTTCAATGGCGAATCAAAGGTGGAATGCCGCTTGCTTGCGGGACCTACAAGAGATTTCAACGTGATGGCACGTCGCGATGCCGTGCGCGCTGAAGTCATCGCGCGACCTCTGGTGGGTCCGATGGTGATCTTTCCGGAAGCCGGCACGGAGTGGGTCGTGCACATGTTCAGCGGCCAAGCGCGCGCGCGCTGTGGCGAACAAACGTTCGCGCTTGAAACCGGCAGCTCTTTGCTTGTCGACTTCCGCCCCGGCGGCGTGCGCGTCGTGCTCGACGGCGGTGGTGAGCTCGTGCTGGCGAAATTCGTCGCAGCGACAGCTGGCTAGGCCGTCGACTCGGCACGCAAGCGAACGTTCGCGCATATCCGCACCGACCTAGCGCAGCAACGCTGGTGCTCAATCCGCAAGCTCATTCGCGATGAAATCCAAACGCGCCTGAGGAAGGCGCGGATTTGGCCTGGCGCAGTCCCGTCAATTCGTCGTTGGCGATGCGCGCGTGGCGACCGCGCACTACGTGCGGCAGCAACGCCAGTGGAAGAGCAGCGCCGACGATCCAGTGCAGCAGCGAGATGACCGCGCGCGCACTGTCGCCGCTCGCGTAGTACAGAAGGTATCCGCTCAACACGAGCACGGCGAGCAGCACGGCGAGCACAATTCCGCTGAAGCGCCGCCGCACCTTCCATGCAGGGACCAGATGGATGGCCCACAGCAAGCCGATCAGCCACAACGTCGCGAACGCGGCCGCGCCGTGCAAGCGCAACCACCACGCCTCGAGCGGATGCGGCAACAGGCCGAACTCGCTGGTTTGGCGAAGCAAGTAGTGAAACGCGAGCCAGCCGATCCCGCTCGCCCAGAGCACGCCCAGAACGATGTAGACCAGCGCTTCGCGCCGTTGCGACAAACGCGCGCGTCCCGACGCGGAATGAAGAGGCGAATGGAAGCGACGGTACTTCATGAATCGTTGAGCAGACGATGGCCGCGCGCGCCATCAACAAGGAGCGCGCTGGCGGCATGTCGGCGCAGCATGCGCTGTCCGACGCGCGCATCGGCCAGCACGACCTTGGTCAAGGCATCGGCAACGAGGCAACTGTCAGCGACCACGCTGACGGCGCGAAGCGCGCGCACCGAGCGGCCATCGCGTGCATTGACATGGCTGGAGCGCATGCGTTGCGCGACGTCATCGCGCCGTGAGTCGACGACACTGCTGGCGATCGCCGCATCGCCAATTTCGACGACGGCAGCCGCCTGCCCGGCCTCCCACGAAAGGCGCAACTCGACCTGCTCCGACGCCACACCAAACCGGCGCAAATCGCCACCGGCGTTGACGCACGCAGCCGACGCGCCGCTTGCGCGCAAGATCGCCAACGCGCGATCGACCGCATAACCCTTGGCGATGCCGCCGAGATCGAGCCAAAGCGGTCGCTTGAAGCACACGCGTGCGTCAGCGAGCAATTGGATATCGCGCCAGTTCGCCAGCGGGTCCGGCGATGCTGCAGCGAGCGGGCGCGGCAGACGCTTCCATTCGACCATTCGCGCTGCGATTGTTGGATCGAAAAATCCTTGCGATTCCTCAGCGAAACGAAGCGCGGCCTGCAGCACCTCGTAAGTGCACGCATCGACCGTTACCGGCTTGCGGACTGCGTCGCGATGCAACCGCGAAAGATCACTGGTCGCTTCGTGGAAACTCATCAGGCGATGCACCGCGGCAACTTCGGCAAACGCGGCTTCGATCACCGATATCGCCCTGTCGTCCGCGAGGCCGTCGACGCGGATGTCGACGAATGTTCCGAGCCATGGCCGTGAACGACGGATGCTGTGCTTCGCGTTCATCCACTCGCGCTCAGCGTGGTCTGGTAGAGCTGCAAGAGTCTGTGCACGCCCTCAGTAACGTGTCGCGACGAAAGCGTCGCGCCGGAAATGTTCTTGATGTCCTGATCCAGATGCACCGGTGATTGCACATTCTTGCCGACGAATTGCTTGCGCCACGCGGCGATGCGGATCTCGCCGCCGTGGGTTTCCCGATAGTCGAGAATATCGAGCGACTTCACCGTGCCGGCCGCATCGAGCGCCAGCGCGTAGGTAATCAATTCAGCCTTGCCGATCACGCGATCAACGATGAGCCAACCCAGCCGCTGGTCCGACGCACGCGCCTCGAACACCTGCGGCGACCAGCCCGGTGCGCCGAGCGCGGCCGCGGCAGCGGCGTCGATCGGCGGTTGTTCGCGAAATTCGCCGGCGTCGGCGAATGCGGCCTTCTGTGCTTCGGCGACACTCATGTACTGCGTCGCGTACGCGGCATGGAAAGCCGGCACGGCAACCAGGCCGACCGGCAACATCCAGCGCGCGCGCGAAATTTTCTTCATTGTCAGAACTGGTAACCCACGCCGAGATTGAAGCGATTGCCGTAGCCCAACTCTTCATCGGCATGGTTGAAATGCTGATAGTCGAGCTTGAACACCACTTCCGGAGTGAGATAGTAGTTCACGCCGACGGTCGCGACATGCTCCGTTTCTGCGCTGGGCACACCGAGCCCGAGCGGAACCTCGGCAAACGAGGCGGCCGTGTTGAATGCCTCGTAGCGCAGGAACGGCGCCAGCGACGAATCGCCGTTCTGCCATGCACGCCATGCGCCCTGCATGTAACCACCCCAGAATGCCTTTGGCACCGGATACGGATTGCCGACGAAACTCAGGTTGAGCGCCTCGGTGTCGGTGATGCGGCCGCGCGCATAGAGTGCCGACAAATCGAACGGACCCGGCTGCCAGCGCACATGCGCTTCACCGAGCGTCACGCGTGCGTCCTTGGCGAGGAAATCTTTCTGGCCCTGACCGACACCGCTGGTGAAGAGTCCGCCGCCGACGGTGAAGCCGGGAATGCCCTGCCAGTTGCCCGCCATATAGACGGCTGCATCGTGCGACTTCGCCAGCTGCAGCTCCTGGTGGATCGCACCCAGCGGGGACGCGCGCGTCTCGGCGTCGGTCGGATCCCAGTTGTTGAGATTCTGGCTGGTCGTCACGCCGACGTTCCAGTTGAATCCGAAGTCGGTGCTGCCGAGCAGTGAGATGCCGCCTTCACGCCAGGTCGACGGAATGATCGCCGTCTCGACGAAATTGCGCTCGACGCCATAGTAGTTGGTCGGCTCGTGGCGTTCATTGAGGAAGCCGAACGGGATCAGGGTGAGGCCCGCGCGCACGGCAATCGCGGGATTGAGCTGATGCTCGATGTAGAGCTGCTCGACTTCGCTTTCGCCTGAATCGTCAGCCGAGACGACTGCGTGTTCCCATTCAAGCTCGCCGTAGACGTGGGTGTCTTCGTTGAATGCATGACTGAAACCGATCACCGCGCGACGCACGTCGGCCTGCGTATCGGACGACCGCCCCGTTGGATGGTTGTAGTTGAGCTCGCCGTAACCCCACAGACGCGTTCCGTCGGCTGCACTCGTGGCCGCACTCGCCGTTGCAACCGGCTGTGCGGGCGCGGCGACTGCTCGATCGGCGAGCGCCGATGCTGCAGCGGGCGCAGCGACGCGCGCTGGCGGCGTCGCGACGACCGCGGGGGCGCTGCGCAACTGGCTCACTTCCGCGCGCAACGCACCCACTTCGGCGCGCAGTGCGTCGAGCTCCTTGCGCAGGCTGTCTTCATCCGCATGTGCCGGCATGGTGGCAAGCAGGCCGGCGGTCAGGGCTACCAACGGCAGCGAGGTTCGCAACATGGTGTTGTCTCCAGGAGTATCAGGGTGATGCCGGCACATTGCGCGCAGGGTCGGAGGTATCGGTGAGCGGGTCGTAGCCGTCGGTAAGCGTGCCGATGAACGAGATCAGATCGTCGATTTCCGCGTCGTTCAGATGCGGAGCTTCACCGGGGTGACGGTCGTAGGGCACTTCCTCCGTATTCACGTTGCGATGCATGGCCGGCGGCAGGTCGTTGAATTTCTGTATGACGCCGTTCGCATCCGGTGGATAGAACTCGCTCGCGTTCGTGTCGCGTCGCACGTAGAACCGCACGGCATCACGCAAGGTCGTGAACAGGCCGTTGTGAAAGAACACGGGACGCGTCGCGACATTGCGCAAGGTCGGCACCTTGAACGCGCCGCACAGATCGGGGCGAGCGACGAGATCAGGCCGCTCCGCGCCGCACAGGCCCAAATCGAAGTAGGCCGAATCTTTATTCGCCGCGATGTGCGCGTTGCGCGGCAGGCCGAGGTTGTCGTAGGTGTAATCGGTGAACAGCGGAGGCGAGCCATCTCTGCCGCGCGCGCTCGGGTGGCAACCGGCGCAGTTGCCTTTGTCCGGTCGATTGAACAGCGCGAGGCCGCGCAACTCGGGCGTCGAAAGGCGGATCTTTCCGCGCAGGAAATAGTCGTACTTGGAGTCGAACGGATGCAATTCGGGCGCCGACCTCTCGAATGCCTCGATCGCAAAACGGGCGCGCAGGAACACACCCTCGGCATCGTCGAACACGTCGGCACCGAACAACCTGCGGAAATCTTCGGCGTACGTGGCCGCGCTCAACTTCCTCGCGACTGCTGCCGCGTCGCCATTCGCCATTTCGTGCGCGGCAAGGAACGGACGCGCCGCCTGCTCCAGCAGGCTCGATGCACGTCCATCTCGATTGAAGCCTGCGGTCGGCGTGCCTTCCTTGTCGAAAAAGAACGCACTCGTGGCCATGTAGCGCAGCGATGGCACGCTGCGGAAACCGGGCACGTCGAGATTTGCACCCCCGGATTGCACCGGTTCGGCGTTGACCTGCGAATGCGCGTGCGCCGGGTTGTGGCAGGTTGCGCACGACATCTGGCCGGACGCTGACAGGGATGGATCGAGAAAAATCGCGCGACCGAGTGAGGCCATGGTCAGCGTGGAGTTCGCTGCCGATGCATCGATGGTCAGCATCAGGGCGGTCGTCGCAGCCAGCACGCCTGCGATGCACCGCTTGTTTGCGCGCACTATGCGCACGCCCGCAGAACCTGGATTCACCATATGCCCCTTGCTGTGCCGCCAACAATGCCGCGGACGTATTGCTCTGATCGCCACTGAGAATGATTCGCACTTGCAATAAGTTAGCGAATGTCGATGGCGACGTCAATGCGATGTGACGGGAAACGACTCGCTGGACGATCAGCCGCGGCTGTCCGCGCCCACCGATAGGCACATTGCGCCGAACTTCGAACCAACCACTGCGCAAGTGTGCAAGGATTCTCCCAAGCCCAGTCACACGAATACCGCCACCCATGCGCATCCTTGTCATCGAAGACGACGCCGCCATCGCGGACGCCATCGGCGCCGCATTGACCAACGCCGGGCATGCAGTCGATCGACTCGCCAGCGGTCGCCAGGCCGATACAGCGCTGCGTGACCATCCTTACGATCTGATCGTGCTTGACCTCGGGCTGCCCGACATCGACGGCATCGAATTGTTGCGCCGCCTGCGCTCTCGTGCGGACGCGGTGCCGGTGCTCGTCGCGACCGCACGCGAGGAACTCGAGGAACGCGTGCGCGCACTCGACCTCGGCGCGGACGACTACCTGGTCAAGCCTTTTGCTCTGCGCGAATTCGAAGCACGCGTGCGTGCCCTGCTGCGCCGTCGCACCACCCAGGGCGTGCCGGAATTGCAGCTCGGTCGATTGCGCCTGGATCTGCCGCGGCGACGCGCGCAGGTTGACGATGCGCCGCTCGAACTCACACCGCGCGAATTCGGTCTGCTCGAAGCACTCGCTGCGCGGCTTGATCGCGTGATGAGCCGGGAACAATTGGTTGACGCGTTGTGCAGCTGGGACACGACGCTCACCGACAACGGCCTCGACATCGCGGTGTATCGTCTGCGTCGGAAGCTCGATGGCAGTGGTGTGCGCATCCGCACCGTGCGTGGCTTGGGCTACCTGCTGGAAACCGAAGGTGGCTGAGCAGCCCAGCCTGCGACGCCGTCTGCTGCTTTTCCTCGCGCTGCCGATGGCGCTGGCGTGGCTCGGCAGTGGCGCGCTGATCTACGTACTCGCACTGCATTATGCAAATCTCAACTACGATCGCGCCCTGCTCGATGGCACGCGTGCGCTTGAGAAAATGATACGCAGAGAGGCGGGCATGCAGGACCTGAGTCCGCAGGCGCGCATCCTGATGGAATACGATTCGAGCGATCCCGGCTTCTACGCCGTACGCAGTTTGCGTCATGGCGTACTTGCGTCGAACGCGGAATTGCCGCTGACAGATCCGCCACCCACGATCAATGCACCCGCACGGCTGGAATCGATCGTGCGCGATGGGCACTCGATGCGCATGGCGACTGTCGCACTCTCGGGCGAAGACGCCGGCGACACGATCGTCATTTCCGTCGCCGAAACGCTGCGCGAACGACGCGCACTCGCGCGCGAAATCCTCGTCGGCAGCTTGCCGATCGTGCTGCTGCTGATTGCATTGGTGCTGGTGCTGGTCTGGTTCGGTGTCAGCCGCGGTCTGCGCCTGCTCGATCCGCTGACCGCGCAGATCGCCGAACGCCGCGCACGCGATCTCTCTCCGCTGGACCAGAGCGTCGTACCGGTCGAAATCCGTTCGCTGACACAAACCATCGATGCATTGTTCGCCCGGCTGCGCGATCTGCTCGACGTGCAGGAGCGCTTTATTGCCGATGCCGCGCACCAACTGCGCACGCCGCTCGCCGGACTGCGACTGCAGGCCGAGCGAGCCTTGGCCGACCCACGTGCCGACAGCGTTCGCGACGCGCTGATTCACGTCGAGCGCTTGTCGGCTGGCGCTGGCCGTGCGGCCGGCCAACTGCTGACACTCGCTCGCGCGCAGACGTCAATCCAGGAAGCGCCCCCCGCCACCAGCGTCGATCTCGCCCGGCTCGCGCGCGAATACATCAGCGAGCGCGTCCCCGCTGCGATCGCGATGCACATCGATCTGGGATACGAGGGACCGACCCAAGGCGCCGAGATCGCCGGTGATCCGGTGATGCTGCGCGAAGCGCTGGTCAATCTTGTCGACAACGCGCTGAACTACGCAGGCGAAAACAGCACGGTGACTGTGTCAGTCGTGCGTGAGTTGCGCACGCTTGCGCTGGAAGTGGAAGACTCCGGCGCCGGCGTCGCCGAGGAATGGTGGCCACGCCTGGGCGAGCGTTTCTTCCGTCCACCCGGCAGCGATCGCGAAGGGTCTGGCCTCGGGCTCGCCATCGTGCGTCGCATCGCCGACCGCCACGGCGCTGCGGTGATTTTCGGTCGCGGTCGCGACGGGCGCGGCCTGCGCGTAACGTTGCGTTTCCGATCGCCCCAGCTTGACGACCACGCTCGAAATTGACGTTGGGTAGATGCACTTTGCGCCGAAACGGCATCCGCGATCGGCTCCCGCGGCAGCGGCTTGCCGGTCGCAGCATCCTTACCAGGCATACCTGCGCACAAACCCGCGATCTCCCGCAGATGTCGGCCATCGATATTGCGCCGCCAGCGACAACTTCCCCTCTTCTTCTGATCAGCTTGCATTCGCGCAACTTCGCCAATCGGCAAACAGGATTTGGCAAATGCATCTGAGCTGCATTGTTCGTCGGCCAAGATGACGGGAGTGGGCAATGCTGAGCCGTTGTCTGCATACTTTCCAAATACATTGGTGCACTGGGAGGGAGCATGCCCGAAGCCAATCGACGCGCCGGCGACAAGCGCTTTTCGGGCCCGCTCGCCGATCGCGTACGGCTTGCCAGGCGCATCATGAATCTGAATCAGGCAGCGTTGGCCAAGGCGATCGGCGTCGGGCCCAGCGCAGTTGCGCAATGGGAAATCCCGGACGGAACGTCGCCCACCGTGCATCACATGATCCAGATCGCGGCGTGTTGCGGCCTGGCCTTCGAAGGGCTCGCGACCGGACGCGGCGCGATTTCGGGCAAGGGCCAGGAAGCACCCGCCGTCGACCTCGTCGTGTTTGCCGCCGACATGACCTAAGAGCGACTCCTGGTCGCATCCAGGCGCATCCATGCCAGGAAACGTGAAGGTCTCGTGCGCTGGCTGGAGGAGTTCTTCTGGACCCGCGACAATCACAATCGCGACCACCCTTCGTTGAGCGACTATGATCGCCAGCTTGAACAATGATGACGGAGCGGACGATGACTCTTGCGGGAAAAGTAGTTGCGATCACTGGCGCGTTCGGAACCCTCGGTGCAGCGGTCGTGCGTGGCGTGCAAGCCGCCGGCGCTCGCGTCGCCGCGATTGATCGCTCAGCGGCACCTGCAGGAGGGATCGGTGATGCGGCGCTGTTTGGCGGCGTCGATCTGAGCGACTTCGCCAGTGCGCAAGCGACACTGGACAATGTTGCGCAAACACTCGGCGGCCTCGATGCGCTCGTCAATATCGCCGGCGCATTCCGCTGGGAAACCCTCAGTGACGGCAGTCTCGACACCTGGGACCTGCTGTACCGGATCAACCTGCGCACCGCCGCGGCCGCGAGCAAAGCCGCGCTGCCACATCTGGCGAAGCGCGGCAGCGGACGCATCGTCAACATCGGCGCCGGAGCAGCCGCGAAAGCCGGCGCCGGCATGGGCGCGTACGCAGCATCGAAAGCCGGCGTCGCACGATTGACCGAAGCGCTCGCTGAAGAACTCAAGGATCAGCACATCACGGTCAATGCGGTATTGCCCAGCATCATCGATACACCACCGAATCGCGCCGACATGCCCAAGGCCGACTTCGATCGCTGGGTCAAGCCCGAGCAGCTTGCTGACGTGATCGTGTTTTTGTTGTCGGAGCAGGCCGCGGCGATTACTGGGGCGTTGTTGCCGGTTTCGGGGCGGGTGTAGGAAGCCGCAGCTGAATTCGTCTTTGAAGCTGGCGCTGGCGGCGCCTCCTTGCACCACCGTCGCGAATCTTGCGAATGATGCAGCGAGATCTCTCACGAGCCAATAGGCAGGCTTGTCGGTGCGCGGCTCGGTTAGCCGCGAAAAATAACTGGGTTGAGTTCGCAGGTTCCGCTGCAATCTCCGCGCGATCAGCAGGTCTGAGCCTGCCCGGATTCGCGATGAGCATGAAACCGTCCAAAAAAATCAGCAAGAACGACAGAAATCCGAGCCACCACGACGGTGCGCTGCGACGCAATCGGAACGCCATCGATTCCCGCCGGTTCTCACCCAAAGAACTCACACTGCCCGCTGCACCCGCGCTCGCTCGGTTCATAGCCATCCCCTTTGGTGATCGTGGCCCGCGACGGCGGCATGCTCGTCCGCAACGGCGGTGTTATGCCGTTCTTGATCGCGGTTATCGATCAGGGTGGTGGTGGGGCGGGGATTGTCCCCAGAGGGCCTCTGCTGTTTGGGTGGAGACCACTGAGGCGGAGCATCTATGGTGGCATATTCTGCGAGATGCCCATGACGACTGCACCAGATAGAGCCAGAGCGCGAATAGCGTCGTAGCTGACAGACATATGTTCATGGAATGTTGCATTGCTATTTCTGCACACGAAATAGGGCTTGCTACTTCGGTCGTACCCAACGATGACCATCGCATGAGCGCCCGTTTTCATCGACAAGCAAGGACGCTGAGGGTCAGGTTCAGGGTCAAAAATCAGATCATTCCTGGCAGTCTTGAAGGCGAAATTCAGCGAAATGATGATTTCGAAATCTTGCGCCAAAATACATTCCAGAAAAGCAGTATTGGTCACGTCAGGCCCGTATTCGCACGGCGCCTCGGAGCAATCCACTCTATCGCTTGGCTTTCGGTCAATGAGAAAATAGTCTGATATTCCGAACTTGGCCTGCATGCGCGCACCAGGCCATGGCCCTCTGCTCCCATAAGGGCAATATTGTTCTTCGCACACACCTGACTTGGTGAGCACGCTCATAGCCTTCGCCACGCTACCGAGACCGGGGGCTTGCGAAAACAACGAGTAAGCGTACTCAGGAGAGAGGTTCAAGAGCTTGCCGCTGCGAATCGCACGCAACTCGATCGCCGCGACACTTGCGAATGCAACGCACGTAGCTCGGCCGAGCTGATCGCGAGGAGGAATCTTTGATGAAAGTGCTGGGCTCACGGATGGCGGCGTCAGGATCGGTGGCCTCGCGTTGCCGTCGTCCCAAAATTGAGCGGGCACAACGGCGAACGCGCTATCGACCGGCGTCAACCGTTCTCTACTCAGGCCGATATCCACGGGCACGTACTCGCCGTCGAGCAAGACTAGCCAGCGGTTGTCTTCTTTGACAAGAAAATCATTCATGAGATCTGGTCTCCATTGGCCCTATCGAACTTCCGCGGACAACGCAGTGTGTGTCGAGACGATTGCGCCAGTTGCATGAGCCAGCTGAACCGTCTCCTCATGCACGAGTGATGCCCAATAGAACGGATGGCGAAATTCCCGTGTCTCGCGCAGGCTGAGTTGTGCGTGATGCAACGCCTGAGCCACATCCGTAGTCCCACGTGCACGCACCGTCGAGTAGAACGACGGCACCCAGATGGCTGCAGCAGAATCACTGATCGGCCAAAGCGCCGCGACAACATCGCGCGCACCTGCGCGTGCGACCGCATCCGCAAAACTCAAGGCAGGCCGCATGCCGTCATTGCTGCGCTCGCTGAGCTGACATGCATCAAGAACAACGAGATTGCTGCGAACATGCTCTCCAAGCACGTCTAGAGCGCTGACGAACTTGGGTTGAATACCGGCGCTCGACGAATCCAGCCAAATTCCACTGTAGCCGATGCGATTTGCCAAGGTTCTGCCGTGCGCGACGACGTGTACCCAGTCGCCATTTCGCGACAATGCCTCAAACAAGCCGTCGCGATTGCGCAGCGGCTCAACGCTCAGGGGAAGGTGCCTGGCACCTAGCGCGGCAACAATGAGGTGCGGCTCTTCACCAGCCATCGGCAATGCACGAACTTGGGTCTCCGGGGATTCGGATTGGCCCGCAACCAGAACATGAACAAGTGCTGGCTGGTTTTTTGACCGATCGCAGCACCCTGCCTGGACATTTGCGAAAGTGACTGCCGTGCGCTCAACCAATTCGTCTTGAGCACCGCGCCAGTACATCACCCCCCACGGAATTGTACCGAGATCCGCGCTCGCGTCGACAAGCAGGTTTGAAGGCGGCGCTTGGCCCGGCGCAGAGTGCAATAGCTGCATCGACAGTTCGCGAGCCAGGGCATGGATAGAAGCAACAGGGCTCGACGGTTTCGATATCAAGTCGGTTAGTCGTCTCGTCTGCTCGCGCAGCACATGGCCAGCCGGTGCCGCCACGAGGCTTGCATGATCACGCGTTACCCAAAGCAACGCTCCAATTGTTTCCCCATCAAGATAGGCAACAAATACAACGCCCTCGGCTAGACTCCGCTGTAGATCCAGTAGTGAACCGGGCGCCCCTTGCTCTCGCACACGGTTCGTATTGTCTGGTTTGTGCGACAAGATGGAAAACAGGGCTCGGGCCGATGTCGGTCTTGCAAATCGGCCATCACGCTCCCGCGAGTCCGTGAGCAGTTCGCGCGCGACCGCCGCATCAAACGCTTCGGCATCCTCAGCCGGGAGCCCCGCACGATCCATCCGCGGTTGCGAATGGTTCGTCAATTGCAGCCAGTACCACGCGTCGTTGGCAGCCGCGGGATCGTCCGCGGGTGGCTCCGTCGTGGAAGCAGGCGCGTGCCGCAACATCTGCTCTACCGCCAACGCACGCAGTGGCATGACCTGATGGAGCAGCAAATCTGCCACTAGCGGGTTGCCTACGCTGCGTGCTGAGGCCGCCACATTTTCCGCGGTCGAGCGTAAGAGAGCCCCTGCTCGAGTCTGCTCACCCATGCGCAGCAGCCACCGGCATTCTAGTTCCGTCAACTCGATTTGCTGGGTAAGCGGCAATTGGTGCTGATGCACCTTTTCGAGAATCGAACGGGCTAGCCCCAGTCGACTGCGCAGGATAGCCAGCCGCGCTTCCAGCAGCGCCCATGACATTGCATGGTCGGGCTGGCGCTCCGTCCTACCTATCATCGCGTCTGCTGCATCGAGCTGACCCAGGTTCAGCAGCAGCGACGCGATGAACGATCGACACATGTCGAGCTCTCCAGGCATGGCGAGATCGGCATAGATCGTCTCTACCTCCCTTGCCGTATGCAAAGCATTCTCTACCCGACCTGCGCGTAGATCGATTTTCGCTGAGAGGAGAAGCGCTTCGGCAACGCGCGCGGGAGCGTCCTTCTTCGATAGCTGCCGCCTCGATGCGTCTATCAATGCGCGTGACTCCTCGAGGGCGCCGATTTGCGCATAGACCGACGCTGCGCGGAGCATCGCATTCGCCTGCCAGCGCGGAGAGTTGACTGACTCAAACTGCATTGACGCGGCTTCAAGTCGGCTCAATGCATCAGAAATGTCACCGCGATCAAGCCGCAGGTTGGCAAACAACATGTCCGCTCGACCGCGCAAGACCGGCGCATCCGGACCAATAGCCAAAGCACGCGCCAGCAGTATGTCGCGCTCCGCCGCATGGCGCCTTCCCTGCGATCTCAAAACGTCGGCCAAGTCCAGCAGCATGCTGGCCCGTTCCGCGCGCTCACCATCGATCTTGAGTTTCTCGATGCTGCGCTCGTAACAAGACACGGCATGCTCGAGCTCGCCCAGGTAGCCAAGAGCGAAGCAACGGCTTGCTTTGAGGCGATTCGAAAAATAAGTGTCTGTTGCATCCGTCACGAAGGCAGGGACCGTCAAAGCAACAGCCTCACGATACTTGCCCTCGCGTATGAGATCCTCAACCCGGCCGACGCGCGCCGTCAACGCACGCCCAGCGTCCCTCGCCGCGCGCCACGCCAATTCAGCGACGGCAAACGCCTGCGTCGATTCGGACGTGCGCCCGGCACGATAGAGAGCTTGTGCGCGCATATGCAGAGCCAACGCATGCGTCGCCATGTCGGGCGCATCGTCGCGAAGCCGTGCCGCATCGGCAATCAATTCGTCGATCGACGCGCT
This sequence comes from Dokdonella sp., assembly GCA_039926025.1. Lineage (GTDB taxonomy): Bacteria > Pseudomonadota > Gammaproteobacteria > Xanthomonadales > Rhodanobacteraceae > Dokdonella_A. Next base: position 20,870 of record JBDSXV010000156.1, read on the forward strand.
GTGTGACTGCACGCCCAGTCGCATGGACAAGGCTGCCGCGCGCGAATACCATCCTGCGTAGGCGCGCTCACCGGCGAGCGGATCACAGTACTGCTCGACCACTACCTCCGCGTACGAATTGGACGGCCGAATTCTGCGCACGTGCAGCAGCCGCGCGGCGTTAATCGCGACAAGAAATCTGCCGTATCGTGGCGGCACCGAGATCTCCGCGGTGGCTTCCGCGCCCGACAGAGCAATATCCGCACCGCGCTCTTCGACTGCTATCCACCCCGAGCCGTCACCTTGAACGTCCAACACCAAGTCAGCTGATTGAGGAATCGCGACGCGCACGCGCGACGATGTCGCACAGTCGATGCGGACATGTCCGCTCGGCAATGTCCCGGCCGGCGCTACTCGCACTGCCAGCAGCAATAGCGGTAGCGCGACTCGCCAGTGGTGGAAACGCGCAGACACGCGACCTGCTGCATCACTATTTGGGTGGACCCTCCCGGCCGCCACCGGTATCTCCTTCCCCCGGTTCGACAATAGCGTCCGTGCATTTGATGGAGACGGCGTTTACGTCAGGCTTCTCATCGTCGCAATCGGTTACCGCCTTGTAGAAAACGTCAATGCCGTAGTGCTTGTAAAGATTGTTTTGAGAGTCGTAATCCAGCTTGAAATATACATAGTACGTATGGTCGTTATCGTCGCCTTGGAGCCACGCAACACCTCCAAGCTGGCTGGAGTTGAACGGTTTCAGCTCGACACTTGGGACTACCAACTTGCCTAAAGCCTTGTCGGCTATCGTCAGCCAATAGCTAGCGCCGTAGTTGTCGACGCGCATCTCGTACCTGGCTTTGTCATCAAACAAAGCCGGCATCCCCTTTGGCCGACAGGCAGTTGTGTAAGCCGCAGGGGGATCGGTGAGCCAAGTAGCACAGACGCTCGCAAACCGTGATGGATCCGCGAGAATCTCGGCATTGCGTTGGTCGCTCTTGCCAAATTTGACACATTTGTCGGCATTCAACGAAGCACCTGGCACGATCAGCGCGGCAGTAGAGTCGTAGCTGCATGGCAGGGCTGGGCTCGTGCTTCTCGGAGAGGGCAGCATCAGTTCATTCTTTTGTACTGGTGCGTGCGAAGCTCTTCCATCCGATTTTTCTCGATTGCCCGCACCCACTGCGCCTACTACAGCAACGCAAAAAGCGAGGGGCGCCAATTTCACCCACATGCTCATTGTCCAGCCTCCTTTGTTGTTTTCGAATCAAGGGACCTCTGCTGCAATGTTCCATTCAACTTGTATGTGATGCGCATGCTCTTTGCGTACTCGACAATGTTGCGGCGCACGAGCGCAGTGACAAAGCCATCGGGTGCGACCTGAAGTGCGATTGGAGCACGTTCGTCCACGGCCAGTGCTATGTCCGTGGCGTTGTCAGGCATTGCGGTTTCAATCAAGACGTAATCCGACTCATCTCCAGCGTGCTCGATTTTCGGGGGCACAACTTCTCCGCGCATGGTGTCGAACACAATTCGCGTCGGATTGCCGATGATGTCGATGCCCTTCTCATCAAGCCTGCGCGAGTGTTGCCCAAACCAACCTGCACTCAGCCCAACAATGAGCGAAGCGGCAATCGCCAGCCAGCGTGTCGCCCGCCGAACCTTTGAAACCTCAGGTGCAAACTCCGAGGCTCCCCGAAGTGACGACTTGAAAGGCTCGCCAGCATCGCCGGGAGCGCCAACGTCGCTCGCCCTCGCCGCTGCGCATTCTGAATCGTCAGCGAGCGCCGGAAAGTCCTTGTCCGCCGCCAACCCATCCCGCAACTCGTTATCCACCTCCACCATCCCCAGCAACTCCGGCTTGTCCAGCAAATACGCCTCGAACCACGCTGCTTCGTCACCACTGAGCTGGCGATCGAGGTAGCGGGCGAGCCAGGCGCTTTCGAGCCAGCCGGCCATGGGCGTTGTCGTCGGGGTCACTTGCAGCTCCATTCGACCAAGCGCGCGTCCCCTTGCAGGGAAAGGTGGGGTTGGCGGGGCTTCTGTCTCACCTCAGGTTCCTCCGATGCCGGCTGCGTCGAGCAGGTGACGGAATCGTTCACGTGCACGGAATACGACGCGATGGAAATGCGAAGCGTCGATGCCGAGCTGATGGCAGACGTCGTCCTTGTCCTGCTCATCGAGATAGAAGCGCTCGAGGATTTCCCTGTCGCGGGCGACGGGCAGTTGTTCGAGCAGCTTGCGCAACAACACGGCCAGTTCGTTCGATGAGGCGCGTTCAGCCGGATTTTCATCACCCGCGAGATCGTCGATCAGCGCAGCGGATTCTGTCGGTCGACGGCTGCGGTATTCGGCGCTGGCGGTGTAGACGATGGTTGCCTGCACGTAGGCAGGCAATGCAGCAGCGTCGCGGATGGCGCCAGCGCGCAGGCGCTCGAGCACGCGCGTGAGGACTTCCTGGGCGAGGTCGTCGACGATCGGATCGTTTGGCCGGCAGTGGCGACGTACCAGCGCGCGCACGCCGCGTTCGTAGCTGCGCACGAACTCGCGTTCGGCAGCGCGGTCGCCCGTTGCGATGCGTGCGACCAAATCCGTCGCCACATCTGCCCTGACTGCCGCCTGTCCCTCGCCGACTGACATCGGGACCCCTGATCCCGCTAATTGCGAACAGGTTATACAAGTTCCGGAACTTGTGTAAGTAGGCCGGGTGCTCAGCAATAGGCCTTAGATGTCGCACCGCGGCGCCGACGCCGAACCCCGCGCGCCATGATGCCGCGTTGCATCCCTCGACCATCGACCGGGAGCACGCCATGGCCACTCGTACCCAATCCTCGCATTCGCCGCTGAGCTGGCAGCGCATCGTTGCCTTGAGCAGCTCGTTCATCCTGCATGTCGCCGCCGTCGCTGTCGTTGCGATTCCGATCGCGGCGCCGCTCGTGCGCGTGCTGCCCAATGTGGTTCCGACCGTCGTCTTCGACGATCATCCGCCGCCAGTCGTGTTGCCGGAACCGCCAGGTCCGATACCGCCCAAGCACATCCTGCCGATGCACAAGACGACGGCGCCGCCGCCCCCCGTCACGACATCTGCGCCGGTCGCGACCAGCACGGTTGCGATCGACTCGCCGATGGCGATACCGGCGAGCACGGGTGAGGCTGCGGCGGGCATATCGAGCGGTTCGTCGGATGCGCCTGCTGGCGAGACACGCACGCTGGCGTATGACGGCGCATTGAAGCTGCGCTATCCGCCAATGTCGATGCGCCAGCGCGAACAGGGCACCGTGCTGCTGCGCGTGCTGGTGGATGCGAGTGGTGGCGTGCAGCGCATCGAGATCGAACGCAGCTCCGGCCATGCGCAGCTCGATGCGGCGGCGCGCGACGCCGTGCAGCGTGCGCGCTTCAAACCCGTATTGCGCGACGGTCAGGCCATACCGGCCTGGGGCATCGTGCCGATCGAGTTCCGTCTGGATCGCGCGTGACAAGCCCGCACGTCGATGCGCGACGGCGCGCGTCGACGTGCAAGGCATGCCGGCGCGTCGGTTACAGTACACGCCCGGCATATCCGACCAACGAGGTCTCTATGCATGTCCCGCGCTCGTTTGGCGCTCCCTTGCATCCTGGCTCTCGATGGATCTGCACACGCTCTGGTACGTACTCGCAGCCGTATTGATCATCGTCGGCATCGTCGGCACGGTGCTACCGGTGTTACCCGGCGTGCCGATCGTGTTCGGCGGAATGTTGCTGGCGGCATGGGCAGATCATTTCGCGCACGTGGGTACGTTCACACTGGTCGTATTGGGCGTGCTGACGATACTCGCACTGATCGTTGATTTCGTCGCCGGCATGCTCGGCGCAAAGCGCGTCGGCGCGAGTCGCTACGCCGTGATCGGCGCGATGCTCGGCACACTCATCGGCGTCTTTTTGGGCCTGCCAGGACTGCTGCTCGGGCCCTTTGTCGGCGCCCTGCTCGGCGAACTCGTAGCCGGCGGCACCCTGCGCAAGGCGACGGGTGTCGGCGTCGGTGCGTGGCTCGGATTCGTTGTTGGCACGGCGGCAAAGCTGGGCATCTGCTTCGCGATGCTCGGAATCTTCGGGTTCGCCTTTCTGGTCGGCTGAGCGCTGTGCAATCGCGCGTCAGGCGTCGCGCGACAACCCGGCGATCGCCGCTTCACTTTCTTCGCGTCGTGTGTCGTCGAACAACGTGATCTCGACGCGCACGATCGTGGCCGGGTCCAGACAATGCACATTGATATCGAATCCGTCCGGATTCGAGCGCGGAACATAGAAGCTCTTGATCCCGCAGACACGGCAGAAGCGATGTTTCGCGGTACCGGTATTGAACGTGTAGTCGGTCAGATCTTCGCTGCCGGCGAGCAGCCGGAATCGCGCAGCGGGAACGATCAGATGCAGGAATCCGCTCATGCGGCAGATCGAACAATTGCAATCGAGTGCCGCAATCACGGCAGGCGAATCGACTTCGAATCGCACCCGACCGCAATGACAGCCGCCGAGATGCACGACCAACGGTGAAATCGTCATGCTGTTGGCAGCACGTAGTAGAGCACCGCGAAAAATTGCAGACCGCTGCCGAGCAGGACGAACGCGTGCCACAGTGCGTGGTTGTATGGCAGGCGTTTCCACAGATAGAAAGGAACACCCAGCGTGTAGGCGACCCCGCCACCGAACAGCAACCAGAGCCCTTCTGCGGGCAGACTCGCCATCAGCGGCTTGATCGCGACAAGCCCGACCCACCCCATGCCGACATACAAGGCGGCCATCACGCCGCGATGGCGCACGCCGCGCAACTCCAGCGCGATGCCGGCGAACGCGAGCGTCCATACGATCGCGAACAGCGACCAACCCCAGGCGCCGTGCAGGCTGATCAGGGTGAACGGCGTATAGGTGCCCGCGATCAACAGGAAGATGGCGGCGTGGTCGAGCAGGCGCAGGACTGGCTTCACGCGCTCGCCCGGAACGCTGTGATACAGCGTAGACGCCGTGTAAAGCAGGATCAGGGTTGCACCGTACACGCAGACGCTCGCGAGGTGACGCACGTCACCTGCGCGCGAGGCGAACGTAACCAGGGTTGCGAGCCCGATAATGCTGAGCACGATGCCCACGCCATGGATCAGGCTGGAGGCAATTTCTTCGCCATCGCTGTAGGGCGCCGCCCGCAGGTCGGAACGCATCAACCGGAACTCCGCGCGAACCGGCTGGCGCGCCGCAACATCCACCGTAACTGATTGCGTCAACGCTGTCAGCGGCGCGAGATCCTGAACTTGCCGAACGCGACGCCGATGTCCCAGCCCTTGCCCTTGCCCGACAATGCCAGCGACACCGGACCCTTGGTCAATGCCTGCGCTTCGGCCGAATTCACCGCGCCCGCGTGCGCGCCGGCGCTGGCATACACACCCAGCACCTGATCGATGTCGTAAACCTCGGAGAACTTGCCGAGGCCATTGCTGATCTCTGATTTGCCGAACGTGAGACCGCCGCCTTTGGCGCGGATGTGTACCTTCATTTGCTGACCGTTGTCGCAGGTGACGGTACCGTCGCCGGACGCGGTCTTGTAGAAGACGGACCAGCCGGCAAGCGAGAAACGCATCTGGCAATCGATGCGGCTGGCGGCATGGACCGGGGTGGACAACGTAGCAAGCGTGAAGGCCGCCGCGGTTATCGCGAATATCGTCTTGCGCATGGTCGTTTCCTCGAGGAGGCCCCGATTGTCGACGATTGCGAGGCACCTCGCACGTGGCGTGCCCTGCGAGCACGCGATTGCGTGCGGCAAGCGACGTCGCACCGATCCCGACGTAAGCTAGGCCTCCCGGCCGGAGGTCCGCCATGACCCATCAGAAGGTGTCGAAACCGGAGATTCTGATTCACGTGCGCCGCGCTGATGCGCCGACACGCGGTGGCACGGTGGGACTCGCACTCGCGCAGCGACTCGATGCCTGGGCCACCGGTTTGCATGTCGTGCCGATCGCGCCTGCGGCGATCGCTTCGCCCGAAGCGGTTGCGCTGTACGTGGCCGAGGCCGACGCGCTGTATCGCGATGCGGTGCAGCGGGAGCCGTCCTGGCGCGCGCAACTGGAAGCGCACGGCGTCGGCGGCGAATGGCAGGTTTCGCAGGGCGATACCGTTGAAGCGCTGTGCCAGGCGTCACGCTGGTCGGATCTCGTTGTGGTCGAACGCCCGCAACTCAACCCGGATGCGCCGATCGGCTGGGGCGTTGTGTCGCGTACTGTCTTCGGCGCATCGGCGCCCGTCGTCGTCGTGCCGGAGACGGCGCCGTGCGCGAGCGTGGGTGAACGCATCGTCATTGCGTGGAATCAAAGTCGCGAGGCAACCCTCGCGATTCGCGGCGCGCTGCCCTTGCTCGCGCGTGCCGCGCAGGTGATCGTGCTCGAAGGCAGCCCCGCCGAGAATCCGTTCGGCGCGCGCTATCTGCCCAAGCTTGATTTGCGCGCGTGGCTGCAACGGCACGGCATCGCCGCCGAGTTCAAACCATTCATACCCACAAAGGAACATGGCGCCGAACTGCTGGCCGCGGCACACGCCGTCGGCGCAGACCTCATCGTGATGGGCGCCTGGGGACATTCACGCATCGCCGAACTCGTGCTCGGCGGCACCACGCGGTATTTGTTCCAGCACAGCGATGTGCCTTTGCTGGTCGCGCATTGATACGCAGCGCTCACAATGTTGTGGGGGCGGCTTCAGCCGCGATGCTTTTTGAATGCTCTCGCCAAAGCATCGCGGCTGAAGCCGCTCTCAAAAATGCTTCAGCCTTCCCCTTCAAGGGGAGGGTTGGGTGGGATGGTGCGCATGCCGCGAAGAGCATCGCGGCTGAAACCGCTCCCACGGACAGTTGCTCCCACATCATCCTTGCTTCACGATCCCGACCTTACTTCGCGTTGGCGAGCGCCAGCGTCATGTCGAGCATGCGGTTGGAGAAACCCCACTCGTTGTCGTACCACGACAGCACCTTGACGAGCGTCCCGCCCATCACGCGCGTCTGCGTTGCGTCGTAGACCGAGCTGCGCGGATCGTTGTTGAAGTCGATCGAGACCAGCGGCTGGGTGTTGACGCCCAGAATGCCCTTGAGCTTGCCGTTCGCCGCCTCGTTCATCGCGGCATCGATTTCCGCGATGCTGGTCGCGCGGGCGGCGACGAACGTGAGATCGACCACCGAGACATTGATCGTCGGCACGCGCATGGCGAAGCCATCGAGCTTGCCGTTGAGTTCCGGCAGCACCAGCCCGACCGCAGCGGCGGCGCCGGTCTTGGTCGGGATCTGCGACATCGTCGCCGAGCGCGCACGGCGCAGGTCCGAATGGAAAACGTCGGTGAGCACCTGGTCGTTGGTGTACGCATGTATCGTCGTCATCAGGCCATGCACGATGCCGATCTTCTCGTGCAATACCTTGGCCATCGGCGCCAGACAATTGGTCGTGCACGATGCGTTCGAAATAACCTGATGACTTGCCTTGAGCTGGTCTTCGTTGACGCCGAAGACGAAGGTGCCGTCCACGTCCTTGTCGCCGGGTGCCGAGATGATGACTTTCTTCGCGCCTGCCGCGATGTGCGCGCCGGCCTTTGCTTTGCTGGTGAAGAAACCTGTCGACTCGAGCACGATGTCGACGCCAAGATCCTGCCACGGCAACTTGGCCGGGTCGCGCTCGGCGCAGACCTTGATGCGATCGCCGTTGACGATGATGTCGCCGCCATCGACGCCGACTTCGCCCGGAAACTTGCCATGCGCAGTGTCGTACTGGGTCAGGTGCGCATTGGTCGCTGCATCACCGAGGTCGTTGACCGCGACGATCTGGATTTCGTGGTTGCGATTTGCCTGGTAAAGCGCACGCAACACGTTGCGGCCGATGCGGCCATAGCCATTGATTGCGACTTTCACTGCCATGAAGCAACTCCTGCGGAATGGGCGGATTCAAGGCCGCGCATTCTACCGGCCCCGTGCGCCACACGCACAGGGCCGCTTTGCGGGAGCCAATTGTCCAGAAGCCTTGAAGAGGCCGCCCGAATCAGCCGTCGAGCGAGAAATCGATCGGGACGAGGATGTAGCTACTCACAGGCTTTCCTTCCTTGCGCGCCGGGTGAAACCGCCACTGCATCACCGTCTTGACCGACTCGGGGCCGAATACCGAAGCGACCTCCGGCGGGGCCGCGTTCGCCACTTCCGCCGACCGCGGGGCGCCATGCTCGTCGACGAGGACCTTGATTTCGACATGTCCGGTCTGGTGCGCATCGATCGCTTCCTGCGGATAGTGCGGCGGGAAGCTTTGTCGATAGCTCGTGTTTTCCTCCGCTGGCTGGTCTCCGGCTTCGGTGACCTGCGGCGCCCAGCCGGGTTCATGAAGGGTCATCGTGACTTCCATCCGGATGCCGTCGCTGCCGTCGGGCGTCGATATCTCGAGCGTCGCTGGCGTGCCCGAACGCACTTGCACACTGGGCTGCGACACGACGATGCCGCCAAATCGAACCGTCCCCCGGAAATCGAGGACCCCGTTTTCAGCCGTTCGTGCGGTGAACTCGCCCGTCCACTGCGCGGGATCTGCGCCCAGCCCGAACGAAATCGGTTCGCCGGACGCGTCGGCGAGCGTGAATCCCTCGTGTTTTCCCGACGCGTCACGATGCGAAATCACGAAGTTCGTCTCGATCACGGGCACGCCGGTGTCACGTGCGGATACAGGCGATTGCGACGCCCATGAAGCGATTGCGCCACAGGCCCCGAACGCCGCGACGATTGCGATGCCTGCCGCACGTCGTGCGCGCGAGGGCGATGATTTGTTCAACATGAGGATTCTCTCCTTGAGGGGATGGCCGGACGGCCAACGGCAACCGACCGGCAATCGCAGCTCCTGCCGCGATTGTCCGGCCAGCTGCGTCTTCAACATCGCGCCGGCATACGACCGGCGCGCTTCCGGGAAGCGGGCGATCACCGCGGCATCGCAGCTCAGCTCCTGATCGAACCGGAACCGCGCGGCCGCATGGTGAAAAATAGGATTGAACCAGTTGAGGCAATGCAACGCCGCGACGATCACGTTGATCCGCGTATCGCCTCGTTCGCGGTGAAAACGTTCGTGCGCGATGACGAGATCGCGCTCGACCGGCGCATATCGCGTAGCGAAATCGGCAGGCACCACGATCAGCGGGCGCCATGCCCCCACCAGTACCGGACCGGTATCGACGGAATCCGCGCGAACCACGCCGCGCTCGACAGCCTGCAAACATCCGAGACTGCCGAGGAAGCGTCGCTGTTGAATCGCAAAGAGGAACGCCGTGGCAACGACGCCTGCGAGCCAAACGATCAGCAGTGAAGGACGCCAGTCGAACGGCATCGATGCTTGCGGCATGTGCGCGACGCCGATGATCGAGCGCGATGCCCGCAGCATGACTGCGACGGGCCGATGCGGCGCCGGCAGCAGCGTTGCGATCACCGCGAGAGGAACCGCGATCCAGCTTGCGTAGGCGATGTGCGCGCCGAAACTACTGCGCAGGACCCTACGCGCGCTCAGGACGAATGCGATGGCAAACGAACCAACCAGGGTCATGGTGCTGACCACGGCAAACGTCTCATTGATCACGATCGATCTCCTCGATCAGCGCGCGGATCTCGGCAATGTCTTTCTTGGTCAGCTTGCTGCGCTCGGAGAAGTGCGCGACCAGGGGCGCGACACGGCCACCGTAGAGCCGATCGAGCAGGCTCTTGCTTTCGGCATGCACGTAGTCGCCGCGACGGGTGATGGCGCGATAGAGGTAGCGGCGGCCATCGCGTTCGGCGGCGATTGCCTTCTTCTTCAACAGGCGATTGAGGAGGGTCTTGACCGTCGCCTCCTGCCAGTCCTGCTCGCCGGCAACCGCCGCGACGATGTCCTCGGCACTCTGCGCGGACGGCTTGCGCCAGAGGATTTCCATGATCCGGCTTTCCGCTTCACTGATGCTCATACGTTTACACCTGTAATCGTTGACATACAATTACACGCGTAATCGCATCTGTCAACAGGCTTGATGTGCTGATGACGCCCTCGCTGCGCTACGCTGGGACACTCCTTCCGATTCGGGTCGTCATGGCACCGCTCGTCCGCAGTTTCCACCATCCCGCCAGCGGCACCTGGACGCATGTTGTCGTCGATGGCGCCACACGCTGCGCGGCGATCATCGATCCGGTGCTGGATTTCGATCAGGCCTCGGGTCGCATCGAAAGCGGCAGTGCGCAGCGCATACTCGAGTACGTCGAGACAACCGACCTGCACGTCGAGTGGATCCTGGAAACCCACGCGCACGCAGACCATCTTTCAGCCGGCGCGTGGTTGCGCGAGCGCACGCAGGCGAAGCTGGCGATTGGTGCCGGCATCGTCGAAGTGCAACGCACGTTCAAGCGCCTGCTCGATCTCGATGACGAATTCGTCGCGGATGGTTCGCAGTTCGATCGCCTGTTCGCGGACGGCGACGGCTTCCACGTGGGCACACTCGATGTGCGCGTGATCGGAACCGCAGGCCATACGCCCGACAGCATCAGCTACGTGGCCGACGACGCGGTATTTGTCGGCGACACCGTCTTCGCGCCCAATGCTGGCACCGCGCGCTGCGATTTTCCCGGCGGCGATGCGGCGATCTTGTATCGTTCCATCCGCGCTTTGTACGCGTTGCCCGATGCGACGCGCGTGTTTCTCTGCCATGACTATCCGGCGACGGATGCGACACCCCTCGCGGAGGTCAGCATCGCGGCTGAAAAGGCAGCGAACACGCATATGCAGACAACGACGAGCGAGGCGGAGTTCGTCGCGCTGCGCATACGTCGCGATGGGACCCTCGCCGTACCGAAGCTGCTGTGGCCTGCGATCCAGTTCAATATCCGTGGCGGGCGCCTGCCCTTGGGGAACCCCGACGGCCGAGCGTTCCTGAAGCTGCCGGTTGCGTTCGATGCGTCATAGATCCGGCGCGACGTGGTGCTTCGCGTGGCTGCTTGCGCTGGTTCCGCTCATCGCGCATGCGTGGGGGCCGGCTGGCCATCGCATCGTTGCCGATCTCGCCGATCGACAGTTGACGCCGAACACGCGTGCTGAAGTTGACCGCCTGTTGCATCTCACGCACGAGCAATCGCTCGCCGATGTCGCGACCTGGGCGGACGATCTGCGCGACGAGCGCAGCGAACGCGCCTTGTGGCGCGCGACTTCGAGACTGCATTTCGTGAACTTCAGCACAACGACCTGCCGCTACGATCCATCACGCGATTGCGCCAGCGGCCGCTGTGTGGTCGGTGCGATCGAGCACTACGCGAGCGTGCTCGGAGACCGCTCGCGTGCGGCCAGCGAACGCGCCGACGCGCTGCGCTTCGTCACGCATTTCGTCGCTGACGTTCACCAGCCGCTGCATGCCGGCTATCGACACGACGCGGGCGGAAATCGCTATCAGGTGCAGTGGAAGCGACGCGGCAGCAACCTGCATTCCATCTGGGATTCGCCCGTACTCGCGAGCCGCCATCTGGGCTGGCACGCCTATGCGACGGCGCTCGCGCGCACGCCGTTGCCGCGCGCATCCGGAACACCCGCGCAATGGGCCGAAGAATCCTGTCGCGCCAGCCGCGATGATGGCGTCTACCCGCATGGCCATCGCATCGACGAAACATATCTGCTGCGGATGCGCCCGCTTGCGGAGCGGCAGGTGCGCGCCGCTGCGGCTCGGCTGGCCGGTCTCCTCAATCGCGAACTCGACCCGCCACCGCGCAAACACCGCTGAACGAGTCTTCCGCGGCGACGACCGCGCGTTACACTCCGCTCCGCGATGCAACCCGCACGGTGCTCCGCGCTGATGCACGTCCAAGGATCACCGCGTGGTTTTCAGTTCGATCGTCTTCATTTTCTACTTCCTGCCGGTCTTCCTGATCGCGTACCGCTTCCTGCCGTGCAAACAGGTTGTCCTCGTTTTCTTCAGTCTTGCTTTCTACGCGTACGGCGAGGTCGTCTATGCCGGCGTGATGATCGGTTCGGTGCTCGCGAACCATCGTCTTGCGTTGTGGATCGATGCGCTCGATGGCCGCGCGCGCCGCAGCGCCGTCGCGATCGGCATCAGCGTGAATCTCGCGGCGCTGGCCTGGTTCAAGTACGCAGGCTTCCTTTTTCTTGCCGGCACAGACGTGTTGCCACGCATGTTTTCCGGTCCGGCGCCGCAGGTACATCTGCCGCTCGGCATCTCGTTCTTCACCTTCCACGCGATCTCCTACCTCGTCGATGTCTATCGCCGCGACACGCCGCCCGAGCGTCGGCTGCTTGACGTCGCAACATACATCACGATGTTCCCGCAGCTGATTGCCGGCCCCATCGTCCGCTTCCACGAGATCCGCACCGAGATCCATGATCGCCACGCCGGCAGCGCGGGTTTCGCGCGCGGAGCGCAGCTGTTCGTGATTGGCCTTGCGCAAAAGGTGCTGATTGCGAACGTCGTCGCCGAACCGGCCAATGCGGCATTCGCGCTCGACCCTGCGCAACTGGATGCCGCCGGTGCATGGCTTGGAGCGTTCTGCTACACCCTGCAGATCTACTTCGATTTCTGCGGCTACTCGACGATGGCGATTGGCCTGGCGCTGATGCTCGGCTTCCACTTCCCGCCGAATTTCAATCATCCGTACATCGCGCAATCGATCACCGAGTTCTGGCGCCGTTGGCACATGTCGCTCTCGGCATGGTTTCGCGACTACCTCTACGTGCCGCTGGGCGGTAACCGGCGCGGGCCGTGGATAACCTGCCGCAACCTTCTGATCGTGTTTTTTCTGTGTGGTCTCTGGCACGGCGCGAACTGGACCTTCGTCATCTGGGGCCTCTGGCACGGACTCTTCCTCTCACTCGAACGCGCCGGACTCGCGCGCGTGCTCGCGCGTGCGCCACGTCCGCTGCGTCACGCGTATGCACTCGCCGTCGTCGTCGCGGGCTGGGTGATCTTTCGCGCCAATACTCTGATGCAGGCGCGCGACTACTTCGCAGCGATGCTCGGTGCGCATGCATCCAACGACGCGCTTGCCGCTTTTGTCTCGACGGAACTCCTCTGGGTCACGGCCATCGCACTGCTCGCTGCAACGCCGATCGCGGGCCGGTTGGCACGACACGTCGCCGGCATCGCCACACCTGAAGGTGTTGTCAGACCAGGCGCATGGCTGCTGCAGAACGCGTGGCTGGCTTCGCTGCTCGCGGTGTTCGCGCTTGCGACGACCAGGCTCGCCACGGGCGCCTACAACCCGTTCATCTATTTTCGTTTCTGACGCCGATGCAGACCCTGTTCACACCGATCGGCAGTCCACGCGCGCAGCGCGTGTTCGCTGCTGCGTTCCTGCTCATGCTCGTGTTGCCGCTCGCCGCTCAGCTGGCCGGCTGGAACAACCAGGTCCAGCTGCTCGAACGGCGCGAGCCCGCAGGCTTCCCATCGCTGCCGCACACGCGCGATGCGCTGCAGGCATGGCCACACCAGGTCGATCGATACCTGATCGATCGCATCGGATTCCGCAGCGCGCTGGTACTCGCCGGCAGCTATCTCGAGACGTCGCTTTTTCGACGCAGCACGAGCAATGAGGTCGTGCTCGGCAGCGACGGCTGGCTGTTCTACAGCGGCAACCACACGCTCGAGCAAATGCGCGGAGCCGATCTCTTCACCTCGACTGCGCTGGATCGGTGGATCGACAGCATGGAGACCCAGCGCGACTGGCTTGCTGCGCGCGGCGTGCCACTGCTGATGGTCGTCGTGCCAAACAAGGAGCGCGTTTATCACGAACACCTGCCCACGTCGGCCGGCGCGCTGGCGCCGATCACGCGGCTCACGCAGATCGAGCGTCGTCTCATCGAGCGGCAGTCGACCCTGCACCTGCTGGATCTCACCGATGCACTGGTTGCCGCAAAAGACGATGGCCAGATGTATGCGCGGCGCGACACGCATTGGTCCGGCCTGGGCGCCTTTGTGGGTTACCTGGAGATCATGCGTCACCTGCAACCGCTGCTGCCGCAACTCGATCCGCTGCGCCCGGAGCAGATGGACGCGGTTGCGATCACCTATCCCGCGTACGATCTCGATCTCATGCGCATGCTCGGCCTCGGTCTTGCGGGCAAGGGCGAGACGCTCGACTACCCGCTGTTTCGCGGCAGGCCGACATGGACCACGGCACGCGAGGATTCCATCGCCAATGGCAAGCGGCGCATGCGATTGACCTCAACCCGTGAGCATGCACCGACTGCGGTGTGGTTCCACGATTCTTTTTCGGACACGCTCGCGGTGTACCTCAATGCGACCTTCAGCACGGTGACGCTGGAAGAACAGGCCGGCTTTCGCTTCGATCACCTGCTGATCGAGCAAGCGAAGCCCGACGTCGTCGTCTACGAATTCGTCGAGCGTTTCCTCATCATCGAGCCGGCAACAGACTGAGCAATCCGAGCATCGCCCGCGGGACACTCGGTTGCCGATGCACCAGGAATCCATCCGGTGTTCTCTCTGCCTCCTGATGGTTGATAATCGCAGCAACCCGCTGCCTGATGTTTCACGGATCGACAACCGACGCTTGCGACACCCGCTGCGTTTTTCCAACGAATTGCGGCCAATTTGACAGTGTGTAGGCACATCTTCCAATGACGCGCGCCCTGCTCCTTCTCGTCCTCTTTTCTTCCAACGTTCTGGCTGACGAGGCAGGTGTTGCATCCTTTCATCTGGTTGCGCATCCGGTCGGGTGGATTGCGTTGGCGCTGTTCGTGCTGGCCTATGCAGCCGTCATCCTCGAGGACCGCATCCACATTGCCAAGTCCAAACCGGTGATGCTGGCGGCAGCGCTGATCTGGGGGCTGCTGGCATGGTGGACGGCGGTACCTGGCAGCGATGTCTCCCAGGTCAGGAAAGCGTTCGAGGAGATGTTCCTTGACTACTCGGAAGTGTTTTTCTTCCTCGTGGTAGCGATGACCTATGTCACTGCGATGGGCGAGCGCGGCATATTCGAGGCGCTGCGCACGCAACTGGTCAAACGCCATTTCAGCTATCGCCAATTGTTCTGGATCACCGGAACGATCGCCTTCCTGCTATCGCCGATATTGGACAATCTGACGACGGCACTGGTGATGTCAGCCGTGATCCTCGCGGTCTGCTCGGGCAACGCGCGCTTCATAACATTGAGTTTCGTGAATCTCGTCGTTGCAGCCAATGCCGGCGGCGCATGGAGTGCATTCGGCGATATCACGACACTGATGGTCTGGCAGGCGCACAAGGTCGAGTTCCTGCAGTTCTTTGCGATCTTCCTGCCGTCGTTGGTGAACTGGCTCCTGCCGGCGCTGGTGATGTCCTTCAGTATTCCAGGCGGACGCCCTCATCCGGCGGAGACGGCGCTGCGCATCAAGCCTGGAGGCATTGGCATCTGCGTGTCCTTCGGGTTGACGATCTTGATCACGGTCGTGGGCCGGCAATGGCTGGGCATGCCGGCGGTCTACGGCATGCTGACCGGGCTTGCGCTGCTCAACCTGGTCGCCTCGCGGATCGAGCGCCGGGAGCGCGGCTATGCGTTGGCCAATGGTAAAGAGGACGCGCCGCGCTATTCGATCTTCAAGATCATTGCCAACGCGGAATGGGACACGTTGCTCTTCTTCTACGGCGTTTTCGCGTGTGTGGGCGGACTCGCTGCGATCGGTTACCTGGAGGTCGCGTCGCACTGGCTGTATGGCGGATTCGGTTTTACCGCAGCCAATACGGCGATGGGTTTGTTGTCCGCCGTGGTCGACAATATTCCCATCATGTTTGCCGTCCTGAAAATGAATCCAACAATGGACCATGCGCAATGGCTCCTGATCACCCTGACGGCCGGCGTTGGGGGAAGTCTGCTGTCGATCGGTTCGGCCGCAGGAGTCGCCCTGATGGGTGCTTCACGTGGCTTGTATACCTTCACGGTGCATTTGCGCTGGACCCTCGTCATCGCACTCGGCTATGTCGCCAGCATCCTCGTCCATTTATGGTTGAATCCCTGAGGCCTCGCCGTTCGAGTGAGCCTGCAACGGCTCAGACTTGCGCGGACTTTTCCTCGACGCGCGTTTGCCGCTCGTACTCATCGACAAGCCGGCTGGCGAACTTGCGGTAGACGGGCGTCGGACATGGCAACGTGGACAAGCCGCGCGCGACCAGGCAGACCGCGAGGACCGGGATGATCAGATTCTGATTCGCGGTCAATTCCATCGAGATGACGGCGGAGGTCAACGGCGCCTGCGTCACGCCGGCAAGGAACGCGGCCATGCCGAGCAGGACGACGGCACTGGTGTTGGTACCGCCGAGCAAGACCGCGAGTGTGTTGCCCATGCCGGCACCGACCGCCAATGCCGGTGAGAAAATGCCGCCTGGAATGCCGGCCCAGTAAGACAGGGTATTCGCCGCCATCTTGAGCAAGCCAAATTGCGCACCGGCGCCGTGTGTCGCCTGCACTAGTTCGTGCGCTTGCGCATAGCCCGTGCCGTAGATAGCACCGCCGCTGAAGAAACCGAGCATCGCCAGCGCGAGCCCACACGCGGCAGCGAAACGAACCGGCCCGCGTTGACGCAAGGTCGCGATGCGTCCGAGCCATCCAGCACCATCGAGCAGGATCAGGCGCGCAAACAGTCCGCCGCCGATGCCGCCACAGACGCCGCACAAAAGCACCGCGAGCCATCCTTGTCCCAACGGAAGAACCGCAGACACCCTGCCGAAGTAGGCATAGTCGCCGAGCACACCGAGCGAAACCACGCCCGCGACGATCACCGCAGTCAGGAGGATGCCGCTGAAGCGATGTTCGTACGTTCCGGCGAGTTCCTCTATGGCGAATACCACCCCCGCCAGGGGCGTATTGAAAGCGGCAGCGATGCCAGCTCCGCCGCCGGCGAGGATGAAACGTGACAACGCTTTGGGATCGGTGAAACCGAAGCGTCGACCCAGCTCATGCATGAGAGCTGCGCCGACGTGCACAGTGGGGCCCTCGCGCCCGATCGACGCACCGCCGAGCAAGGCAACCAGCGTCAGCATCATCTTGCCGAGCGCAACACGCAGGGAAAGAAGCTGTTGCCGAAATGCACTGTCCTCAATGTCCAGCGCCGCAATAACCTGGGGAATACCGCTGCCGCGTGTCGCGCGTAGGGCACCTTGCGTCAGCCACGCCAGCGCGGCGAACACAACGGGCGTCAGCAACAGAGGCAGCCAGGCGTACGCCGCAAGGATTCGCTGGAACCCTGAAAATGCAAAGTCACCCGCTTTCGCGAACGCGATCGCGGCAAGGCCGACAACCACGCCACCCGTCCACAACGCCGCACGTCGCCGCCATTGGGTCGGCGCGAACAACTCATGCTGACCCAGGGCTCGTACGCGTGCATGAGCACGTCGGGAAAAGGAATCTCGCATCGTTTGGTCTGCCGCCTCGTTGGCTGAGTGGGTGCAGACGACACCCATCCGTGTCGTCTGCTGGTGCAGCCTGGTCGAACCGCCATCATCGCCTTCAAGGCGAATTCCTGTCGAGTTGCACCAGGGGATCAGCACGAACGACAGCTTGCCAAGCGTATTTTCCGCGTTGTCGCGGGCGTCAAAAACGAGACGTTGGGCCGCCACCGATCAGACGTGAAGGCGCCAACGACCAGGCGCTTCGCGTACCACGTCCCTTCATCGCCCATGCGCCGAGCCCGATGGCCTCGACATGAGCCGCGGCGAGCGAGCTGTTGAGCAGAGCCAGCCTCAATTGGTCCAGGATTGGAGCCATTGTCACAGAAATTCGGCCCAGCGCGGCGACGCGGCAAATGCCGCATGGATGAGTCCGACATGCGAATACGCTTGCGGGTAGTTGCCCCAGAGTCGCCGGCTGGCAATGTCGCAGTCTTCGGCAATGAGTCCGGTGGGCGACAGAACTTCGCTGATGCGCGCCATGATCGCCTGCGCTTCCTCGATGCGCCCCACGAGAGCGAGGGCGTCGGCGAGCCAGAACGTGCAGATCACGAAGGCGACCGTGGGCACGCCCAGCCCGTCGTCGCGGCGGTATCGGAGCAACCAGCCGTTTTCAGACAGTTCATTGCGCACCGCTTCGATGGTCGCGAGCAGCCGCGGATCATCGCGTGGCAGAAAGCGCAATGGAACCATCTGCAGCAAGGCCGCATCAAGGTCGTCAGCGCCATAGGATGCAGCAAATCGCCCAAAGCGTTCGCTCCACGCGTGATGAAGAATGTCATCGCGGATGCGATCGGCGGCGTCGCGATACTCCTGCGCAACAGCCGGGCGCTGCGTTTGCGTGATGTGCGCCACGCGATCCGCCGCCGCCCAGCACATGAGGCTCGAGAATGTTTGCGGCTCCCATGCTCTTCGAACTTCCCAGATGCCGGCATCCGGAGTGCCCGCGACGGCAATGGCTCGTCGCGCCAGCCGCTCCAGCAAATCCAGCGTTTGGGGTGCGCGTTCCTGCTCGAATCGCGCGTCCAGAAATATCGGACTCAATCCGAGAATCAGTTCGCCATACACATCGTGTTGTTGATGCAGGGCTGCACCATTGCCCACGCGTACCGGTCCGTCCGCGTTGAACCCGGCCCAGTTCGTCAGAATGCGCTCATCCAGGTCGGAGCTGCCGTCGACGCGATAGAGCGGCCGCAGATCCATGTCCGGCGACGCCGCCGTGATGCCCAGCAGGAATTGAATGAATCCTTCGCGTTCTTCGAAATGCCCCAGGAGTCGAAGCGCGTCCAGCACATAGTACGCATCACGAAGCCAGCAATATCGATAGTCCCATGTTCGCCCGCTGCCGGCGCTCTCCGGTATCGATGTCGTCATCGCGGCAACGATTGCCCCGGTCTCCTCGAAACAATGCAGTTTCAGAACCAGCGCAGAGCGAATCACTTCGCGCTGGAACATTGGCGGAATATTGCAGTGCTTGACCCAGCGCTGCCAGTACCGCGCTGTTGCGTCGAGCAAGCGGCTACAGGTGTCTGCGAGCGGTTGCTCGACCACCGCGTCGCCCCACGACAGGACCAGATGAAGGCGCTTGGTGAGCGCAAACGGGGCTCCATACAGATGCGCGCCCGACACGTCGGTGACCAATCGCAACGAATCCGGGAAGCCATCGAAAAATAGACCGTCTTCGCAAGTGCGTCCTTGTGAAGATTGCTTCGACCAACCCTGCACGGGCCTGCATTGCACGCGAACCAGTGCCGCCCCTTCGAGAGGCTCGATGATACGCACCAGTTGTGCAGGTCGTTGCATTCGCTCGGGCGATGCGTAGCGTGGAGCGAAATCCACGACACGAAATCGACCCGTCGGCGTGTCGAACACCGTCTCGAGGATGTTAGTATTGCCTACATAACGTTGTTCGCC
This sequence comes from Dokdonella sp., assembly GCA_039926025.1. GTDB lineage: Bacteria > Pseudomonadota > Gammaproteobacteria > Xanthomonadales > Rhodanobacteraceae > Dokdonella_A. The sequence continues at coordinate 40,181 of JBDSXV010000156.1, forward strand.
GTGTTGACCATCCGCCGGCGCCACCGAGAATTCACCACCCGATTCGTCCAGCAGCCGCCCGAACACCGGCTCTGAATCGAACCGCGGCAAACAGCACCAAACGACGCTGCCAGCGCGCGAAATCAGTGCCGACATCTGGCAGTTGCCTACCAAAGAAAGGTCTTCCAGTCGCATTGGACAAACCTAACACACTTGGAAAGGAGGCTACACCCCAATGGTCATTCCAACGTGAACCTGCGCATTCGTCTCGCACTCGCACTGATCGCTGCGCTCGGTGCGCTCATTGCATTCGCTTGGCTGCTGGTCAGTCATACGACACATGACTGGTTCGAAAAGGATGTCGGGCTGCGCGCTCAGTTGGCGATCAATGGTGCGCGGCGTGCTCTGCTTGCCGACATCGATGCTCACGACGCCAACGCGCTGCGCGATTTGCTCATCGACATTGCGCGCGATGAACGCGTGATGGGAGCCGCTGTTTGCGCCCCTGACCTGACAGTCATCGCGAGTACACCGGGATTTCCAGACGCTTTTTCATGCCGCGCTGTCGGTGCGCACGTCATTCCAGGCAACACGGCGGCATCAGTAGCATGGGTGCCGTGGCGGGCGACCATGGACTTGCCCGGCGGCCAGGTGCAGATCAATGCGATTCCGCTGCAAACCGGGGAAGGCGCCAAGGCGTTTGCGATACTCACGCATGACCTGAGTTTCGCGTCGCGACGCGAATCCAGCACTGGCGTCTTTCTGCTGTGTGCGTTTGTGCTTCTCGCCGCGTTGGCTTCCCTCGTCACTTTGCTCGTGGTGCGCATGGCATGGCGCGACTGGCGCGACGCGTTGCAACGCATGGCACGGGGACAGGGAGCCGAGCAACGGCCGCAATTCCTGCCCGTCGTGCGGGACTTGCGTGATTTGCTCGATCGTCTGGCCGAAGAGGAGCAGGCAGAGCTGCGCGGTGGCGCGTGGACGCCGGAGCGCCTCAAGCTCACGTTGCGTCGGCATCTCCATGGGGAGCGTCTGGTCGTGATGGCGAATCGCGAGCCCTACATTCACGATCGGGCAGACGATGGTTCGATTCGCGTACTGCATCCGGCAAGCGGCTTGGTGAGTGCGCTGGAACCGGTCCTGCGAGCATGTTCTGGCGTCTGGGTCGCACATGGCGCGGGATCGGCCGATCGCGAAACGGCTGATGCGCAGGGGCGCGTACGCGTGCCGCCTGGAGAAGAGTCGTATGTGATCCGGCGCGTATGGCTGAGTCCGGAGGAAGAGAAGGGGTACTACTACGGCTTCGCCAATGAAGGCTTGTGGCCGCTGTGTCATGTCTCTCACACGCGACCCATTTTTCGCATGGAGGACTGGCTTCACTACCGCCAGGTGAACGAGAAGTTCGTCGATGCGGTTTGTGCCGAAGTCGACACCGATGATCCGGTGATCCTCGTGCAGGACTATCACTTTGCATTGGCGCCGCGTCTCCTGCGAGAGCGTCTGCCGCGCGCAACAATCCTGACGTTCTGGCATATCCCGTGGCCAAACGCCGAGCAGATCAGCATCTGCCCTTGGCACAAGGAACTGATCGAAGGAATGCTGGGCAGCAGCATCCTCGGTTTTCATACGCAATTTCACTGCAACAATTTCATGGATGCGGCGGATCGGTTTCTTGAAGCTCGTCTCGACCGGGAAGATCTCGCCGTCATCCAGGGGGACCGGCGTACCCTGGTTCGCGGCTATCCCATCTCGATCGAATGGCCGCATCGCTGGGTCGAGGCGGCGCCCTCCGTGTCCGACTGTCGCAACGCGGTATTCACGGAACTGGGGCTTTCCCCGGACACCCGCCTGGGTATTGGCGTCGACCGGCTGGATTACACGAAAGGCATCGAAGAGCGCATGCGCGCGGTCGAACGACTGTTCGAGCGAAATCCGGAGTACATCGGACGTTTCACGTTCCTGCAGCTCGCCTCGCCCAGTCGCGCTGAAATCGAACGTTATGCGCAACTGAAGGTCGATGTGGAGACGCTGGTCGCACGCATCAACGCGAGGTTTGCGCGCGACGATTGGCAACCGATCATCTTGCGCGGCCAGCATACGGAGCCGGTGGATGTGTTCCGGTATTTTCGTGCGGCCGATGTGTGCTATGTCAGCAGCCTGCATGACGGAATGAATCTTGTTGCCAAGGAATTCGTGGCTGCGCGCGACGACGAACAAGGTGTCCTGATCCTGTCCCGATTCACGGGTGCTGCGCGCGAGCTGACCGAAGCATTGATCGTGAATCCCTATGACATCGAACAAGCCAGCCACGCGCTGGCTATCGCTCTGGAGATGTCGCGCTCGGAACAGCAAGCGCGCATGCAGGCCATGCGAAGGTTCGTCTCAGAGTTCAATGTGTATCGCTGGGCGGGTCGAATGCTGCTTGATGCGAGCCGCCTGCGCCGTCGCGAACAACTATCGGGGTTGCTTTCCGAACACGAGCTGAGCCATGACCCGGTACGTGCCGGATGAAAGCGCTCTTTTCCAACGAGTATCTTCCGATACTGCGCGCGTATTGCGCGCCCGACACGCTCATGGCGTTCGACTATGACGGCACGTTGGCCGCCATCACCGCGGATCCTGCACGCGCCTTCATGCGCGATACCACGCGGGAGCTTCTTTGCGCCGTGGCGCAGCGATATCCCACGCTCGTATTGAGCGGAAGAAGGCGGGACGACGTGCAGCGTTTGGTTGGAATCAGCACGGTGACGGTCGTAGGAAATCACGGGAGCGAAACCGCGGATGACAACGATCCGTCCATCCGCACGGTGGTCGCGCAATGGCGAACGCAGCTGCAGACAGACTTCGACGGGCTGGAGGGCGTTTTCATCGAAGACAAGGGGCATTCCCTGTCAGTGCACTACCGACATGCGCAAGATCCGGTTGCTATCGAAACAATGGTTCAGCAGTCAGCCTCCCGACTCGACGCGGTGCGGCTTATCGGTGGCAAGTGCGTCCTGAACGTCTTGCCGATGGATGCGCCGGGGAAAGGAACTGCCCTTGCACGAGAGATGAAACGAATCGGCGCTCCACGGGCCTTGTTTGTTGGCGACGACACGACCGACGAAGATGCGTTCGCGATCCGCGATCGACACGAGCTTTTGTCCATCCGCGTGGGTTACGACACGAGTTCGCTCGCTGCCTGCTATCTGGTGGGTCAGCAGGATGTCGACGTCCTTCTGCAATTTCTGCTGCAATGAGGGGCCGTTCTGACGACACTTTTTTGAAATGGTTGTGCGCCCGTCCGGCGGGGCAATCGACCCATCGCGCGATCCAGCGCGCAATCGACAGCCCCGCCGGAGACTGGCGGAGTGAGAAGCAAGAACGATGTGCACCAAGCCGAGCGCCGCTGCGGCTACCAGACCTGACAATTCCGCCGATGGCATGGCCATGAGAGAGGGTGCTCTGCAAGTAAAAACTTTGGACCGTGCCAGTTCATGAATGCTTGCCGATTCGCGAAGGGGATTCGGTTGGAACAATTTGCGAATTCACCCCACCAAACATGCCTGAGTAAAATAATTTCTCCAAGCCAGGCCGGGAACGACGCCAAAGTAACAGCGGAACCACAGGAATGCCCATCCAGCGGCGTTTTCTGCCTCAAGCGTTCGACAACGTACAGACACGCACCTCCACAGCGCACAGACTGAAATTGCATAGCGACCCCATTCGCCGGAACTCCTCAGCTCGACGGCTTTTCCTGCGGCATCCCGATCGCGAGGTTTCAGCATGAGCACCCCAGTCCACATTTCCGCCACGGAGTCGGGCAAGGCCTGCTGCAATGCGGATGCACGCGCGGCAGCGAATGATGCGTCGAGTGGCGGCGAACGCGACCCCGTCTGCGGCATGACGGTCGATCCTGAATCGGGAACGCATCACGCCGAGCATCAGGGAAAGATGTTTCATTTTTGTTCGGCTCGATGCCAGGAGAAATTTGTTGCGGACCCGGCGCACTATCTGCAGCCGCGCGAACGGTCGCATCCTGTTCCTCTTGAATCGATCTACACCTGCCCGATGCATCCGCAAATCCGGCAGCAAGGGCC
>JBDSXV010000157.1:0-13424 GCA_039926025.1 Dokdonella sp.
CCGACGCACGTGTTGTGACAATCACGCATGCCCGATAGTTTTGAATGATCTCTGCAGGAAAGCCATGACCGACGCCGATTTGACAGCCACGGAATCGGCGCGCCTTGCCGCCCTCGCCAGCTACGGCATCCTGGACACCTTGCCGGAAAAATCCTACGACGACCTTGTCGCGATTGCGGCGGGTATCTGCGATGCGCCGATGGGTTCGGTCGCGTTGTTCGATGCGGAACGCAAGTGGTTCAAATCTCAGCAGGGGTTCTCGCTGCCGCACATGCCTCGGCACGTGGCCTTTGGCGCGGGTTCCATCCAGGCGCCGCACGACATTCTTGTGGTGCCGGACACCCTTGCCGATACGCGCTTCGCGAATAATCCACTCGTGTCCGGTGAGCATAAGGTGCGCTTCTATGCGGGCGCGCCGCTCATTGGTTCCGGTGGCGAGGCAGTCGGGACCATCTGCGTGATGGATCGCACGCCGCGCGATCTGGCACCGTTCCAGAGAGAGGCACTCGCAGGTCTGTCCCGTCAGGTGGTCAATCTTCTCGAACTCGGCCTGGCCCATCGGAAGTTGACCAGCCATCTTACGGAACGCGAATGGTATGAACGCCAACTCCTTGGATATCAGCAGGAGTTGATTGCCGAAAATGCGCAACTCACCGAGGTCACGCGCACCGACGTACTCACTGGATTGTTCAATCGACGCGCCTTCAGCAGTATCCTGGAAAAAGCAATCGATAAGGCGGTCATCGATTGCAAGCCGCTCGTGATGGCGATTGTCGACATCGACCACTTCAAGGCCATCAACGACCGCTATGGACATCCTGCTGGCGACACGGCCCTGGTCGCCGTGGCGCGTGTGCTTGGAGACAACTGCGGCGAACCCAATAGCGTTGCGCGAATCGGGGGTGAGGAATTCGCGATCGTTTTGCCGGGCGCGGACGTCGCGCTGGCAACCGTCCAATGCGAACACATACGCGCAACGATCGAGGCGCTGCCGCATGATTTTCCGCTCACCGTGAGTATTGGACTTACGGCGTCCCGCACAGGAGGCTCGGTGAATAGCCTCTACGCGCGCGCCGACGAAGCTTTGTATGTCGCTAAGCGCGGTGGCCGCAACCGGGTGGCTTCGATCGAGTGAAGGCTGTACGACAGTTGGTTAAGCGAAAAGAACAACGGCGATTTTGAGTACGGCCACGCGATGCCTATGGCAACTGCGGGCAAGCTCGTCGTTCCCGCGGCCGCAAGCGCACAAGAAACCCTGAGTCTGATCACGAGCGCCTGCACACTTTGTTCAAGCCCGAATGGATGCTCGGTAGGTCGTTCACCGAAAAATTGCTCCTGACACGTTCTCCTGTTTTTTCGGAACGGTAGTGACCAGTGCCGATGAGCTACGCTTGCAAGACACATCGAGAGAGCTAAGGGGTAGTCGATGACCATGCAGATTCTTCGCGAACTGATCGGGTTGGCTGCGAGCACACGTCGTCGGAATCAGATTCATCGCGGTGTCGCGATGGCCAGCCTGCTTGGACTTGTCTTAAGCAGCACGGCCCAGGCCAGCACATCCGAGCAGGCGCGCTGGCAACGCGCGTCACAAGCGGTGACCATCACGCGCGATGACTGGGGCATCGCCCACGTCCACGGCAAGACCGATGCCGATGCTGTGTTCGGCATGGCTTACACGCAGGCGGAGGACGACTTCAATCGTGTGGAGACCAACTACCTGGTCTCGCTCGGCCGACTCGCCGAGGCGAAGGACGCAGACCGTTCCGCGCTGTGGCAGGACCTGCGCCAACAATTGTTCATCGACCCAGTCGAACTGAAAAAACTGCATGCGCAGAGCCCGCGCTGGCTGCGCGCATTGATGGACAGCTGGGCCGACGGGCTCAACTATTACCTCGCCACGCACGCGGACATCCATCCGCGCGTCATCACGCACTTCGAGCCGTGGATGGCGCTCTCGTTCACCGAAGGCAGCATCGGCGGCGACATTGAACGCGTGCAGTTGAAACCGCTGCAGGCGTTCTACAGTGCCTCGACCGATTCCCCGCTGGCGCAGGTAGAAACGCAGCCCAGCTGGGTCGAACCGACCGGCTCCAATGGCATCGCGATTGCGCCCAAGCTCACCGTCGATGGCCACGCGCTGCTGCTGATCAATCCGCACACGTCGTTCTTCTTCCGCTCCGAACTGCAAATCTCCAGCGACGAAGGACTCGATGCCTACGGCGCGGTGACCTGGGGACAGTTCTTCGTCTATCAGGGTTTCAATCCGCACGTGGGCTGGATGCACACCTCGACCGGTGTCGATGTGGTCGACGAGTTCGCCGAAACCATCGTGCGCAAAGACGACAAGCCGTTCTATCGCTACGGTAAGGAATTGCGGCCGGTCACTTCGCGCCAGATCACCTTGTCATATCGAGCCAAGGATGGCGCGTTGGCGCAGCGCACGTTCACCACGTATTCCACTCATCACGGCCCGATCGTGCGCGAGCTGGACGGCCAGTGGATCGCCGAGGCGCTGATGAACAAGCCGATCCCTGCGCTGAAGCAAAGCTGGCTGCGTACGAAGACGCACGACCTCGCCAGCTACTTGAAAGTCGCCGAGCTCAAAGCCAATTCATCCAACAACACCTTGTTCGCCGACGACAAGGGCGAGATCGCGATGCTGCTGCCGCAGTTCGTACCCAAGCGCGACAACCGCTTCGACTACACCAAGCCGGTCGACGGCAGCAATCCCGCCACCGACTGGCAGGAACTGACCGCGCTCGACCAGTTGCCGCAGGTAGTGAACCCGCCGAACGGCTGGACCTTCAACACGAACAACTGGCCCTGGTCCGCCGCGGGTGCGAACAGTCCGAAAAAGGCCGACTACCCCCGCTACATGGATACCTTCGGCGAGAATCCGCGCGGCCTGCACGCGACGCGCCTGCTCACTGATATCAAGAATGTCACCCTGCCCTCGCTGATCACCACAGCGTTCGATTCCTATCTGCCCGCGTTCGCACGGCAGCTGCCGATCCTGATTGCCGACTACGACGCATTGCCCACCAATGATCCGCTGCGCAGCAAACTCGCCGGCCAGATCCAGATGCTGCGCGATTGGGACTATCGATGGGGTATCGCCTCGATGCCGACCTCGCTCGCGGTGTTCTGGGGCGACATTTTGTGGAATGAAGTGAGCAAGGCCGATACCGCCGAAGGCTTGTCCATCTACGACCGGATGGCGGCAAAGGCCGGCGCCAACGCACGCCTCAACGCGCTGGTCGAAGCGTCCGACCGGCTGACCACTGACTTCGGCAGCTGGGGCGTGCCGTGGGGCGAGATCAATCGCTTCCAGCGCATCGACGACGCGATCGAACAGAAATTCGACGACAGCAAACCGAGCATCCCGGTGCCCTTCACTTCTTCGCGCTGGGGTTCGCTGGCCTCATTCGGCGCGCACCGCTGGCCGGGGACCAAACGCTATTACGGTACCGGAGGTAACAGCTTCGTCGCCGCCGTCGAGTTCGGCCCGAAGGTCATTGCGCGTGCGATCACCGCCGGCGGCGAAAGCGGTCACCCCGACTCTAAGCATTTCAACGACGAAGCCGAGCGCTATACCAGTGGAAATCTGCGCACCGTGTACTTCTGGCCTGACCAGCTCCAAGGGCACACAGAACGTCAGTATCAGCCGGGCCACTAGTGCGGAAGAAAAGAAGAAAATGGGGTCAGGTTCATGTATCCGCGTAAAAATTGACCTGACCCCATTTCGTCAATTTGTCCGCGTAAAAATTGACCTGACCCCATTTCGTTCAACGCGACTGTCGATGGCACGACAGAAACTCTGCGTGAGACGACGCTCGTTCTGAATGGAGTTCGAACGCACCACCATTGATTCACGACTACGTCACGCCTCCAGACTTAACGTGATACCGCGCTGCAATCCCGCAGCAGGAGACATCTCATGGACAAGAATCGTACCGAAGGTACCAAGCACGAGATTAAGGGCGCCGTGAAAGAAGCCGTGGGCAAGGTAACCGGCAACAAGACGAAGGAAGTGGCTGGCAACATCGAGAAAAATGTGGGCAAGATACAGAAGGAAGTGGGGAAGGCGAACGACAAGGCACGGGATCAGAGACGCTGATGCTTCCCCGCAGACCCTGAGTACAGGTTTGCGGTGAGTAAAAGGGCAGCTGGGCTGCCCTTTTGTGTTTCATGTGAAGCCGTCGGCGGTTTCAACTCTGAAGTGCACCACTCCGATCAACGAAGAGGCGCAGGTGCGGTAGCCTGCGCAGCTTCACCGGCAAGTGGAACTGCACATGAGCTACGCGCACCTGAGCCCGGACGAACGATACCGTATTGCGCACCTTCATCGTGGCGGTTTTTCGTCGCGTGAGATAGGCGACCACCTGGACCGCGACGCAGCAACGATCCGCCGGGAGTTGCGGCGCAACACAGCAGCAGACGATCGCTACGATTGTCGATCAGCGCAAAGACGAAGCATCGAACGACGTCGCGCCGCCAGTGCGCAGCCGCGGATCGATGCCGAGCAGTGGAAGCAGGTCGAAGCGCGACTGCGCGAAGACTGGATTCCGGATCAGATTGCGGGCGACGAACGCGTCGCTTGAGAGCAGTCGCTCCAGATATCCGTCATCGGGCTGCCTGGCGGTGTAGGTCTCTCCGTCGCCAAATGCAGCGCCGAACATGCCCAGCATGGCGCGCAGCGCGCCGACTTCGTTGCCGAGAAGCGTTCTGATCGAAAGCGTTGACGTCATGATTTTCGTTGGCGGCAACGAGGACGCTTGAGCTGCCGCCCGACGTGGGTTGCGCCGCACCGCAAAGGGCGAAAAATTCTCGTGATCGCTCGCGCGTGCATCAGGCCGGGCTTCCGGGCGGATTGGGCCCGGGTGCGTTGTCAGGCAAGAAGGTCCGCGCGCTCAACCATCCCAGCATCAGCAGCGCGAAGAGGTTGACGCCGAGTGCGCCGGCACCCAGCCAGCCGAGCATGATGTTGATGCCGAAGCCAAGGGTGAACGACCACTGGAAGGTGGGTGTGAACACATGGATGAGCTGGACAAGAAAGAAAACGATGCCGAAAAAACTGGCCCAGAGCCAGTTCTTGAAGAGGCCAAGACCCGCGACGATTCCCGTCGCAGCAAGCAGAAGGTTTGTGCCGATGAATACGACAGGAAAACCCATGTTGGCGGCGACCCAGCAGGTCCAGAGGATGCCAAATGAACTGTGAATCAGCAGGATGCTGGCGATGATCTTGTCTTGCGTGTCCATCGATAGGCGTTCCATTCGCGGTATACGTCAGGAGCATGCAACTGCAGTCCCGATGCGTACGACCATGATGCGGTGGCATGTGTTCGACGACCGATCAATCCGCCTCGAGCGCGCTGACCATCACGTAATACCCGTCAGGATCGCGGAGCGCAAATTCCCTGGTCCCCGTGTTGGGATTCACGCTGGGCTCTTCTTCGAGCTCCGATACGAGTGCGCGTGCCCTCGGCAGCGCTTCGTCAAAGTCATCCACGCGAAAAAACAAGAGGAGTCCGTTGCCAGGTGCAGAATGATCGGGGCTGGCCAGCGACGGGTGTTCGTGCGCACCCCACTGATGCAGACAAAGCAGGACCGTCCCATCCGTGTCGAGGATTTGCCCGAAGTAGTCGTGTGCGGGAGTCGCTTCTGCTTGACCGAACAGCGACTGGTACCACCTGAAGCTGCGCGGGACATCCGCCACACCAATGATGGTCCACGTGCGTTTCATCGGCATCTCCTGCTGTCTGACATCTGAGGTAGGTGGCGAGCTGAAGGTCGCGAAGCCAGTCTTCGCACGACGCTTCGATCGAAGCGTCAGGTGTCGGTTTCGGCAACACAGTCGGCTTCCAGTTCGACGAGCCACTCGCGATCGATGAAACCTTTGACTTCGACGAACGTACACGCGGGCTTGATGCGTGCGAATGCTTCGCCGTGTGCGCGAGCGGCTTCTTCCCAACGCGAGATGTCGGTGAGCATGACTCTCGTACGGATGACGCTGTCGAGCGGGAACCCTGCGTCGGCAACGGCTTGAGCGATGATCTCGAGGCAGCGCCTGGTCTGTCCGTAAACGTCACCGGGCGCCGCCACGCTGCCATCGGGTGCAATCGGCGCGGTGCCCGCGACGGCGAGATGGCAACCCACGCGGACTGCGCGCGAGAACCCGATATATGGCTCCAGATGTGAACCGGATGAGACGAGTGTTCGCATGGCGTATTTTGTCCGGATGTTCGCTTGGCATGTGCACCGCGTTGCTCGTGAGGTCACTGGCATCTGCCGCGCGGAGCTGAAGTCTATCGCGGCTCATCGCAACGGTCTGCTCGCGTCAGGTGCCGGTGAGTAGCTTGATCGCGCGGAATGGGGTCAGCTTCACTTTTTTCGATAGGAGAAATGAGCCTGGCCCGCATCGTGTGACGCCAACGCCGCACGCGCTGCTGCTGCGAGCGTGGCGATGAACAATCTCTATGGCCACTTCACGCGCCTGTTCGTGCGTCCGGTTGACGAATTGTCGGCGTCGTCAAGAATCGTCCGTTGCCGACCGCAACAAGCGCACCGGATTCATGCCCGGGAACGCGCAAGGGCTCGATTCCCATTTTCTGCGGGCAACTGTCTGTAGGAGCCACTGTCTGTGGGAGCAACTGTCCGTGGGAGCGGCTTCAGCCGCGATGCTCTTGGCGTGGACTTCCACCGAGCAACACCATCCCCACCCAACGCCCCCGGCCCTCAGGCACAGCCTTCGGGCGTTCATCGGCGCGCGGACCGATGGTCCGCAAGCGCGCCTCTTCACCCCCTTGAAGGGGAGGGCTGAATCATGGGGAGGAGCAACTGTCTGTCGGAGCAACTGTCTGTGGGAGCAACTGTCCGTGGGAGCAACTATCCGTGGGAGCGGCTTCAGCCGCGATGCTCTTGGCGTGGAATGACGCCGAGAAACACCATCCCCACCCAACCCTCCCCTTGAAGGGGAGGGCTGAAGCATGCGGAGGAGCAACAGTCTGTAGGAGCAACTGTCGGTGGGAGCGGCTTCAGCCGCGATGCTCTTGGCGTGGACTTCCACCGAGCAACACCATCCCCACCCAACCCTCCCCTTGAAGGGGAGGGCTGAAGCATTGGTGGGAGCAACTATCTGTGGAAGCAACTGTCTGCGGGAGCAACTGTCTGTAGGAGCAACTGTCCGTGGGAGCGGCTTCAGCCGCGATGCTTTTGGCGGCGCGCCCGCACCACCGCTCCCGAGAAAAACGCGGCCCCGCCGCCAGGTCGGGCCATGATCCCTTGGTCGAACCGAAGGATGTGGAGGTATTTCCGCCACCCCCCGCAGCGGATTGAATAACGCCGAATCATGCGGCTCAAAACCCCAACCGCGCGGCTTCAAACCCGAATCATGTCCCCGCGACCCGCACCGTTGCCCCTTTTCGCGCATGGGCGAACCTCGCCGACCGTCACCGTTGAGACTTTGCAGCCCACGCGTGCGGCTTTCCACCCCAACGCTGCGGAAAAATCCTCTTCGCTCGCGCTGATTGCTCCCTTCCCGAAAGGAAAAAAGCGCCAGGCGTGACGCTTTCAGCGCCGACCGAAGCGCTTTCCGACCCGGCCGAAGCGTCGACACCCGCCACCCTTGCCGCTCGAACCCGCAACCCAAGCGGTCCGCGGCCGAACATTCGCGGTCCAAGCCCGAACACAAGGGGAAAAAGCGCCGACAGTTGCCGCTCCAGACCCTACTCGTGCCGCGCAAAGCGCCGACGTTCGCGAACGCGCGCCACCGGGTGATGCTTCAACGCCTTCACGAAGCGCGAAAAGCCGCACGCGAGGCGTCCGCACCCGCATCCACGCCGCTTTTCTCGCTACGCGCGCAGACAAAAAAAGAGACCGCATCGCTGCGGCCTCCGGTGGAACCTCCGTTGGACGATAGCGCCGCTACGCGGCCTTCGCCACTTCATCCATGACACGCGGCTTCTTCGCGAAGCGCGTTCCCAGCGACGCGCGCAGCGCCTCCAGGCCCTGGTCCCGACCGGACAACCTCAACAACCCGTACCCCTGCAGCGCCGCAGCCATCACGTCACTGCCAAGTGCCGCCTGCGTATCCGCACCGCGTTCGCTCAGACGCGTGAGCCGCTGCAAGCGCGGACGCAGCGCATCCAGCGCCACCAGATCGGCCACCGCACCCCCCAGACCGAGATTCGGATTGACGATCTGCGGATTCAACGCCAGCAGCGACAACGTCTGGCGGCAGAACGCCTCCGACTTGTCACCCATCCGCGGCATCGTCCGGCGCTGATCCGCCGTCAGCGCCACCATCTCCGACAGGTTCGTCTCCAGCGCAGCCAACGCTGCATCCACCGCCGTGAGCTGGTCATTCGTGAGGTTCATTGAAACGAGGTTCTGCATATTGCTCTCTCCCATTTTGAGGATGAACCCGACCGGACCCCGTTGGTCCGGGCGAGGTGCTTGCGGCACAGGAGTATTGGAACAGGCGGCGGTCTCAGATCCTGCGACGGTCCCACCAACCGGTTACACTTTTCGCTCGCCGACGAGTCGGGGGAAGGGATGACGCCGGAAGCCAAGGCGCGTGCGCTGATCGACAGCAAGCTGGAAGCGGCCGGCTGGATTGTCCTGGACGTGAAGACATTCAATCCGTCCGTGGCACGCGGCGTTGCAGTGCGGGAGTACCCCACCGACTCGGGGCCGGCCGATTATCTTCTGTTCGTGGATCGCGAGCCGGTGGGCGTCATTGAGGCCAAGCGCGACGATGCCGGCGCCACGCTCACCGTGCACGAGGCGCAGACCGAGCGATATGCCAGCTCGAAATTGAAATGGCGCAAGGACGCTCCGGCGCTGCGATTCCTCTACGAGAGCACCGGTCAGATCATCTTCTTCACCGATGGTGACGACCCCGCTCCGCGCGCGCGCGAGTTGTTTCATTTCTTCCAGCCGCAGACGCTGGCCGAATGGGCGGCGCAGCCGGAGACACTGCGCAGGCGTCTCGCCGAGCAGATGCCGGCGCTGATCGAACGCAATCTGCGCGACTGCCAGATCAGCGCCGTCAAGGGACTCGAAAAGTCGTTGGCTAAGAACAAGCCGCGCGCCCTGATCCACATGGCGACCGGCGCCGGCAAGACCTTCACCGCGATCACCGCAGCCTATCGTCTGCTCAAGTTCGGCGGCGCCAAGCGCATCCTGTTCCTGGTCGACACGCGCAACCTCGGCAAGCAGGCGCATCAGGAATTCATGGCCTACACGCCGCCGGATGACGGCCGGAAATTCACCGAGCTGTACAACGTGCAGCGGCTGTCCTCCAGCAACATCGATCCGCATGCGCAGGTCTGCATCAGCACCATCCAGCGCACCAGCGCATGTACTCGATCCTGTCCGGCGAGCCCATCGACGAATCGGCCGATGATATCTCCACGGCGGAACTGGGTGCGCTCGACAAGCAGGCTAAGCTGGTCCGCTACAACGCGTCCATACCGATTGAGACCTTCGACTTCATCGTCATCGACGAGTGCCACCGCAGCATCTACAACCTGTGGAAGCAGGTGCTGGATTACTTCGACGCGTTCCTGATTGGCCTCACGGCCACACCGGACAAGCGCACCTACGGCTTCTTCAATGGAAACGTGGTGGCCGAGTACAGCTACGAACAGTCCGTCGTCGATGGGGTCAACGTGGGTTACGACGTCTACGAAATCGAGACCGAGATCACGCGAGCCGGTGCGGAGCTCAAGGCCAGGGAATGGGTCGATCACCGCGACCGTGAAACGCGCGCGCGGCGCTGGGCGCAGACCGAGGAAGACACTGCTTACAGCAACACCGACCTCGACCGTTCGGTGGTCAACCCCGACCAGATCCGCAAGGTGCTGCAAGCGATGAAGACGGCGGTGGAAACCCGCATCTATCCCAACCGCAAGGAAGTGCCGAAGACGCTGATCTTCGCGAAGACCGACAGCCACGCCGACGACATCATCCGCACCGTGCGCGAGGTCTACGGCGAAGGCAACGCGTTCTGCAAGAAAGTCACCTATCGCGCTGGCATGGATCCGGAAACTGGCAACGCCGTGCCGGGCGATGACGCCGATAGCGTGCTGACCAATTTCCGCAACGAGTACTACCCACGCATCGCCGTCACCGTCGACATGATCGCCACCGGCACAGACGTGAAGCCATTGGAAGTGCTGCTGTTCATGCGTGACGTGCGCAGCAAGGGTTACTACGAGCAGATGAAAGGCCGCGGCGTGCGCAGCCTCGATGCCGAATCATTGAGGAAGGTCAGCAACAGCGCCGACAGCGCCAAGACCCATTTCGTTCTGATCGATGCGGTCGGCGTTGAAAAGTCGCTGAAGACCGAAAGCCGCCCGCTCGAAAAGAAACCCGGCGTCTCGCTCGACAACCTGCTCAAGGGCATCGCCATCGGCAGTCGCGAAGACGACGACGTGCTGACCCTCGGCAACCGTCTCGTACGTCTCGCCAAGCAACTCGACGACAAGGCATTGGCGCGCATCCAGCAGGCCGCCGGCGGTCGCGCGCTCAACGATCTCGCGCGTGGCCTGATCATCGCGCTCGATCCTGACCGCGTTGTCGCGGATGCGCTGGACGCCGCCAAGGCGGCAGGCATCACCCGCGCCGAGGAAAGCCTCACGGCCGAGGAGCTGGAAGCGACCCGCCGCCGCCGTGTCGCCGCAGCCTGCCGGCCATTCGACGATCCCAGGCTACGGGAGCTGATCGAGTCCGCGCGTCGCGAACACGAACAGCTGATCGATCACATCAACCCGGACCAGGTCACCTTCAGCGGATTCAGCGCGCAGGCCGAGGCGCAAGCGACATCGACTGTGCAAGCGTTCGTCGATTATCTGCGCGAGCACATGGATGAGATCGCTGCGCTGGATTTCTTCTATCAGCAACCCTACCAGCGTCGGCAATTGACCTTCGACATGATCGAGGAACTGCACGACGCACTGTCGCGTCCGCCGCTAATGCTCACCACCGAGCGACTGTGGAGCGCCTACGCGCGCGTGCAGGCGAGCAAGGTCAAGGGCGGCGACACGCGCCGCCAGCTCACCGATCTGATCGCCCTGGTGCGCTTCGCGCTAGGACTCGACACGGAGTTGCGCCCGTTCGCCGACAGCGTCGACAAGCGTTTTCAGGAATGGATCTTCCGCCACAATGCACAACGCGCCACGTCGTTCACGTCGGAACAGACCGAGTGGCTGCGCTTGATCAAGGACCATATTGCTTCCAGCTGTTCGATCGGTCGCGAGGATTTCGATTACGCGCAGCTGGCGGACAAGGGCGGGCTGCAGGGGGCGTGGCAGGTGTTTGGTGAGCAGCTGGATGGGCTGCTTGGGGAAATGAATGAGGAGTTGGTGGCTTGAGTAACGAATTGCCTGCGGGCTGGGTGCTTGCACAGATTCCAGACCTTATCGGTCCCCGCGGCATCTTTACAGATGGTGATTGGGTAGAGAGTAAGGATCAAGATCCGAATGGTGACGTAAGGCTGGTGCAGCTCGCGGATATAGGTGATGGACGTTACATCAACAAGTCCAGGCGCTTTCTTACGAAATCGGCGGCAGCTCGTTTGGGATGCACCTTCCTCAGTCAGGGAGATGTGCTTGTCGCGCGGATGCCCGATCCGCTCGGACGCGCGTGCATTTTCCCCGGAGACGAAAAAAAGTCAGTCACGGTCGTTGACGTCTGCGTGGTACGTGGTGAGGTCGATCATGTCGACCATCGTTGGCTCATGCATTTCATAAATTCTCCCGCGCTACGCGCAAAGATTGATGCGCTCCAAAGTGGATCTACAAGAAAGCGAATCTCGCGTGGAAACCTGAGCACGATCCCGTTGCCTATTCCGCCGCGCAGTGAACAAACTCGCATCGCCGAAAAACTCGAAGAGCTGCTATCCGACCTCGATGCCGGCGTGGCCGAACTGAAAGCCGCGCAGCGCAAGCTGACGCAGTACCGCCAGTCGCTGCTGAAGGCGGCGGTGGAAGGCGCGCTGACCGCCGACTGGCGCGCGGCCCGCGCCGCGAGCGGCGAGCCGCACGAAACCGGCGCTGACCTGCTACAACGCATCCTCACCGAACGGCGTGCGCGCTGGGCGGCCAAACAACTCGCCAAGTTCGCCGAGCAGGACAAGACGTCGCCCAAGGACTGGCAAACCAAATACTCCGACCCCGTGGCGCCTGACGTTCCTGACTTGCCTGCGTTGCCCAACGGGTGGGTGTGGGCAAGCATCGAACAGATTTCGGCAGATGAGCGCTACAGCCTCGCGATTGGCCCTTTCGGTAGCAATTTGACAGTCGCTGACTATCGCGAAAACGGAGTGCCGCTGGTATTCGTTCGCAATATCCGGTCTCGCCGGTATGGTGGTGCAGAGACGCGTTTTGTCACTGAGGAAAAAGCAGAGACACTGAAGGCGCATCAAGTCAATGCGGGCGATGTACTGGTCACGAAAATGGGCGAACCTCCCGGCGATGCGGACGTTTATCCAAACGATCAACCGATGGCTGTCATCACAGCAGACTGCATCAAGATTCGCTGTCAAGACCGTTTGATGCTTGCCCAATTTCTAGCGGCCGCGGTGAACTCACCTATTGGCAGGAAGCAAATCGGTCCAATGACTCAGGGTGTGGCACAGAAGAAGGTCAGCCTTGGTCGGTTTTCGTCGCTGGCTATTCCGCTCCCGCCGATCGATGAGCAGGCACAAGTGGTTGATCGACTTCTTGCCAGTCTCATCGAGGCCGACGCCCAAGACCGAGTATTTGAACTAGGCTTACGTCAGTCCGCAGCCCAACGCAAGAACATCCTCAAGGCCGCCTTCGCCGGCCAGCTGGTGCCGCAAGACCCCAACGATGAACCCGCCAGCGAACTGCTGGCCCGCATCCGTGCCGCACGCAAGGTCAAGGAGAGTGGCGAATCCACCTCGAGCAAGCGAGGCCGCAAGGCCAGGGAGAGCGCATGAGCGACAACAAAGGCGAACTGATCCTCTATCGCACCGAGGACGGTCGCGCCGACATCCACCTGCGCGCGGCCGACGGCACCGTCTGGCTGACTCAAGGCGAGATGGCCGACCTGTTCGACACCACCCCGCAGAACATCACGCAGCATATCCGGGCGGTGTACGAGGACGAGGAGCTGGTCGAGGAGGCAACCTGTAAGGATTACTTACAGGTTCAACAGGAGGGCGTCCGCGCCGTGCGCAGGACGGTAAAGGTCTATGGTCTTGATGTGATCCTGGCAGTCGGCTTCCGGGTGCGTTCCGCGCGCGGAAGCCAGTTCCGCCGGTGGGCCAGTACCGTGCTGACCGAATATCTGGTCAAGGGTTTCGCGATGAACGACGCCCGGCTCAAGGATGCCGAGCGGGTCGACTACTTCGAAGAACTGCTGGCGCGCATCCGCGACATCCGCAGCTCGGAGAAGCG
>JBDSXV010000158.1:0-20533 GCA_039926025.1 Dokdonella sp.
GGCGCCCGGCAGCACGCTGTTCGAATTCTTCGGTTTCACTGCCGAAAAAGTTGCAGGGGCCGCGCGCAATTGTTGAGTGCAGCTCGCGGGAACGGCTCCAGCCGCGATGCTTTGCCGATGAAGCGTCGCGGCTGAAGCCGCTCCCACAGATTTTCTCTCAGCAGTTGCGCGCCGCCTCTGCGACTTTCGCGGCAGTAAAACCGAAGAACTCGAACAACGTGCCGCCGGGTGCCGACTCACCGAAGCGATCGATGCCGACGACGGTGCCGTTGCCGCGCACGTACTTCCACCACAGTGCACTGACGCCCGCTTCGATCGCGATTTTCGGAATCTCGGTGGGCAGTACCGACGCGCGATAAGCCTGGTCCTGGCGATCGAAGGTCTCGGTCGAAGGCATCGACACCACCCGCGTCGGAATGCCTTCGGCGACGAGGATTTTCTGCGCCGCGAGGGCTAGTCCGACTTCGGAGCCAGTCGCGATCAGGATGCGCTGTGGTGCTCCGCCTTCTGCTTCGGCCAGCACATAGCCGCCGCGTTCAATCGCAGCAATCTGCGCGTCGCTGCGTGGCACGAAGGGCAGGTTCTGGCGCGAGAGGATCAAGGCGGTCGGCGCCTTGCGCCGTTCCAGCGCAAGCTTCCACGCGAGCGCGCTCTCGACCGTGTCGCAGGGACGCCATACCTCGAGATTCGGAATCAGGCGCAGGCTCGATACGTGCTCGACCGACTGGTGCGTCGGACCGTCTTCGCCGAGGCCGATCGAGTCGTGAGTGAACACGTGGATCACGCGCAGGTTCATGAGTGCCGCCATGCGGATCGCATTGCGGCTGTAGTCGCTGAAGGTGAGAAAGGTGCCGCCGAACGGAATATAGCCGCCGTGCAAGGCGACGCCATTCATGATCGCTGCCATGCCGAACTCACGCACGCCATAACTGATGTGACGGCCGGTGCCCGCACCCTGGAGCAAGGGCGCATTTTTCCACAAGGTGAGATTTGAATGCGTCAGGTCGGCCGATCCACCGAGCATCTCGGGCACGGCGGGCGCGAACGCTTCGATGGCGAGCTGGCTGGCTTTGCGCGAAGCGACGGTCTCGGCCTTCGTTCTCGCGTCGTTGACGAGCTTCGCCGCCACGGCATCGAAATCGGCGGGCAGATCGCCAGCGAGGCGACGCGAGAATTCCCCTGCAAGATCGGCATGCGCCGATGCGTACGCCGCATGGCGCGCGTTCCATTCCGCCTCGAACGCAGCGCCGGAAGCCCGCGCATCCCAACCTGCGTAGATATCGGTCGGGATCTCGAACGGTGCATACGGCCATTGCAACGCGGCGCGCGTCGCTGCCAGTTCATCCGCACCGAGCGCTTCACCGTGCGCTTTGGCAGTACCCGCGCGCGTTGGTGCGCCCTTGCCGATCACGGTACGGCACAGGATGAAACTCGGTTGACTCGTATTTCCCTTCGCTTCGGCGATCGCCTGATCGATGGCGTCGACATCATGTCCATCGATGGGGCCGATCACCTGCCAGCCATAGGCGCGGAACCGCGCCGCGCTGTCGTCGGTGAACCAGCCCTGCACCTGGCCGTCGATCGAGATGCCGTTATCGTCGTACAACGCAATGAGCTTGCCGAGTTGCCAGGTGCCGGCGAGTGCGCAGGCCTCGTGCGAGATCCCTTCCATCAGGCAGCCGTCGCCGAGGAAGACATACGTGTGATGATCGACGATGACCTGGCCTGGCTGATTGAACTCGGCGCCGAGCAGCTTCTCGGCAAGTGCGAAGCCGACGGCGTTGGCGATGCCCTGGCCGAGCGGAC
Source organism: Dokdonella sp. (assembly GCA_039926025.1). Taxonomy (GTDB): domain Bacteria; phylum Pseudomonadota; class Gammaproteobacteria; order Xanthomonadales; family Rhodanobacteraceae; genus Dokdonella_A. Next base: position 1,807 of record JBDSXV010000158.1, read on the forward strand.
CCGTGGTCGTCTCCACGCCGGGCGTCACCTCGACCTCGGGATGGCCCGGCGTCTTCGAATGCAGCTGGCGGAAATTCTTCAGCTCATCCATCGGCAGGTCGTAGCCGCTCAGATGCAGCAGCGCGTACTGCAGCATCGAACCGTGTCCGTTGGAGAGCATGAAGCGATCGCGATCGGGCCAGTGTGGATTGGCGGGGTTGTGGCGCAGATGGCGCGTCCATAGCGCGACCGCGATCTCGGCCATGCCCATCGGCATGCCGGGATGGCCGGACTTTGCCTTTTCGACCGCGTCGGCGGCGAGGAAGCGGATCGCGTTGGCCAGGCGTGCGGCATCGACACCGGATGGGGTACTGCTCATGCAATGCGCTCCAGATAACAAGGCCTTGCCTCTAGCGCTCAGGAGCGCGGCAGACGACCGGCGTGAAAGGGGGTGTCGCCCGGGTTCCGTCCCGGAGCGCAGGCGGCGAGTGCGCCTGCGCGAGAACGGCGAATTTTGCCGCATCACGGGCGGCGGCGGAAGTGAATCCAGTGCATGTATCGGACTTTGAGACGGCGCCGACTACAATGCGCGCTTCATACTTTTGCGACCGTGCTTGATCGCTGGGATCAAACAGCGGCCTTCCATGGCCGGAATCTTCAATTTGCAACCCATGAACGCGATCATCAACCGCAAGCATGAAGACGAAGCCGCCAAGCTGGCCAAGCGCCTTCGCCACCAGGTAGGCCGGGCGATTGCCGATTTCAATCTGATCGAGGATGGCGATCGCGTGATGGTGTGCCTGTCTGGTGGCAAGGATTCCTACACCCTGCTCGATATCCTGCTGAAACTGCAGGCAAAGGCGCCGATCCGTTTCGAGCTGGTGGTCGTGCATCTGGACCAGAAGCAGCCGGGCTACGATCCGACAGTGCTGCCCAACTACTTGCGCGAACTCTGCGTGCCCTTCCACATCATCGAGCAGGACACCTACAGCGTCGTCAAGCGCGTGATTCCGGAAGGCCGCACGATGTGCAGCCTGTGTTCGCGCCTTCGTCGCGGCGCGTTGTACGAGTTCGCCGCGGAACACGGGTTCAGCAAGATCGCGCTCGGTCACCATCGCGACGACATCATCGAGACCCTGTTCCTGAATCTGTTCCATCAGGGCACCCTCAAGGCGATGCCGCCCAAGTTGCGCTCGGATGACGGTCGCAACGTCCTGATCCGTCCGCTCGCCTACTGCGCCGAAGACGATATTGCCGAATACGCGGCGCAAAGCGGTTTTCCGATCATGCCGTGCAATCTCTGTGGCTCGCAGGAAAACCTGCAGCGCAAGGCGATCAAGGCCATGCTGACGGAGTGGGAGAAAAAGTTTCCCGGCCGCACCGAAAGCATTTTTCGTTCTCTGCGAAACATTGAACCTTCGCATCTGGCGGATACTTCACTGTTTGATTTCGCCGGGCTCGGTGCGCGCGCCGCCGCGCCGCTCGACCTGCATGCGCGGCTCGCGGACCGCGAAAACAATTGAGTCAACCGGCCATCAAGGCCGGCATTCCCCTTTCCTTCAACCCCGACGGGCGCAGGCTCGTCCAATGGCTCCTACTCTCTATGTTCTTCCGCAATCTCAGCCTGTTCCGCTTTCCCGAAAGCGTCAGCAAAGTGCTCAAAAATCTCCCAAAACACCTCGAATCGCAGCGATTGCGCGAATGCGGACCGATGGAGCTGTCCACGCGCGGTTTCGTGTCGCCGTTTGGACGCGATAGCGACGAGCTTGTGCACCAATTTGGTGCATTTTCCCTGGTTACCGTCGGCGCTGAAGAGCGCCTTCTTCCCAGCGTCGTGGTCAATGAGGCGCTGGCTGAAAAGCTCGCCAGTATCACCGAAAAGGAAGCCCGCCGGATTGGCGGAAAGGAACGCAAGCGACTGAAGGAAGAGGTAATTTCAGAGCTCCTGCCGCGCGCCTTCATACGCCCGTCACGTTTTTCTGCTTATCTGGATACGGAAAAGGGCTGGTTTGTCGTCGACAGTTCGAGCCGCAAGGCGGCTGAAGACGCGGTCAGCGAGGTCCGCGAGGCGCTCGGGCGGTTTCCGGCCACTCCCATGGCACCTGAAGAATCGCCACGGGGCTTGATGACGGGCTGGCTGATTGGTGGCAAGCTGCCGCAAGGTTTGGTGCTGGGGGAGGAGTGCGAATTGCGCGATCCGGCCGAGGCTGGCGCGATCGTTCGCTGTCGTCGCCAAGACCTTGAATCGGACGAAGTCAGAGAGCATCTGAAGTCAGGAAAGCAGGTATTTCAGCTTGGCCTGGTGTTCGATGACCGCATCAGTTTCGTGCTGGGTGAGGATCTCGTTGTGCGCAAGCTGCGTTTCCTCGACGTGGTTCTGGATCAGCTCGGTGAGGACACTTCAGAGTCCGCGCGGGCCGAACTGGATGCCAGCTTTGCGTTGATGACGCTCGAATTGAAGAATCTGTTCGAGCATCTTGAGATTTGGTTTGGATTGCCCCGTCCCGGCGAGCGGGACTGACGCCTTCGACAGATCAGCTGGAGTAAAGAAGTGGACCTTGCGAACGACTACCTTGAACTGGCGACGCCGGCCGGCGAGACGATCAAGGTCCTGCGCAAGAGCCACCCGCAGGCGCGTCGGCTGCGTCTCACCGTAACGCCCGGCGGCGCGCGCGTGACCTATCCCGAAGGCACGCACCCGGCCCAGGTATTCGCGTTCTTGCGCAAACACGGCGAGTGGCTGGAACGCAAGCTTGACGAACTGAGCCTCGGCGCCGCGCCGCCTCCGTTGAAGCTCAGTGCCGCAACCGTGATGCCCTTGCGTGGCGAAACCACGCGCCTGTCGTGGCGCGACGGCCCGTATCCGCGCATTGAACAGATCGATGATCGCCTCGTGCTGACCTTGCCGAGACCGCATGGCAAGTCGAGCCTCCCAGCGGCGCGCGCGTTGTTGCGCTCATTCCTCGAAGCGCAGATTCGCCGCGATGTCAGTCGCTATCTTGCGCGTTATTGTCCCGAACTCGATCGCGCGCCAACTGCGGTGAAACTGCGTCCGCTGAAGAGTCTGTGGGGAAGCCTGGACACGCGTGATCGCGTAACCCTCGATCTTGCTTTGGCGCTCGCGCCGCCTGCGGCGTTGCGTTACGTGGTGGTGCATGAGCTGTGTCATCTGCGCATTCGCAGCCACGCGCCGCGCTTCTGGGCCTTGGTCGAGAAGCTGTATCCGGAGTGGCGTGAGCAGCGTGAATGGCTGCGCATTCACGGCCAGGCCCTGAAAGCAGAACTCATTCGTCTGCTTCAGCCAACCACCGATTGAGAGTTGCATGCTGGTTGCGCGTGAACCTGAGTCCGCAAGACGCCTGCTAAGCAAAACCCCGCCTCGGAATATCGTCTACGACAACGAGCGAAACGCATGGATCGCCTGCGCAACGGCGGCCGCATCGTCCAGATGCAGATGATGGTGCCCCGGCAACCGCACGACGCCGATGTCGGCGACCCGTGCCACGCGCGCGTCCATCATTTCACGGGGTAGATAGCTCGTGGCAGGGTCGGCGAGCAAGAGCAGTGTGTGCGCCCGAATACCAGAAAGCATCGCGAGTATCTGCGCCTCGGTATAGCGCTGGGGGCTGGCGAGCGTCAGACGCGGATCGGATGACCAGACGTAGCCGCCGTCGACGGTGGTGACACCGCGTTCGACGAGCGCGCGTGCCGCCGATTCGGACAGATCGTTCGCGGCCATGCGTGCCGCAATCGCAATGTCGATGTCCGCAAGAACCCGCAATGGCCGGCGCGTGGCAAACGCGGCATGCTGATCGAGTGAGCGACGCAGCTGCCCCAGCGAGTCCTGCTCAGGTGTGGTTAGAGGGCCCAGGGCTTCGATCAGAAGAAGTTCGTTGACGCGCTCCGGGTAGAGCGCCGCGAACAGGCTCGCGAGGGTGCCACCAAGCGAATGGCCGAGGAGGCTGGCGCGCTCCCAGCCGAAGTGGTCGAGCGTCGAACGGATTTCGTCGAAGTAGTCGACGTAGTGATACCAGGCGCCACTCGGCGCGTGTGAAGAACGACCATGGCCGCGGAGGTCGAGGGCGACGACATGGCTGGCGCCCGCGAGCAACGGCGCGAGGCGATCGAAGCTGCCGGCGTTGTCGAGCCAGCCGTGCAAGGCGAGGAGCGGCGGCAGCGCAGGATCGCCCCAGCACCGCAGTGCCAGCGTCGCATGGGGAAGCTCGATCCGCCGTTCTTCAGCGGCGTGCATCGCGATCGCCCAGTTGCAGATGTCGCACCTGCGCCGCCGCTTGTTGCGCCGATGCTCGTGCGGCGTCCCACGCTGGATCGAATTCGGCCCAACCCTGGCCATGACGCAGGACAAGGTCAGTCAGGGCGACCACATGATCGTCACTTGCGTTAAGTGCCGGAATGTATTCGAAACGTTCGCCGCCGGCATGCAGGAAGCGGGCATGATTGGCCAGCGCAATCTCCTCCAGCGTCTCCAGACAGTCGATGGAAAAACCTGGGCAAACGACCTGGATGTGCTTCACGCCTTGCGCCGGCAACGCTTCGAGCGTTGCCTCCGTGTATGGCCGCAACCACGCAGCACGGCCGACGCGCGACTGGAACGTCACGATCAGCTCGTCGTCGCCAAGGCCCAGTCTCTCGCGCAGCCGTCGAGCGGTCGCCTGGCATTGACAGAAGTAAGGGTCACCGGCGCGAAAGTACTTTTCGGGTATGCCGTGATAGGAAAGCATCAGGCGTGGCGCGCGGCCATGCCTTTGCCAATGAGCCTCAATACTGCGCGCGAGTGCTTCGATGTAGCGCAGCTCGGCGTGGTAGTCGGCGACAAAGCGCAATTCGGGTACCCAGCGCCAGCCCGCGAATTCGCGCGCCACTTCGTCCAGCACCGATGCAGTGGTCGTGCCGGAGTACTGCGGAAACAACGGCACTACCAAGAGTCGCCGGACCCCGCTGGCGGCCAGCTCACGCAGGGTGATGCCAATCGCCGGGTTGCCATAGCGCATCGCATGGCGAACGAGTACCGGCCCGGGTCGTTGAGCGCGCAGGGAAGCCTGCAGCTTTTCGGTCAGCGCGGCTGTACCGGTCGCAAGTGGAGAACCTTGGGCGGTCCAGATCTTTGCGTACAGTGCTGCCGATCGAGCCGGCCGAATGCGCAGGATCACGCCGTGCAAAACCAGTCGCCACAGCCAGCGCGGCAATTCGACGATGCGTGGATCAGCGAGGAACTGCGCCAGATAGCGGCGCACGGCACGCTTGGTCGGTGCGTCGGGCGTGCCGAGATTGACCAGCAGTACGGCAGCGGCAGGTGCGCTGTCATGCCGATATTGAGACTGTCCGAAAAAGCGCGGCATCGTTTGGGAAGGGCGGGGGTTTTGCGCGGACGGGGCTGCACTCGGGAACGGGTCGCGGACCGATTTGTCCTGTCGCAGCCAAGGTTTTGACGCACTTGGGTTTGCTGCTAGACTCGGGACGCCACCGCGGACCACCGTGGGGCAGACGATTACCTATAACGATAACACGCCGCCATGCACTCACTGACCCGCTTCTTCGCGGCAGGGATGCTCGCCGTTTCCGCATTCGCTGCGAACGCGGCGACGATCGCCTATGGAGAGGCGTTCGACACGCTCTACCAGATCGACCTCGATGCGCGTCATGCGACGCGCCTGGGCGTCGCGGGCATCTATGGCGGTCAGACCATCGGCAATATCAGCGGATTGACGACCGCAGTCGACGGCAGCCTCTATGCGATCGCGGGCGCGACCAAGTTCCTGCTGAAGATCGACCCGGCCGGCGGCCTCGCGGCAGTGATCGGCGATCTGGGTCTGCGCGGGTCGGGTTCAGGCCAATTCGATGCACTCGACCTCGGCATGACCGCCGACTGCGACGGCAATCTCTGGATGTCGTCGGGTGTTCTCAAACAATTGTGGAAGGTCAATGCCAAAAACGGCGCGACGACGCTGATTGGTTCGACCGGCCACCCGATCGCCGGTCTCGTTTTCCGCGACGGCACGCTCTATGGCAGCGGTAGCCGCGACGACCACGGTTTCTACCGCGTCGATCAACAGAGCGGCATCGCAGCCCTGATCGGTACATTCGGACCTTCCGCACCGTCGCAGCTCAATTCCGTATCGATGAGCTTCGATGGCGAAGGGGTTCTTTGGGCGGTCCTCAACTATGTGCCGCCCAACACGGGTACCGTCACTCCGGACTGGAGCGATCTCGCAAGGATAGATCCCGCGACCGGCGCCATGACCGTGCTCGGTCCAATCACCGGACCGGAGTCGCTGCGCCAGGCAGGCATGAAAGGATTCACGCTAACGCCCAACCAATGCGCAAGTGTTGCGGCGTCGGCGACCGCAACCCCCGTCGGGTCACCGTGGGCGCTGACCCTGCTTGGCGGATTGCTCGCAGCAGTGGGTCTTTACAACGCGCGCCATCGCCTGCCCATTCGGGTCTAGACGAACGCCGCTCTCGGCTTCACCGCAGGCTCAGGTCTGGGTGCGTACCGTTGCGCGAGAAATCATCCCGGAGACACCGATGCGCCGCGCTGTATTCCCCCTGATACTTGCCCTGTTCGCCATTCACGCGCTGCCTGTGCGTGCCGGCGAAGAAGAAGACAAACGCGCCGCCAACGCGGTGCGGGTATTGAAGGAAGTCATGCAGGCGCCGGACAAGGCGATTCCGCGCGACCTGCTGCAGAACGCGCACGCGATTGCGGTGATCCCCGACGTGATCAAGGCGGGCCTGGTCATTGGCGGCCGTCATGGCAAAGGGGTGATCGCGGTTAAGACGCGCGATGGAACATGGTCCAACCCGAGCTTCATCGGCCTCACCGGCGGCAGCATCGGCTTCCAGGCCGGTGTCTCTTCGACCGATGTGATCCTCGTGTTCCGAACTCAGCGCGGAGTCGAGTCGATCGTGCACGGCAAATTCACGATTGGCGCTGACGCGTCCGCCGCCGCTGGCCCCGTCGGTCGTTCTGCGCAGGCCTCGACTGATGCGCAGCTAAAGGCAGAAATCTACTCCTATTCGCGCGCACGAGGTCTGTTTGCCGGTGCGGCGCTTGATGGCACGGCACTGACGATCGACAACAGCGCCAACCAGTCGGTCTATGGCGATGGCGTCACCGTGCGTCGAATCTTCGACGGCGGCGTCAGCAATGTCCCGAACGCAGTCGTCGATTTCCGCGACCGCCTCGAGGAGTACACTACCCAGCAATAGCCGGAACGGCTGGTGAACCCGTCACAGAAACGTCTTCGACGACGTCGGCGGGCATGTTCCGTGGTGCGTTTGAAAAAGGGACGTCCAACACCGCAGTGGCGCGGTTGTGACGTCGTTAGTCTGCTCAGAGGAAAGTGTCATGGGTGCATTTAGTATTTGGCACATGTTGGTTCTGCTTGCCATCGTGGCTCTCGTCTTCGGCACCAAGCGGTTGCGCAATATTGGTGAAGATGTCGGTTCCGCAATCAAGAGCTTTCGCAAAGGCATGCAGGACGGCGACGGTGATTCGCAGCCCCAATTGAAGGCTGATCCACCACCTGCCGCGCAGACAACGAACGATAAAAAAACCGATAGCGTCGGTTGATACTGACCCGCACGATCGGCATCCGATCGCAGTACCGTATTTTCGGAACCCATCCATGTTCGACATTGGCTTCAGCGAGATAGCGCTGATCGCGGTGGTTGGCCTGCTCGTACTCGGACCCGAACGCCTGCCGAAAGTCGCGCGCACGACCGGGGCGCTGCTGAGGCGTGCCCGCTCCAGCTGGCAAAACGTGCGCAACGAGATCGAGCGCGAATTCGCAGCGGAAGACTTGAAGAAGACGATGAGCGAGACGCGCAATGCAGCAGATCTGCGGGCGGACTTGAACGCCGCGTCGAGTGACATCGAAAGTTCCATGCAGGGATCCGCTGCACCTCCCCGGACCACGTCGACCGATGAGCGAAGCTGATCGCCAGGAGGAGGGCGGCGAGCAGTCGTTCATCTCTCACTTGGTGGAATTGCGCGAACGCCTGCTAAAGGCGGTTGCGGCCGTAATGCTGGTCCTGCTCGCGCTGATGCCATTCGCCAACAAACTCTATGGCTGGCTCGCGCTGCCGTTGATCCGTCACCTGCCGCAAGGCGGCACGATGATTGCGACTGAGGTCGCATCGCCGTTCCTGACGCCGCTCAAGCTTGCATTTTTCGTCGCGCTGATCATCGCGATACCGGTCGTCCTCTATCAGCTGTGGGCATTCGTTGCGCCGGGTCTGTATCGCAACGAGAAGCGCCTCGCTGTGCCGATTCTCGTTTCGTCAGTCATCCTGTTCTACATCGGCTGCACCTTCGCGTACTTCCTGGTGCTGCCGGCAGTATTCACCTTCATGACGGCTGTCGCCCCAGCCGGTGTTTCTGTGATGCCGGATATCGGGCGCTATCTCGACTTTGTGCTGATGCTGTTCCTTGCCTTCGGCCTGTGTTTTGAAGTGCCCGTGGTTCTCGTCATCCTGGTCGCCCTTGGCGTGGTCAGCACCGAGCAGCTCGCGCAAAGCCGGCGCTACGCGATCGTCGGTTCGTTCGCAATTGCCGCCGTACTGACGCCGCCAGATGTGCTGTCGCAGACCATGCTTGCCATTCCGATGTGCCTGCTCTATGAAGTTGGCATCATCGGAGCCCGCACGCTGACAGGTGGCGATCCCTCAGGACAGTCCAGGCCGGGCGAGCGATTTCACTCCTGATTCCGCTTCAACTTACCGAAAAATATAGAGAAAACACGAATCATTCGGTCACAAAACGTCACACTGTCCCGCAATCAGCCGTATCGAATGCCGTTCGCCGCACAGTTACACTTCTGCACGAGGCAGAATCCTTGCCGATTTGCAATATTGCGGTGGAAAAACATGAAAAAGAACATGGTGCAAAAAGACGACGCACGCGATGCCAGCCTGCGTGTGTCCAAGCAAGTACGTGACAGTCTCAAGGCCGCAGCGGCGGTGATGGGGCGACCGCTTTACGATGTCACCAACCAGGCGATCAGCGACTACCTTTCCGGCTTGAAGCTGGGTGATCCGCTGGCCGCGATCCGCCGTTCGGCGCGCGCGCGCCGAGCCTGAAGACGGACCAGATCGCGCTGCTGGCGCGATGGGTCAACTGATCCGCGCCTACCCTGTGCGCGCGATTTGGCGAAAACGACGAAGCAATCGTCGTGCAATGGGCGCCGGCGCATCGGCGCGATCGACACAGCAAGCGGCTGGGCAGTCGCCATTGGCGGCTAGGCGTCGACGACGCAGGTAGCCGCGCATGATCTCGACACTGAATTCCGGATGGAACTGCAATCCCCATACGCGTGCTGCATAGCGCACCGCATGATGCGGATCATGCGCCGAGCGAGCCAACGTGACCGCTCCTTCGGGCAGTTCTAGCACGCTCTGTTGATGTGAGGCATGCGCCATGAAACTAGATGGCGAGCCTTGCAGCAGGGCATCGTCGGCGGCGGCGGAGAGGCGTTCGATGCCGACCGTGCCAACTTCACGCCCGCCCGGGTGATAGTCGACGCGGCCACCGAGCGCGTGGGCCAGCAGTTGATGTCCGTAACAAACACCGAGTACCGGGGTTTCCTTCTCGATCGCCGCGCGCAGCCATGCCGCAGTGTCTTCGCTCCAGCGCAGGCGTTCGCTGACCATCGCAGGTGAGCCCGTCACGATCACCCCAGCATAGCCGCGCGTACCGGCGGGCAACACCTCGCCGATATCGACGCGCGCTATGTCGATTTCCGAGCGATGCAGTCCGAGGCCGCGCTGGAACCAATCCGGAAAATCCCCGCGCCGCGCGCGCAATTCCGGCAAAGTGCTGCCGGTCTGCACGATCAGGAATCGCGATGCGGGTCGTGAATCAATCTGTCGGCGGAAGGACATGGATGACTTCGGGTATCGTGGTGATGCCGCGCGCGACCTGTGCCGCGGCCGAGGCACGCAACGGCCGCATGCCTTCCTCGAACGCGGTTTGGGTCAGCTTCTCCAGATCCATGCTCGGCTGGATCAGCGCGCGGATCCCCGATGAGATTCGCAGCATTTCATAGATGCCGGTGCGACCGAGGAAGCCGGTCTTGCGACATTCGAGGCAACCTACGGGACCATAGTTTTTCGTCGGCGGTGCCAGGTGCCAACGATGTGTCAGCGCCGCCCACGCCTGCACATCCAGCGGCGCTTCCGCCTTGCAGTGCGGGCATAGCGTGCGCACAAGTCGTTGCGCGACGACGCCCGTAAGGGTCGACTGGATCAGGTAGTTCGGCACGCCAAGATCGAGCAGTCGGGTCAGCGCGCTCGGCGCGTCGTTGGTGTGCAGGGTCGACAGCACCAGGTGTCCGGTCAGTGATGCCTGAACCGCCATCTGTGCGGTCTCGAGGTCGCGGATTTCGCCGACCATGATGATGTCCGGATCCTGGCGCATAAGGGTGCGCACACCGGCCGCAAAATCGAGGTCGATCGCGTTGTGCACCTGCATCTGGTTGAACTCGGGCGACACCATTTCAATGGGATCTTCAACCGTGCAGACGTTGATGTCCGGTGTCGCCAATACCTTCAGGGTCGAATACAGCGTTGTCGTCTTGCCCGAACCGGTGGGGCCGGTGACCAGCACGATGCCGTGCGGGCGATCGACGAACTCGCGCCACAGTTTCTCTTCGTCAGGCGCGAAACCGAGCTGGCGAAACTCCTTCACCACGATGTCCGGGTCGAAGATACGCATCACGATCTTTTCGCCGAATGCGGTCGGCATGCTGGACAGACGCAGCTCGACTTCCCGCCCGCCTTGTGAGCGCGTCTTGATGCGACCGTCCTGCGGACGACGCTTCTCGGCGACATCCATGCGACCAAGGATCTTGATGCGCGACGTGACCGCTGTCATCACCGGCGTCGGCAAATCGAACACCTTCTGCATCACGCCATCGATGCGGAAGCGGATGTTGCTGGTGTCGCGGCGCGGCTCCAGATGGATGTCCGAGGCGCGTTGGTCGAACGCGTACTGCAGCAGCCAGTCGACGATGTGCACGACGTGGCGATCATCTACGCCGACATCGCCGGCTTTTCCGAGTTCGACCAGCTGCTCGAAATTGAGGATCGCGCGGCCGTCGCTGAGGTCGTTCTTGGCATCCTTGGCACGCTGGATGGAACGCTGCACGCTCCACCATTCGGTCAGATAGCGACCGACATCGAGCGGGCTGGCGACCACGCGCTGGATGTCGCGGCGCAGAATATGACCAAGGTCGGTGATCCAGCGTGTGTCAAAAGGTTCCGAGGTGGCAAAAACAACCTGCATCTCGCTGACTGCAACCGGCAGGATGCGGTAGCGCTGCGCATAGGCGTGGCTCACGACCTGTGTCACCGCCGGCACGTCGATCTTCATCGGATCGATCTTGAGATAGGGCAGGGACGCCCGATCGGCCAGCCACTGGGTCAGTACTTCCAGGCTCAGTGGCTTGTCGGGGCGGCGCCCGTCAGTGAGCTTCAGATTTGCTACCAGCACCAGCGGGTGCAGTTCGGTTCGTGCGCGCGCAGTGCGTACATCGGCGCGCACGCGCTTGCCGTCGGCATCGCTGAGCACGCCATCGGCGACCAGCGCAGCGAGCGTCTCATCGAGATCGAGCCGTCGATGCAAGCCGAGTTCGGTTGCCGCTCCGGGCTTCGAACCTGGCGGGATCGGGGTCACGCTGGCCATATCGTCGAGTCTGCGTTGCGCATCGGCCGTTATACTAGCGCGCTTTTCGCGTGCAACTTTGTGAGCCGGCGCATGCCAGGACCGACATTCCAGGAAATTATCCAGACGCTCAATACATATTGGGCTGGCCAGGGCTGCGTGCTGATCCAGCCGCTCGACACGGAGGTGGGTGCAGGCACCTTCCATCCGGGGACGTTCTTGCGCGCAATCGGTCCCGAGCCATGGGCTGCCGCCTATGTGCAGCCGTCCCGACGGCCGACCGACGGCCGTTACGGCAACAATCCGAACCGGTTGCAGCACTACTACCAGTATCAGGTGGTGATGAAGCCGAACCCGGACGATATCCTCGATCGGTACATCGGCTCGCTCAAGGCGCTCGGCGTCGATCCGCTGGTGCACGACCTCCGCTTCGTCGAGGACAACTGGGAATCGCCGACGCTGGGCGCCTGGGGACTCGGCTGGGAAGTCTGGTTGAACGGCATGGAAGTCACCCAGTTCACGTACTTCCAGCAGGCGGGCGGGCTCGAATGCCGCCCGGTCACGGGCGAGATCACCTACGGACTCGAACGCCTCGCGATGTACCTGCAGAACGTCGACAACGTGTTCGATCTCGTCTGGGCGAATGCGCCGCATGGCACCGTCACGTACGGCGACGTATTTCATCAGAACGAAGTCGAGCAGAGCACCTACAACTTCGAACATGCGAACGTGGCCGAATTGTTGCGCTGGTTCGATGTCTGCGAAGGCGAAGCGAAAAAGCTGGTCGAGGCCGGCTTGCCGCTGCCCGCGTACGAACAGGTCACCAAGGCCAGCCACACATTCAACCTGCTCGATGCGCGTCGCGCGATCAGCGTGACCGAACGCCAGCGTTACATCCTGCGTGTGCGCACACTGTCTCGCGCGGTCGCCGAAGCGTATTACGCGCAACGCGAAAAACGCGGCTTCCCCGGACTCAAGAAAGACATCGACGTCAGGAAAGACAAAAAGGAGGTCGCATGATGTCCATCGCCAGCGCGCCTTCCTTGCTGATCGAGCTGGGAACTGAAGAATTGCCGCCGAAGGCACTCGATGAACTGAGCGCTGCATTCGCGAAGGGTGTGTGCGACGGATTGACGAAACGCGGCATCCACGCCGGCATCGGCGACGCGAAAGCCTATTGCTCGCCGCGACGGCTTGCGGTGTGGATTCCAGGCGTTGCTGCTGCGCAGCCGGATCAATCGCAGGAGCGCCGTGGCCCCGCCTTGAATGCAGGACTCGATGCGAACGGCGAGCCGACCAGGGCGCTGATCGGTTTTGCGCAGAGCTGCGGCGTCGACGTCGCGCAGCTGGAGAAACTCGAAACGGACAAAGGTGCCTGGTTCGTGCACCGCGCGCAAAAGCCGGGTCAGCCGACCGCGGCCTTGATTCCCGAAATCGTCACGGAGGCGCTGAAGGCGCTGCCGATTCCAAAACCGATGCGCTGGGGCGACCACGACTACAGTTTCGTGCGGCCGGTGCACTGGCTGGTCATGCTGCACGGCGATGCCGTGATCGCCGGCGAGATTTTCGGCCTCACGTCCGGACGCAGTTCGCGCGGTCATCGCTACCACCATCCGCAGCCGATACATGTAGTCGATGCGGATTCATGGTTGGACGCGTTGATTGCGGCGAAGGTGATCGCGGACCCGCTTGCGCGCCGTGCGCGTGTGCGCAGCGAGATTGAGCGCGTTGCAACACAGACGGGCGGGGTGCCGCGTTTGTCCGAAGGATTGCTCGACGAAATCGCGAACCTGACCGAGTGGCCGGTCGCGATCGCGTGCACGTTCGACCGTCAGTTCCTCGCCGTGCCGCAGGAAGCGCTGGTGATGACGATGGAGACGAACCAGAAGTTCGTGCCGGTATTCGATGTACAGGGACGTACGAGTGCCGCGGGCGCAGGATGCGCAGGAGCGGCCGATGAAAACGGCAAATTGACCGAACATTTCATCGGCGTTGCGAATATCGAATCGAAGGATCCCGCCGAGATCCGCAAGGGCTACGAGCGCGTGATCCGTCCGCGCTTCGCCGATGCGAAGTTCTTCTATGACGAAGACCTGAAGACGCCGCTGGTCGACTATCAGGAGGGTCTCAAGAACGTGACCTACCAGCTGGCGCTCGGCTCGGTCTGGGACAAGACTGTGCGTGTGGCCGAGCTCGCGCGCGTGATCGGCAATCGCGTCGGTGTCGATGCGGCGCTGGCGACGCGCGCGGCTGCCTTGAGCAAATGTGATTTGCTCACGCGCATGGTCGGCGAATTTCCGGAGCTGCAAGGCGTGATGGGTCGCTACTACGCGAAGGCGAGCAGCGAGCCGACTGAAGTCGCTGCCGCACTGGATGAGTTCTACGCACCGCGATTCGCTGGCGACAAGATCGCGCAGGGAAAGGTTGGGCAGGTGCTGGCGGTCGCCGAGCGGATCGACACCTTGGCCGGCATCTTCGCAGTCGGCATGAAACCTTCCGGTAACAAGGATCCGTTTGCGCTGCGGCGCGCTGCGCTGGGGCTTGCACGGACCCTGATCGAAGGCGATCTGCAGTTCGATCTCGATGCTCAATTGGCGGAAGCGCTCGCGCTGCTGCCTGACAGTGCATTGGCCGCGGGTCTCACGACAAGCAAGGACGGCAAGACGCCCGCACTCGATGCGGGAAAACGCCGCGCTGAGCTTGCAACGGATCTGCGCGATTTCATCCTCGATCGTCTGCGCGGCTACTACGCTGATCAGGACATCAGCGGCGAGCCGTTCGAGTCCGTGCGCGCGCTGGCGCCATCGGATCTCACGGATTTCGATCGTCGCCTGCGCGCAGTGGTCGAATTCACGAAGCTGCCCGAAGCGCAAGCGCTCGCCGCCGCGAACAAGCGCATCGGCAATATCCTGCGCCAGGCCGGCGACGTCGCGTCCACGAAGATAGATGACAGCTTGCTCGACGCAGGCGCCGAGCGCGAGCTCGCGCTTGCCTTGCAGGCGGCGCAAGCCGATGGCGCACCCTTGATCGCCGCGCGTGACTATGTGGGCCTGCTCAAACGCCTCGCCCGTCTGCGTGAGCCGGTGGATCGCTATTTCGATACGGTCATGGTCATGGCCGAGGATCCGGCCTTGCGCAGCAATCGGCTTGCGTTGCTCGGTGGTCTGCGCAGCCTGTTCCTGCGCGTTGCGGATATTTCGTTGCTGCCGACAACTTGAGTGGATCGACCCTACGGCGGCGAATGGTGATCATCCAGGGACGATGCGGCGATTGCCGGTTCGCAAGTGTTTTCGTGACGGCAAGCGTCGCGCACCCCGTTCGTTCATTCGCGGTTGGCTGACACAATTGCACGCTGGGCGCGCGCAGATTATCGTGGCGGTATGCACTGGTGAGTGGGCCGCATGATGTCAGCGGCAGCCCGCGAAGCGCGACCCCGCTGCGGCTTCAGGCCCGTTTCAATCGGCGAGCCGTGCCGGGGCGTCTGATGTACGATGTCTTTCGTTCTTGTCTTGTCGGAGATTGCAGTCATGCGGAATCAATGGATCGCGGTGCTTGCCGCGCTGGCTTTTCTGGGCGGATGCAATTCCGCGGATCAGGCAGGGGCCGGCAAGAACGCTCCGCCGGCTATCGCGCCGGGTTCAACCATCAATGGCACGGTCACCTTCCATGACCAGATTCCGATCGGCGCTGGCGCCAAGCTGGATGTGAAGCTCGTCGATATCGCGACGCCCGAAGTTGCGATTGCCGAGAAGACCTTTGATGTCGGCGGTGCGCCGCCGTTCAATTTTGCGTTGGACTTTGATCCTGGCAAGATCGGACCGACGCGTACATACGTGATCAATGCATCGTTGATCGACGGTCCGCGCCACTTCGTGCCCGCACTCAATTCTCCCGTGCTCACCCACGGCACCGGCACGACGGTACAGGTCGTCTTGAACGCCGAAGCGACGCCGGCGGAAAAGCTGAAGGAAGAATTCGCCAAGCTGCAGGCGCATATCGGCGGCATGAAAAAGGTCGCCGGTACCTATACGACCGACACGGCGTCGATCGGCTGGGATGCCTTCGCCGAAACCAGCGGCGTGCGCTTCGTCCGCCTCAACACCGAGATGGACGCGGGTGGCCGCAGTTCGGTCAAATACGCCTACAAGGATGGCAAGCCGATGGTCGTGAAGCAGCAGAGCGGCGCGACCGTGGGCTGGGGCGACAAAGGCGAAGTGTTGTGGAACGAAAAGCCCGGCGGCGGCAGCGTCAGCGAGGGCGAAATCAAGGCGATGCACGACGCCGCCATGAATGCGCTGAACATGGCACAGGACAAGGTCGAGGCAAGCAAGAAGAAGTAAGGCGCGCTGATCTCGATGAAAAAAAAGCCGGGCGCTCGCCCGGCTTTTTTTTGCGAGTGGCGCAATGCCTCAGGCGACGTGTCGCACGCCGCGCTTGAGGTGGACCAGCAGCAGCGATACTGCGGCCGGCGTGACACCTGAAATGCGTCGCGCCTGGGAGATCGTCTGCGGCCGCGCAGCCTTCAGCTTGAGCAGCACCTCGGCCGAGAGCCCGCGCACGCCGTCGAAATCGAAACTGGACGGGATGGCGCGTTCGTCATGCTGACGGTTGCGTTCGATTTCGTCGCGCTGGCGTTCGAGATAGCCCGCGTACTTGATCGCGACCTCGATCTGTTCGGCGACAGCCGGCTCATCGACACCGGGGCCGATGCCTTCGACCAGCACCAGGTCGCGATAGAGGACTTCCGGACGGCGCAGCAAGTCGTGTGCGGTCGTCTCGCGCGACACGGCGAAGCCGAGCGCGCGTTCGACCTCGCCCCCGAGTGCATTGGCAGGTGTCGCCCACAGCGAGCGCAGGCGGCTCGTTTCGACGGCGACCGCATCGCGCTTGCGGCACAGTGCATCTCGGCGCTCCTGCGGCACGCAGCCCAGGTCGAAGCCGAGCTCGGTCAGGCGCAGGTCCGCATTGTCTTCACGCAGATGCAGGCGGTACTCCGCTCGCGAGGTGAACATGCGATACGGCTCGTTGGTGCCGTTGGTGACGAGATCGTCGATGAGCACGCCGATGTACGCTTCATCCCGACGCGGTGTCCAGGGCGCGCGGCCCTGCGTCGCCCGCGCAGCATTGAGGCCGGCGATCAGCCCCTGCGCGGCGGCTTCCTCGTAACCGGTAGTGCCGTTGATCTGGCCGGCGAAGTAGAGGCCGGCGACATTCTTTGTTTCCAGCGATGCGCAGAGCCCACGCGGATCGAAATAGTCGTATTCGATCGCGTAGCCGGGCCGCGTGATATGTGCGTTCTCGAGACCACGAATCGAACGAACCAGTTCGACCTGCACGTCGAACGGCAGCGAGGTCGAGATTCCGTTCGGATAGATCTCGCTGGTTTCGAGGCCTTCCGGTTCGATGAAAATCTGGTGCGAGGTCTTGTCGGCAAAACGCACGACCTTGTCCTCGATCGAGGGGCAATAGCGCGGCCCGGTGCCTTCGATGATGCCGCCGTACAAGGGCGAACGGTCGAGCGCGCCGCGGATCAGGTCGTGCGTGCGCTCGCTCGTATGCGTGATCCAGCAGCTGAGTTGGCGCGGATGCTGCTCCACGCAGCCTAGGAATGAGAACACCGGCGTCGGCTTGTCGCCGGGCTGCTCTTCGAGCAGCGAGTAGTCGATCGAGCGGCCATCGATGCGCGGCGGCGTGCCGGTCTTGAGGCGACCGACCGCAAACGGCAGCTCGCGCAAGGTCTCGGCCAGCTTCAGCGACGGCGGATCCCCGGCCCGGCCCCCGGCGTGCTGCGTCAATCCGACGTGGATCTTGCCACCAAGGAAAGTACCGGCCGTCAGTATGATCGCCCCAGCGCGGAATTCCAGACCCGACTGGGTCACCACGCCGCGGGCGCAACCGCCTTCGACGATCAGGGAATCGACGGCTTGCTGGAAGATCTGCAGGCCGATCTGTGTCTCCACCCGACGACGGATGGCTGCTTTGTACAAAACCCGGTCGGCCTGGCAGCGCGTCGCGCGCACGGCCGGCCCTTTGGACCCATTCAAGGTTCGCCACTGGATGCCGGCGAGGTCGGCGGCCTGCGCCATCACGCCGCCGAGTGCATCGATTTCCCTGACCAGGTGCCCTTTGCCGATCCCGCCGATTGCAGGATTGCAGCTCATTTGGCCGATGGTCTCGATATTGTGGGTCAGCAGCAGGGTACGCGCGCCGCAGCGAGCGCTGGCGAGCGCTGCCTCGGTGCCCGCGTGGCCTCCGCCGACGACGATGACGTCATAGTTGTACATGGCGTGTTCTCTTTGTCCCGCGCCGTCAGGCGATCAGCCAAGCGGTTCGCGCGGGCGCGAACGACGTGTTCGCTGAGCCTGCATTCTAACAAGCCGACGCAATGGCGCTGGCACGGAACATGCTGAATCCTCCGCACTCCCACCGGCGCGCGACGTATGCGAGCACGTTGAACAATCGGAATTCAGGGGCCGATTGCGCCGGTGGGAGGGTTTTACCGGCGCTGTTCCAGAATCTGCGGATGTCAGCCGAGGCTGGCGCCCGGCGGTCTTAGGAACAGGGGGAATCCAAGAGGACCGTGTGCCGGGCGCCAGTGATCGAAGAGACGGGAGATTTCATCCGAAGCCGGGGGTCGAAGAGACCGTCGGCTTTTTGCATTTCAGGGCTGACAACGTAGCTGCAAGTTCAACTGGCAGACTGTGACGAGGATCGCGAACTCTTGTCCTCCGCTGTTCCCGTGCAGCGCGTCGGGTCAGATTCCGACGGACAGCGTCAGCGCGGACGCAATCATGCGCTGCCTACTCCTGTCCTTGCAATGAGTCGATGCGCAAGTTCGTTGCGCTGCATGAGTTGGCACGCCGCTTGCTGAGTACCTATCACAGGAAACCGGGAGCGAAAAATCATGAGCAGCATGGCCACCAACATGAGTTTCAACCCACTCTTTCTGCGTCACGATCTGATGATCGAATTGGGACGCCTCGAGATGGCCATCGACAGTGCGCGCCACGAATCGGCTGCGAACGACACGCTGGGCCAGCTTGAAACACGTTGCGCAAAAATCAA
>JBDSXV010000159.1:0-7356 GCA_039926025.1 Dokdonella sp.
GATAAGTAACGCGATCGATTCCGATGCGATCGACCAACCCCACCAGGCACTGCACGAAATCATCCCGGACTTCGCCGGCTGCAATCCGATCGCGGATATTTTTCCTGATGGCGCGTGTTTCCGCGCGCGCACGCAGGAAATCCGGAAGTCTGCGCCAGAAAGGAATGCGCTGCTTCAGCTGGATCCAGAAGCGAAGTTCCTGCCGGGCGATCACGGCGCGCACGCCATTCGCATCCAGGCCATCAATGGCAACGGGGATCAAGCCTCGCGAGACGGCCTGCCATGTCAGGTTCGTCGCATCGCAGTCCACCCCAGCATGCTCGTCCAGATGCTCGGACATCCTTCGGTAAAGCGAGCGAAGCACATCCGAATTCGTGAGCTTTCCGCTTTGCTCGGTCAACAGCGATCGAACCTCCCGCCAATCGACCGGGTCGCGTGCCTTGCGGATACCGAAGAGGTCGACCAGCGATTCAGCGACCTTCAACCCCTCACTGTTTGCCTTGTCGACTTTCATCGCCAGATCGGGAGCGTAAACGCCGATGACCCCTCCATGCAGAGTCAGCACGGGGCCTTCTGTGCGCACACGCTCCATCAGCGTATCAGCGCTGATGAGGGCATTCGTTTGAGAATCGTTCGCCAAGATGCACCTCGCGAAAAGAGGTGGCCGTATCAGGGCCACCTCTCAGTTCTGCCCAACAGTTGCAATATGCGCCTAGAACTCGATCCAGACATCCCAATGCTTCCAAAGACTGCTGGGCTCGTTGGGATGGATGTTGAGCGAAACGCGCAGCGCACGCATGAACTTGGCCATATCGGACTCCTTGAGTGGATACCGTTAGTGCCGGACCAATGTCCGGCGACGTTCTGCTATCGAACGCCAATCGAATAGTCAGCATGAAGAGGGACGGAGGGTAGTTAAATCTCTTCCGACTCTGCGTGCCGCCCATTGCCTGCCAATCAGCGCATTCGTCGCGCCGCCGGCGTGTAGAGCATGAGGAAGCGGCTGCAGTGGCTGCAAACTGTAATTTGTTACAGGGGCGGTATACATGAAGAGGGACAGAAGTCGCCAAATCTTCTCAGGCTCCTTGCCCGTCGCCAATTTCCTGCAGGCGCGGGCGGGACTCGAGACTGACATTCA
Organism: Dokdonella sp.; assembly: GCA_039926025.1. Lineage (GTDB taxonomy): Bacteria > Pseudomonadota > Gammaproteobacteria > Xanthomonadales > Rhodanobacteraceae > Dokdonella_A. Next base: position 1,139 of record JBDSXV010000159.1, read on the forward strand.
GCGGCGGTTTTCTGCAACGTGGCAGTTTCAGCAAGGAACGCGCATGCCTCGTGCTACAAGGCGGAACTCCCCAACGTTCCGGCGCACATCACGCAGCGCGGTGCGAATCGCTGCGCGCTGCTTATCGACGACGAGCATCGTCATCCCTTTCGACATCTGATCAACAAGGCATGTCGGCGTCACACTGCATGCCTTGGTGCTGATGGACAACCATCTGCGCCAGTCGCTGTGCGCATCGGAACCCGGTGCAGTCCGTGCGGCAGGCCGCGGCCCGCATTGCTCGAGGACGGCCGCGATAAACTTCCTCCGGCCCCTTGGATTGCCTTGGATCGGGAAACCGTCGGCGGCGGGCTCGACGTCGAGGTCCTCAGCCGCAACGTCGTGGCGTTGTTACGGAGAGCGGCATGGAGAAGACGCGCCGAGCGATCGTCGTCGGCGCGGGCTCCATGCGCATCACTTCCGGCGCTGCAGCTCCTTCTTTCGAGCATCCATCGCCGCGCCCAGCTCGGCTAGCGTATCCTTGGATAGCAGCTTTTTGGCGCGCGGGAACATCTCTTTTTCTTCCTCGCCCGCATGGTGCTCGACCAGCTCCTTCAAGACCTTTGCTCGTCCGCTGAACTGCTCGCTTGCCGGATCTGTTCCAAGCAGGTCCGGCAACACCAGATCACCAGCCGCGCGATGCTCTTCGAGCGCCTCGAAGTACATCTTGTCATCGTCGTTCTTCTGGCCGGCTTCCTTGAATGCTGGATAGAAAAGTTCTTCTTCGATGGTCGTGTGCGCTTTGAGATTCGCTTCGATCTTGGCGAGCAACTCGCGACGCCGCTTGACTGCTCGCGCGGTAGTCGACTCGAGTTCTCCGAGTAACGCACGCACCGTCTTGTGATCCTCTTTAAGCAGGGCAATCGCGTCCATTGTCGTCTCCTCTGTGGGTTCGCTGTGGGTGAAAGTGATCGATCTCATTGGAGAATCCAGGTCCTTGAGCGCTCTTCAACGAGCACCAGAAAATCGTCTTCGATCTCCTGAATCGGTTGTCCGAACGCGTAGGTTCCGGCGATCCAATGAGCAGGGATGCTGCTACCTGCCTGATCGAATTCGCTCGAAAAAACGTGCGCTCGTTCGTCCGCCCAGACGGTGCCTGGGCCGTCCGCGAGCGACGGGTACACGCGCCTCGCCAAAGCAGCGACGTCGTTCCCCAATGTCCCCCGGTTGATAGATACGGGGGCTGCGATGACGTACGCATAGGGCCTCCGACCGTGCGTTGATTGATCGATGTGAGGTGCGCAATCTACGAATCGCCGAGCAATGGACAATGAACGAGCGGATCCCCGTTTTTTGATATTCGGAAAAAATTCAGGGAGCGATGAGAAGTCGAATCCGAGTGTGAACGGTTTGCTGTGACCGCCTCATCTCGTTGCCGTTCGTTTCGCCGGGCAGCGGTATCGTGTGGGGTGTTTGGCGGCGACAGCTGGCAACCTTGGGTTGCCACGGTCTGACAACCCTGGCGTGGGCCGCCCAATTCCCATGTCCAGACCGTGAATATGAGGAGCCAAACGAAATTGAAAACCCAAGATGAGATCGATGCCACGAGTCGCTTGATATTGATCGACGGCAACGATGGGGAAGACGTTCAGTAGTGGACGATCAAACTGGGCATTCCACGCCAGGAACTCGCCATGGCCGTTAAAGCCGCGGGTCCCAACGCAAACGATGTCCACACCTGGATGGGGATGAACTGGAATCGCTGACGATAAGACGTTCGCGAAAGACACAAGCCGAGCACCTGTATCAAATAACACGTCAACGAAAAGGTGGCCAAATTGATCACGTACTTCCTCGCCCTCCTGCCAGATGCGGCAGCGCGTGACGCCACATGCCTTACCGCAGCCGCCCTTCAACGCGAACTCGGCCTGCGCGGCCGGCCCGTGGCGCGCGATCGCCTTCATCTGACCCTGCGATTTCTTGGGGAGTGCTCCGAATCGAACCAGTTGCTCGAGGCCGCGGTGGATGCGGTGATGAGTGACGTACCCCTCGAGCCCCTCAGCATCGAACTCACCCGCAGCGCGTGCTTTCCGGGCCGACCAGGCTCGTCGCCATGGGTGTTCGAACCGAGGCTGTCACCTGCCGCGCTTATGCACTTGGTGGGTCGCCTCGACAATCGTCTCGCGGGTTGTCCCTTCATTCACCCGCGCGAACATGGTTTTCGCCCACATGTCACGTGGCTCTACAGCGAAGGCAGAATCGAAGCGCCGCGTCTCGTCAAACCGATCCTCTGGCGCCCGAAAGAAATCGTTCTCGTGGCCAGCAGTGGGGCGGGCGAATACGACGTGCGTGGAGGTTGGCAGCTCCCCGACGAGGTCATCGATGGAAGGGCCGTGAGTGCCGGAGGTCGATAGGCGAGTATGAGGGGACGGTGGTAGTTGAACCGGATTTGGTCGAACGCGAATTGAAGCGGCCAGCTTGCGCCAGGCGAGCGGCATATAGCGGCGCATCGCCTGAGGTTGACTGCGGTTAGCCAGCTCCGTCGCCTTGGATTGCAGGGATTTCCCCGTTCCTGGAAGCGTCAATCGAAACTGTCTCCGAAAATTTCATCGGCCGGATCGTACAGCGTCACGACGATGTCGTTGCCCTCGCGGCTGGCACGTGCTGTGTGGCCTGCAGGTGGCGTGATCGAAATATCGGCAAGCGTGTAGTCGGTGCCCGAACTGAGCGTCGCTACATTGAAGGACTGTGCAGAAGCGATGGGCTGTGAAGCTGTCAGCGTTATGTGCCATTGTGGACATTGCGACACGGCAAGCGCTTGGTCGATGACAAGGCGTGCACTCGCATCCAGATCAAATACGATCTGCGCATCGGTGCAGGCGAGCGACGCCACGCGCAAGCTCACCCCAGCACCACCGCCCGGCGCGAGCGTGCCGTCAAACAAACTCACCGTCCCGACGCGGCCTCCACCACGCAAGCTGGCGCCGCCTTGAACGCTTACTGGCGCTACGCTGAAATCGCCATCCAGCTGCAGTGCGCCCGCCTGAACGATCAGGCTGCCCGCAAAGGTTTCATTGTTGCCGCTCAGGGTGAGCCTGCCAGCGCCTGCCTGCGTGAGCACGCCACTGCCTGCGACGCTGCCGTGGAAGATTTGATCCGCCGCGCTTTGCAGAGTGAGCGACGTGCTTCCCAATATCAGGGAGCCAGGCGAAGCGAGCGTATCGTGCAACGCGCCCAGTGTCAGAGGCGACGCCATCCCGCTCACGTCCAAACTTCCGCCGATGAGCGACAGGCTCGCGTTCGATGCCGTGGCATTGCCCTGGAACGTGACGAGGCCGGCACTCTCGATGTCCGCCGTTGCAGCCGTGGCATTGTCCAAGAAAGCCAACTCGCTGTCGTGGTCGCCGCTGATCGTCGTGCTGCCGGCGCTGGAGCTGACTTTGAAAAGCACGTTGCCACCCAGCAAGTTGATGGCGAGACCATCGCCGCTGACAGCCTGCTGGAGTATCAAACCCCCGGTTACGGTGAGCACGTAAGGCGCGCCCACGCTAACGCCGTCGATCGCAAAATTCCCAAAAAGCGTGATCTGGTATCCCTGCGACACTGCCGGCAGCACCACGCCATCGTGGAGAGAGAGGTATCCGGGATAGGGATCGGGGCTGCTGGAACTCCAGTTGCCGCTATTGTCTACCCAGTTGTTGGAGTTGCCGAGTCCCAACCAGGTAAACGTCGCCGCGTGCAGCGCAGGGGTCGCGCACGCGAGAGCGGCCCATAGCACGCGGCGGGTAACACCATGCCGGCACTGTCGCGGTCGCCTAACGATCATCTGCATTCCTCACCCTCGGGATCCACTCGGCAAAGCCTAGCGCAAAATTCCTCGAAGAACGGTTCGGGGTTGGGCCTGGGATCGACGCCTGTGGGCGATCAACTACACTTGGCGCCGATTCCGTTTATTGCGCGCAGGAAATGATGACCATTGCCGATGGATGCCTGTTCGCTGCCGTGCTTCTCTACCTGCTGACGATCGCGCCTTTCAAGCCGTTGGGCTGGCGCGAATTCGACAATGCCCGACCGCGAGACCCGGCGTTCTGGTCCACGCCGATTCGTCAGCGCGCCGTTGGCGCCCATCAGAACGGCATCGAGACGTTTCCCTTTTTCGCTGTGGCCGTTCTGCTCGCCGAGTTCAGGCAGGTGCCGCAGGGCCTTGTCGACGAGCTCGCTGTCGCATTCGTCATTGCGCGGATCGGCTTCGTCATCGCGTATCTCGCCAACTACGCGTGGACGCGCACGGCCATCTGGAATGTCGGATTCGCGATCAACGCCACGCTGTTCTTCTCGCCTTGGTGGGCCCGGTAAGATTAGAGGGGAGCGGCGTCAGGTCCACTTACGCAGTGGCCTACCAGTTTCGGTGCGGGCGATGCGCGGGCCGCCCGCCGGCGAAGCGCCGGGTCTTCGCTTCGACCATGGCGCGGAAATCGTCACGGCCCAAGGCGCGTTGCTGCTGGAGATAGTTCCGAAGCGTCGTCAGATGATCTTCGGACAGAGCTTCGCGCAACAGTTGCCGGTACGCCTGTGCGCGCGCGTCGGGTGTTGTGCCCAATGCGGCATGCGCGGGATGAGGAGTGAGAAGGCGATCGACCCACTGTCCACAATGGCTTGAACAGCTGGAGCAAGGATAGTTGGTTGGCTCATCCGTCACGCGGGCGCGCAGTGGGTTGAGGTCGATGTATTGGTGGCAACGCTGTACATGACTTTCGCTCTCGACCAGGCATGCCTTGTACCGACCTTCCCACAAAGTACCGGTGCGCCGGTGACGTGCGTTGAACTGGCCGACGTAGCTGCGTCCGACCTTTTGCATGAGCGCGGCAATCGCGCCAATTTCAGGCGAAGTGATCAGCATGTGGACATGATTGTCCATCAACACATAAGCGTGCAGCTCACAGCCCGTAGCGTGCAACGCGTCGTTGAGCAAATGCAGGTATTGGCGACGATCTGACGAATCGAGAAAGCAGGGCAAGCGATGGTTGCCGCGCTGCACGACATGTTGCGGGATACCGGGCAGGTCGAGTCGCGGTTGTCTGGCCATTGGCCGAGGATCGGCGCAAGCGCTTGGGCGCGACAGGTGTGTCAACCGACGCTGGCTGCAGGAACTCTCCTCGGTTGATCGTCAGGAAGTGAAGCTGACACCGTTCTTGGCTACCTGGCAGCCCTGCGATCAACGCCGGCAACAACATACGCAACTTCAGCATCGACCAGCGCGGGAACGGTTTTGCGCGCATGGTCGGCGGCGTGCCGGATATCGGTGCCTGCGAATATGACCCCGACCGCATCTTTGTCGCGCACTCCACTCACAGCTTCGCTTGTGGCGCGCGAAACTTTGACCAGCTCTCGATCATGCGCTCGACAACGATGACACCTAGCACGCCGGCGAACGGCGCTGCGAAAATACCTAACGCAATACCTAGGAAAAAGTAAACGACGCCGCCGTTGCCTACGTCGTACCTACTATGCAACTGCGCTTGCGCCAACGCGAGAGTGCCCAGCCAGAGCGTGGTGAATAGAACGGCGTATCCTCCAGCGCACGCGCCGGCGATGAATACAGCTATCACCCGTACTATCTTAAGCGCCCTCATGCCGGCGGTTTCCCTCAATGCAATATCAATATTGGGGTGGAGTGAAATCCCCGCGTGTCGTCAGACTCCGAATCAATCCACGGGGGCGGAGGTAGTCAAACGGGATATGGTCGAGCGCGCGTTGAGCAGTCCAGCGTGTTGGCGCCAGAGCGGCAGGTCGCGGCGCATCGCTTGAAGTTGACTGCGTTTAACTACCTCCCTCTCCTTAGATTGTCCCCTTAGATTGGGGATTGCCTGATGGCGTCTTTCAAGGGGTGGGAAACGCCCCACGCCTTTGCGGCGCGGACGACCACCAGATGGCAGTGGCTTTGCCGTGAATCCGCGACCGCGAATAGGGGCCTTCTGTTCGACTGTCGAAACTGTTTCCTCGATTGTCGCCCATCAGATACAGATGGTCGGGGTCGAGTTCGACGTCCGGAAACAGCATGAATTTCGGCGCTATCACATCGCTGCCCCGCTGGTGAATATGTTTCTGCAGGACGCCATCCACGTGCAAGCCCTCTGAATCGACGAGCACGTGCTGGCCACCCATGGCGACGATGCGACGCAGATTGCGCTCGCCCGGTCGGCGGATCGAATCGGCGATGACGATGTCGCCGACGTGCA
>JBDSXV010000160.1:0-41274 GCA_039926025.1 Dokdonella sp.
AGTTGAGACGCGGCAAATGACACGCAGTTTCTTGCCAGAGCGCGCATTTTTAGCACTCTCTTTTAGGAGCGGATTCAGCCGCAATGCTGTCCTCACAACAAGCATCGCGGCTGAAGCCGCTCCCACAAAGAACAAAATCGCGCCGTGGACGTCTATCACGGTGCTGAAGCACAGCCAATAGCATCGCGGCTGAAGCCGCTCCTAAAAAAACAAATCGCACCGTGGATGGCCATCGCGGCGCTGAAGGAAGACCAAAAGCATCGCGGCTGAAGCCGCTCCTACAAAAATAAATTGCACCGTGGATGGCCATCGCCGCGCTGAAGGGCAGCCAAAAGGATCGCGGCTGAAGCCGCTCCCACAAAAAACAAGATCGCGCCGTGGACGTCTGTCGCGGCGCTGAAGGGCAGCCAAAAGCATCGCGGCTGGAGCCGCTCCTACAAAAACAAATCGCACCGTGGATGGCCATCGCGGCGCTGAAGGGCAGCCAATAGCATCGCGGCTGGAGCCGCTCCTACAAAAAAAACAAATCGCACCATGGACGGCCATCGCGGCGCTGAAGGACGGCCAAAAGCATCGCGGCTTAGCCGCTCCTACAAAAATAAATTGCACCGTGGTCGGTTATCGCGGTGCTGAAGCACAGCGAAAAGCATCGCGGCTGAAGCCGCTCCCGCAGACAGCAGCACCCACCATGCGTGATTGCCAAAGTGCGATGGCCAAGTGCGGCGTTTGATACCCCGCAAGAACACCGCCCCCACCCAACCCTCCCTTTGAAGGGAAGGCTAGAGCGCTCTGTCTTGAAGAGCGCCGCATTCAGCTCGTCGCTCGTTTTTCAGCGTACCCCTGCGTGAGCACGCTCAAGACCACGCTTTCTATGGGCGAGGCCTCAGCCGCGGATCGGAGAAACGCGCAGACTCTCGATCAGATCGTCGACCATCGGCGGGGAGGAAACGCCCGGCGGAAGTATCGCCCGCATCGCGAGTCCTCGCAGGGAAGGGATGACGTTCACTTCAGCGAGCACGCTGTCGCGCAATTCCTGCTCGACAGCGTGTGCCGGAAGGAGGCCGAGTGCTGTTCCGCCGGTCAGGATTCCTCGCTTCACGCCTTCCACCGTTCCGAGTGCCTGCGTCCGCGGCAGCGGGGTCTGCGTGCTTTCGAAGAAATGCCTGAGCACCTGGTGGTAGTCACCCGCCGCATCGCTCATGTAGAAGTCGCAGCGACGGAGCTGATCTGCTGATGCATGGCGATTTGCGAAGGGATGCGCAGGCGATGCGACGATCACCAGGCGCGTCTTCGCCAGAATCGAATGATCCTCAACGCCACTCTCGGCTTCGAGAACCAGACCGAGATCGCACTTCCCCGCCGCGACGCTTTCGCGAATTTCGTTGCACGTTCCCGTAACCAACTCCATGCGCGCCTTGGGCCAGCGCTTGCGCAAGTTTGCCAGGCGCGACGGAAGCACATACGTGCTGAGCGACTCCACGGCTGTGACGACGAGCGTTGCGCTCACATGGGTCGTCACACTCGCCAGCTCCGCGACCAATTCGCCCGTCAGGGCGAGCATTCGCCGCGCATACGGAAGCAACGCCTCGCCCGCCGGCGTCAACATCGCGCCCTTGACTCCCTTGCGAAAGACCGCGGTGCCGAGCGTGCGCTCCAGCGCACTCAGCGTTTCAGACACCGTTGACTGCGAGAGACCCAGCGATCGCGCGGCGCGCGTATACGCGCCCAATTCGGCCACGGCCACGAAGACCCGCAGATGTCGAAGTTCAAGCTCTGTCTTCATGAGCACTTGCTCCCATCGACTTTACCGATGCGTCGGATCGCCATTTTGGAGTATCGCAGTCGCAGCGGCACCCTGCATGCGTGGGACAACCGCAGCCCCTGTCGATGGGACGTAACCGGGGTGCGGGCCGTCGCGGGGATACAGCGTTGCTGGTCATTGGCGACCAGAGGGTATTCGACGCGCTCATTTTCTTGCAAGGCAGGAGTTCGCCGAATGCGAATGCGCTGACGTGGGTTTCGCAGGCGTGCATGCCACATCGTGCCGACCGCGCATTTCGGCCATCGCCATCCATCAAGTGCCATCAATAAACAACGGTGCCCATTCATGCACATCCATTTCGAACGGCTCGCCGAAGGCAGCAAAGGGAAGATGGCAGAACCGGAAAGTGCAATTGGCAAGGATGCGCTGCGCATCGTTGCCGGTTCGGGCCGCGGCTGCGTCCTGTACGGGCAGACGGCGGCGGTCGCGATTCTTGTTCCCCTGAAAGGACGCGTGCAGTTTTTCGACCGTGATACGGCCCAGACATTGACGCGCGGCCAACTCGTCGTCTTCGACGCAATGCAGAGCGTGCAGATCACCGGCCGTGGCCCGGCGTTGTGGATCATGCTCATGACCAGCGAGCAAACGTGGCGCGCGCTGACGGGCTCTGACAGTGCAAGCTGCATGCCCGGATCCGTGTTGCTGCCGGCACAGCACGATGTCGACAAACTCGTCCTGCGCAGCGTCGCGGCGCTGGTGCGCGCGGGCGCGAATCCGCCGGGTGACGGCTATGCCATCGATGCGGCTCTGGTGTCCGCCGCGACAGCGATCGCCGACCTGCAGGCCGAATACCACGACATCATCGACCGTTGCCCGGGCAGGACCTATGCCCAGCGACGCGGCGTTTTCCTGCGTCTTCAACGCGTGCGGAACCTGATGACGGTGGGTTGTCACCGGACGCTCGATCTGGCCGAGTGCGCTCGCATCGCCAGCTACTCGCCGTGCCACTTCATCCGCGCTTTCAGCGCCGCTTTTGGCGAGACGCCGCACGCGTTGTTGATCGAGCAACGATTGCGCCATGCCCATCGTCTATTGAATACCAGCGTGTTAGCGGTCGCGGAAGTTGCGCGCATCAGCGGCTACGAGGACCGCTCGGCATTCGCGCGTTCATTCAAGCGCCGCTTCGGCATTACTGCGACCGACGTACGCGGCGAACGGTATGCGTCGTTGCGAGCCGTCGCATGACCCCGACACGGACGCGATGGCGCATGTGCAGTGCCGAGCGTCGAGCGTGGCATGAAGTCCTTCGCATATCGAAATTGACGAGGAGGTGACGCCCGGGGCAAGGGCGACTTTTGCGTTGCATCGTTGAATCTGATCGGGCGCTGCGGCTCCGATCCTGGCTCTCAAGAAAGCCACTACAGAAAACAGGAGAAATTCGAATGAACAACACGCTGCTCCGACAAGCGATCCGACTGGCGCTCGATACAAAAGCCAGCTTCTCGACGACGCCGATGAGCGTCAAATCACTGGCCGCCTTGACCGTGCTTGGGCTCTTGCCGGTATCCGCCCTTGCGCAGGACCAGGATGCGCAAACGCAGAAGCTCGAAACCATCACGGTGACGGGCTCCAATATCCGTCGCGTCGATATCGAAACGTCCAATCCGGTCGTCACCATCGATCGCGCCGCGATCGAAAAGACCGGCAAGCTGACTCTCGGCGACCTCGTGCAGTCGTTGCCGGCGGTGACCGGCCCGAACACCAATCCGCAGGTCAACAACTCCGGTGGCAGTGGCTTTTCGAGCATCGGACTGCGCGGCCTCGGCTCGCCGCGTACCCTCGTGCTGATCAACGGTCATCGCTTCCTGACGGGCGACCCGAATGCGATCCCCGCGAACATGGTCGAGCGCATCGAAGTCCTGACCGATGGTGCCTCGTCGGTGTACGGCTCGGATGCAATCGCAGGCGTCGTCAACTTCATCCTGCGCAGCGACTATCAGGGCGCCGAGTTCACGGTCGACTACGGCATCTCCGATCATGATGACGGCGCAAGCCGCGGTTACCAGTTCACGTTTGGCCAGAGTTCCGACAAGGGCAGCATCATGGCCGGCGTCAGCTACAAGAAGATCGACGGCGTCCTTTCTGGTCACCGCGACTTCGCCAGGAACTCGGTCTCGCTCTACGGTACCAACGGCCTCGGCCCACCCGGTGGAAATCCCGTTCACACCACTATCGGTGGTTCGACGTCGTCGCAGTTCGGCCATATCCAGGTGCCGGCTGCACTGTCGGGCCAATTTCCCTGCGGGTATGTCGCACTGAATCCGGGCGCTTCGGGTTTGAATCTCGCAACCGACTACCACTGCTATCGCAACAATGCGAGTGCGGCGGGTCCGAGCGACAAATACAACTTCGCGACGGTCAACCTGATCATGACCCCGCAGGAACGCACAGGGCTGTTCCTCAATGGCAACTACAAATTGACGGACAACGTGGAAGCGTACTTGTCCGTGCTGCACAACAAGACCGCGGCCGCGTTCCAGCTTGCTCCGGGCATCTACAGCACGTCCGGTGGCGCGATCATCTCCAAGGACAGCTACTACAACCCGTTCGGCGTCGACTATCGCAAGGGCGGCTCGGCGCTCGCAGCCCGCCTCGTCGCAGGTGGGAACCGTCACAGGGCCGCAGGCCGCAACGACGACCAGATCGCAGTCGGTTTCAAGGGCACGTTCAACGTCTGGAACGACCAACAGTGGAACTGGGATCTCGGCTATGACTACGGCCATGGCAATTTGAGCGGGGTAACGTACGGTCTGCCGAATATCGGCGTCCTGAACAAGGGCACCGGTCCCTCGTTCCAGAATTCCGATCCTCTGGTTGGCCCCGTTGGTGCCATCATGTGCGGCACGCGGACTTCGCCTATCGCTGGCTGTATACCGTTCAACCCGTTTGATTTCACCTCGCCGGCGTCACTCGCTGCGTTGCAAAAGGCTTCGTCCCCGGGTGTCAGCAACACCTATACGATTGAAACGGTGAAGCGCCTGGACTTCAATGGTCCGCTGTTCGAGTTGCCGGGCGGCAGCGTGCAGCTGGCACTGGGCGCGAACTACCGGACCGAGTACACGCACTCCAACGTCGACACCTCGCTGATCCTCGACCAGAACACCTTCACCTGCATTCTCGGCAGCCAGTGCGCGTCGGCGCTGCAGGGTGGCTACAACGTCAAGGAAGGGTACGCGGAACTGTTCGTGCCGATCCTCAAGGATATTCCGTTTGTGCATGCACTGAACATGACGATCGGCGACCGCTATTCGAAGTACAGCTCGTTCGGCAGCACCAGCAACTACAAGATTGCGCTGGAATGGCGTCCGATCGAAGACCTGCTCCTGCGCGGTACGGTGTCCAAGGTGTTCCGCGCGCCGACGGTTGCCGACATCTTTGCTGGCGGCGCCAGCGATGCACCGAAGTTGTCGCGAGACCCTTGTGACGGCATCACGGTGGCGGGCAACCCCGCTTGCGTCGGCGTGCCGACCGACGGCAGCTTCCGCAACCACGACGTGCAGCAGCAGCTGCAGACCTCCGGCATCGTTTCGGGTGCGGTCTATGCGGGTCTGCCCGTCAGTGCGGAGTTTGGCAAGTCGTTCGATTTCGGTGTCGTCTATGATCCGCATTGGCTGGAAGGCTTGTCGGTCAGTGCCGATGTATGGCGTTTGTACCTCAACAACAACATCACGAGCGTTCGCGCACAGAGCGTGCTGGATCTATGCAATGCGGGTCAGCTTGCCTTCTGTCCGTTGATCCGTCGTTTCCAGAGTGGACCGAATGCGGGTCAGTTCGACAGCATCGTCGAGCCGACCGGCAACCTGGGTCGTGTCGACGTCGCCGGCACCGACTTCGCGTTGAACTACCGCCTGCCGGAATTCTCGTTCGGTCGCTTCAATCTGTCGCTCAACGCAACCTATTCGAAGACGTATGACATCAATACGGCGCCTGGCACCCCGGGTAACACGACGTACCACTATGCAGGTCATCTGCTGAGCTACGGCTCCTCGCAAGCCGCCTCGTGCCCGGGTGCCGGTGGCGGCCTCTGCTTGTTCCCGCGCTGGCGCGCACAGACGCAGGTCGGCTGGCAGCTCGGTTCGTTCGATGCGTCATGGTCGATGCGTTATATCGGTCGTTTCCGCATGGGCTCGCTGTCGCCGTCACAGGATGTATTCCCGGCCGGTCAGTGCTATTACGGCAGCTACTGCTCGGTCCATGGCCTGCAGTTCAAGTACGGCGCGACCACCTACAACGATATCCAGTTCGGCTACAACATCGAGCCGATCAATACGCGTATCGACGTGGGCGTGAACAACGTCGGCGACAAGCAGCCCCCGTTCCTCTACGCGAACAACTCGCTGAATGCCAACACCGATCCGAGTGACTTCGATCTGATGGGCCGCTACTACTGGGGGCGTGTAACAGTGAAGTTCTAAGAGAACGTGGCTCGAAAGGGATCGCGCGGATACCAGCGCGATCCCTTTTTCTTTTTTCGAAATGTGTTTCACCTGCGAACACTTCACAGCGTACGTTTGGCCTTCCCCCACCTTGCCGCATTTAGCCACTGGCAATGCGCCGATGTTGGCTTATCCGCACGCACACCACGGCGCGCAACGGGCCTCGCCAACTCGCTCTTCGTTGGCGCGTCGATGGCACGACCCCGACGCATGGAACGCGCGGGAAAAAAAACAGATCACGTCACGCGCAACAGGAAACCCCCAACACGTGCGACGTGCACGCCTCGCTGCGCAATCGCTGCGTGGCGATCCGTCACGCCCCCAAAAAAAAAGGCATCGGAGAAAATTCATGAATCCGTTCCACGTTGTCTACTCGGCTGTCAGCTATGTGCTTTTCCTGGCATGGTTTGTCTATGCCACAGGATTCTTCGGGGACATGTTCGTGCCCAAGTCGATCAACGCGCCGACAGGCGCCGGTGGCTCGGAGGCGCTCTTCATCGATGCCCTCGTCATCGCGGCGTTCGGCTTTCAGCACAGCATCATGGCGCGGCCGGCATTCAAGCGCTGGTGGACGCGGATCATTCCCGCCGCGATTGAACGCAGCACGTACGTACTCTTCTCGAGTCTGTTTTTCGCCTTGATCTTTGTCGCATGGCAGCCACTACCGGTGCCCGTGTGGGACTTGCGCGGCACGATCGCAGAACCGGTCTTGCTCGCTTTCTATGCGCTGGGCTGGCTGATCGTTCTGCTCGCATCTTTCATGATCAACCACTTTGAACTTTTCGGTCTCGCTCAGGTTTGGCGCAAGGTCCGTGACAGGCCAGAGTCAGACGAAGTCTTCACGGAGAAGTTCCTGTATCGATTCGTGCGACACCCCATCATGCTGGGACTCCTGATGGCGTTCTGGGCGGCGCCGGAGATGACGCAAGGACGTCTTCTGTTCGCGCTGCTGACCAGCGCCTACATCGTTGTTGGCGTTCGTCTGGAAGAGCGTGACCTGACAAGAAACTTTGGCGCGAAGTATCTGAACTATCGCGCGCGGGTCCCGATGCTGTTGCCTCTGCCGAAGTGGGTCGCCGCAGAAGAAGGCACCCGTGAAAAGCCTGAGGCGGCGGACTGAACGACCAGCGACGACGTCGTTTCATTGAATGCATGTGCATCGTCAATTGGGCGGGACTCGCGCAAGCGCGGCCGCATGAACGGAACTCGGCCAAACTGAGGCCGAATATGGCAGGTGTCAGCCGCAGCTATAGGGTCAAACGCTGAACTTCTCGCGACAGACAAACCCGCGGCATAAGCGCCCGACTGGATGGACCGTTGGGGGATTTGTGGCGACGGTTTGCGGCGCACCGCCAAGCTTGCTGCCATCTGCGCTGCTCAATGTCGCGGGAGGACGTGCTTCGTTCGCGACGCGCTTTTTGCGGCATTCCTACTTGCCCAGCGCCTTCTTCACTGCCTCCGCATTGCGACCCGCGTGCAAGATCGCCAGCAGCAGCTCGGCACGCGTAACTCCGAAATGCATTGCCCACCACGTCGCTTGCGTTGAATCGTCGAGATCAATTGCGACCGTCGTGGGTCTACGCACTTCTTTCAACGGCCGCCCTTTCTGTGGGTCGACTTTCTGATTCATTCCTTCATCGCCTGGCGTCGAGCCTTGAAGCGTTCCAGATCGCCACGCAGCCGCTCGGAACGATCGCGCAGGAGCTCCAGCTTGCGCCGTGCCTGGATCACGTGTGCGACAACTTCGGCGCGCTGGCGCAGCTCCAGGTCCGTCATCGGACAGGCCATGGGCTTGAGGTTTGCGCAGGCATCGCGCGCATGCTCAAGCACGCTCACGGCAGCGAAGGCATTTCGTACGTTGGTGATGGCACCCATGGCGGCAGCTCACTGGAAGAAAGGGAGATCACCCGCTTTCGTCGTTCGGCGTCCAGCCGGCATTCGGTTTCCCTGATACGCACAACTACCGACTCGGTGGATCGAGGGACAGGTTGCGCGCCAAGGACCTATCGCGATGCAGTCAAGCTCCGCGCCGTCGTGTAGGAAATCGCCGATTGCTGATGGCCAAGACGACGGATGCAACTCCGCGCATGCCATTCGTCGAACAGGCGTGTCCCACGGGCATTCCAGTCAACATAGGCATCGGAGCGCACCTGCTGGGCGCGGAAAGAGCCTCTTCCGCGGTCAATTGTGAAGCACGAGGACGTCGATTCAGGCTCGACTTCAAGTCCGCTGGTGTCGTGGATCTCCATGAAGCGCCCAAGTACATGACAGGCGCACTGCGCCTCGCTCCCAACATTCGCAAACCATTCCCATCGGCAATTCCCGATCATGGCGCGGCTTGGCGATTGTCGGATCGTCGGAACAGTGAGCGCGAGGCCCTTCAGCGCCGGCGCGCAGGCGCACCATTTGCACGTGCGGATCTCGTGACTCAAGCTGACTGGCAATTCCATTCGCCGGAAATCGCGAGGGTATGTTCAGCGAACAACAGGCATTGTCCCTGCATGAACTATTGCGGCAGCATCGACCTCATCGAATACCAGCCCGAAACCCTGCGCCTCACGATCGCATTCGATACCTTGCGAAAGATGGTTTTCTACAAGGTCCCGGGAAACATTGCAGCGTTGCTCTCGGACGCGAACGCGCCGGACGAGGCGTTCGCCCTGTACGTGGTTGGAAAATTCGAATGGGCCGAAATCGGCGGGACGACCTTGCGCGATCCGCTCATTGGGCACATGACCTGATTCAGCGGCGTGCACGCCGCCAAAGAAACAATCACCACAGGCGATCCGGCGCGGTCACCTGGCCACCGACAGGACTTCACGACATGAACAACGAATCTGTTCCGTTCATCGACCCAGTAGCCGCCGAGAGTGAAATCGAAGCGCTGAAAGTCAGAGTCAATGCGCTTGAGGGGCAAGTGTCCGTCCTTGCCGTTGCGCTCGCTGCCCTCGCTCGCTCTTCGGGTGGCTCGCCGGCAATAACGACGGCAGTGGATCGAATCCTTGATGGTGACATCGATGGCCAGAATATTCGCGATCTCATCGAGGTGAACAGGGCGGCGCCGATGCAGAGCGAAGCCTAACCAGCGGCACCCGTCGCAGAAACTTCGCGAGCGTTCCAGTTTGCGACGCGAGCCGCTGTGCCCGCGGGGCCGCGATGGCTTGCCTTCCAATTGCCGGGCCGCGCGTTTTGCAATGATGCGCGCTTGACGGTCAGCATTGCAGATCTGCGTTCGCGAGAGTGGCGACGACACATGCCGCAGGCGAACAGGCAGCAGCTCGCTTTTGCTGGAGCAATGAGTGACCGACACCTTCGCGCTTGAGGGTTTTCCGCGGTTGCGTGTAAAGATGCATGGAAAAGCTCAGAAAAAACGTCCTTCCAATGACTCATGCGCTCTGTCGGAGCGTAGTCTTCGATGGCGGCCACAACTGGTCGATTGAGCCAGGGGTGAACATGAAGCAGCCGGAGGATTTTCACGTGCACGCGGGCGAGGTGCACGGAGACGATATTGTGGTCCTGAAAAATCGCATCGAAGCGCTGGAAGGACAGGTCTGCGTGCTTGCAATTGCCCTGCGCGCATTCGCACGTGAAAACACAGGGATGGGACGGGTCACCGAAGCGATGGATGAAATCCTCAAATGGCAAATCGACGAACAGCGCATTCGCGAACTCGCCGACGGCTCCGGCTTGTTTGCACCGGACGGGACTCGGACCAACTAGTTGGCGCGACAATTTTTTTGTCGACATGGCACGTGGTCAGCCAACTGGAGCGCCCTTCCGCCCCCACTCGATCAGAGGGTCGAGAAGCGCCGCCCCCGCTATCGCCCGACAGCCACGTATTCCGCTTTTTTCAACCCTCGCCCGATCCGGTTGAAATGAGCGACCAGGCCCACATCTCTTGCTTGGCGCCGCTTCACTCCCGGCGCTTCAGAGTTGCTCCACCAGGGCGAGCCCGGCTGTTTTGGTCGGGCTTTTTTCTTGCTCGCGGATTCCATCCATGCGCGGACCAGCGAATCTGGAGGAGTTTTCCCGATGGGCCACTCGATGGCAGCGTGAATTGGAATTCCATGCTGCACGGCACGGCGCCGCGTGCTCAACCGTCACGATTCGCAATTGCGTCAGTGGCAGTGACCAGGGCATCGACGATAGCCGGATCTGCAGCACTGTGGCCGGCCAGCACGACGCGGAAGTCAGCTTCGGGCCACGCCTGTGCAAGATCGTACGCGCTTTTCACCGGACAGATGATGTCGTAGCGACCTTGCACGATGGTCGCCGGAATGTGACGGATGCGTTCGACGTCGCGCAGCAACTGGTCGGGCTGCAGGAAGATGGCATGGCGAAAATAGTGAGCCTCGGCGCGCGCCAGGTTGATCGCCGTTTGCGGCTCCTCGAAATTGCCGGGTTCATCCGGATCGTGCACCAAGGTCGTGCTGCCGCCTTCCCAGTAGCCCCAGGCTTTCGCAGCAGCCAGACGCACCGCGGGGTCTTCACTGTCGAGCCGGCGCCAGTAGGCTTCCGTCATGTTGGCGCGTTCTTCCAGCGGAATGTGCTCGAGGTACCTTGCCCAGCGCTCGGGAAAGATCCACGAAGCGCCACCATCGCGCTCGTTGAACCAGTGCAGTTCACCGGGGCGGCCCAGGAAGATCCCGCGCAGCACCAGACCGGTCACGCGCCCGGGATGTTTCTGAGCGTAGGCGAGCGCCAGCGTTGAGCCCCAAGAGCCGCCAAACACCAGCCAACGCTCGATACCAAAGTGCTCGCGGATCGTCTCGATGTCTGCGACCAGATGCCACGTCGTGTTGTCGCGCAGCTCTGCCTGGGGCGTCGATTTTCCGGCGCCGCGCTGGTCGAACAGCACGATTCGATAGCGCCCGGGATCGAAGAAGCGACGATGGTAGGGAGATAAGCCCGCGCCGGGGCCTCCATGCAGAAAGATGACGGGCAAGCCTTCAGGGTTACCGCATTCTTCCACGTGAAGCTCGTGAATGGCATCGACGGCAAGCCTGTGAGTGCGGTAAGGCTCGACCTCTGGATACAGTTCGCGCACGGATTTATCCTGCATGGGGTTTCGCGAGCATAGCGGCGGAAGCTGGCTGCGTCAGCAGCAAAGCTGCAGTCGCGGCGATCCAATGCGCATTCCTGCAAGCGCCGGAACGATGATCTCGACGCGACGTGAGTCGCACGCGACGCATGCACTGAACGATCAAAAAAAACAGCACGCCGCAGGGGATGCGACGTGCTGCAAGACATTGCCCCGAAAAGCGACGCGTCTCCCGACGACTCGCGATAGCAACATTATCGCAGTCGCCAAAACCGCCGATGAATAGAGTGCGCTGATGTGGCCTCGCGTTAATCGTGCAGTCGGGATTGCCCGCAATCCCTGCCGCCGTCGCTTCGATCGACTGCTTGTTCTCATCGAAATCTTGCATCGACAAGATGGAGAACCCGGCGAATTGTTCATGCGCAAAGACGCGCGGAGGCGCACACTGCGAACAACGGTTGCAGCGGCGACCCTACTCGCGAGGAAAGCTCATGGATGGCATGCGCGTCATCAAGACGACCAGCTACGACACACCGAAGCACAAGCTCACCGTATCTTTCGCATCGGGTCGCGCCTTCGTTTTCCACTCCGTTCCTGCTGTGGTCGCGGCATTGCTGGCGCAGGCCGTCGATCCCATCGCCTACTTCAATCGCTGCATTCGCGGTCGGTTCGCCTGGGTCGAAATATCGGACGGACAAATCATTCGGCAGGCATTCGCGCTTGATCCGTTCGCAAGCTGACAGAAAAGCTTCCTGACGGATCGCCGCTACAAGGCTATCAGCTGTCGACCATACGGGTGACACGTTCGCAGAGTGCTGCACTCACACGGCATTCCATGCTGAGAGCATGACATTCACTATCGTTGCACGCATCCTCGCGAGTCCTTGCCCGCTGCGGCTGCACGCACCGTGCATCAATCCATGACACACGTCCGATTGCCGCCGCTGCCAAACGCGACCAGTGGAGTGGAACGGGGCGCGCCGCGCACGCCCGCGTCATTTCTCTTGTCGCGCACCCGCGCTCGAAACCAGCTTGAGCTGTTCCGGCTGGAAATGCCGCGTCATCGGCTGGCCATTTTCGACCCAGGTGCAGACCCAGTCATCGGGCGTGCCGGTGAGAGTCATGACCTGATCGCTCTCCAATGGCTGCACCAGCGCTGCAGTAACAAATTCACCTTTATTCATCGTCGTCTCCGTTATCAGGCACGCTTCGCTTCGCGGCGGGCCTTGAATCGTCCCAACGCACGTTCCAATGCTTGTGCGCGATCCCTCAGCAACTGCAGCTTACGCCCAGCGCGAATGACCTTGTCGATCATCTCCGCGTGCTGGTGAAGCTCGCGATCGGTCAATGGAAAATCGTGTGCGCGCAGATGACGGCCTGAAGCGCGGGCGTTCTGTGGGAGTGGGACTGCAGCCCCCACGATGGCAGCGGCATTTCGGGTGGGCATGGTGGCGTCTCCTGGAGAAAGGTCGACCTTTGAAGTCGCTCGGCATCGTGCCGGCACTGCAGGTTCCTTCCCGACCGCGAAGACCGCAATTTGGCGGATCGAGCATCAGATTGCCTTCGACAAACCACATGCGATGCCGCCAAATACCGCTACCACGTGTAGGAAAATGCCGATTCCCGAAGTAGACACTTCGGTATTCACGTCCGAAGCCCCGGCCGAAGCCGTGCGCTCGTTACTCGAGTGGGGGCAGACGCATCTCGGGTACCGCCATCAGCGGTTGCCGGGTCAGGGTCGCGGTCGGCCCCTTCATGTCCGCAAGCGGAGCGCGCGATTCGGGATCCATCAGCGCATTCTGCAAAAGATAGCGTCGCGACTGCTCGATCCACTCGGGCAGCGCGTGCTGTTGCCAATGCTGCATCTGGTCGAGCCATGCATTGCACGAGCGCAAATAGGCGGCCGGGGTAGACCAGTCCAGTTGCGGAACCGGCGGCGGGGGAACGCGTGGCGGATGGGGACCCATAAGCGCAACGATACTCCGCGGCGAGCCGGGACAGAAGCCCGCCGCGATCAGGACCGTAGTGGCAACGCCCGGCGTCCGTCAGGACCTGGCGGCTATTCAGGCAAGAATGAAGCGATAGACCGGCTATCGGACGACGAATTCGTCCGGTCCCAGCTCATCCTGAACAGTCCCAGCCGGCTGCTGCAAGCTCTGCCAAGCCTCACGCTGCATGCGCTCCAGCGTCTTCAGGAAGTCCGGTGATCCCATATCGATGTGTTCGAGACCAAGATTCTTAAGGATGTCGTAGCTCATGGCTCCTCCGTCCGCCCGGACGTCATGTCCAGGTTCGACAAATTTCAAATTCAGCGCGGCGAGCTTCGTGCGCTTTTTTTCCCATTGCGCGGGCCGCTGCTGACAGGCCGTGTGCAATTCTGACAATGGCTGGCGCTCAACGGCACAACGCCCTAGTGGCGCACGGCAAGATTGCGCCGCTCAGGCTTGCAAAATGTACTTTTACACGCGCCCAGGCCGGGGATCGTCGCTGCAATGCACGTGTGTTCTGGCCGGATTGCGATCAGCGCCCCGATCACCGGCAGCACGTCGCGCAAACCCGCAACGGAAAGGCTGTAGAACTGGAGCCAGCGGCTCATCGCAATCTCCAAAACGGATGCATGGATTCAGGTTGAATGGGATCAAGCAAGGGTTGGGCCAACCCGATCTGGCGAAAGCGGCACGAAAGATCGCCGGATCATGCTGGCGGCCACGGTCCAGTCCCGGGCTCCGTGCAGCTGCCTCGGGGGCGGATGTTTGCTAGTCTCGCGCGCCGCCGCATTCGCCATCCCATGATCAAATCATCCGAATTCCATCTGCGCGGAAACCGTCGTGGAGTGCTGCTGATCCACGGCTTGACCGGCACGCCGACCGAAATGCGCTTTGTCGGCAACGGCCTTCATCGCGCGGGCTTCAGCGTGCTCGGCATGCAGCTGGCGGGGCACTGCGGCGATGAAACGGATCTTCTCGCAACCGGCTGGCGCGACTGGTACGCGAGTGTCGTCGCGGCCGCCGACAAGCTGAGTGAGGAAGTCGATCACCTGTTCGTGGCAGGTCTTTCAATGGGTTCGGTGCTCGCCTTGAAACTTGCGATGGATCGGCCTGACCAAGTCGACGGACTCGGCTTGTATGGCACGACGTTCTTCCACGATGGTTGGGCCACACCGCCAATCGGCCGCCTCGCCTTTCTGTTGCCCGCCGTGACCGCGCTTGGTTTCGGCCGCCAGCGAGTGTCCGCGGAAGTCGAACCCTACGGCATCAAGGACGAACGTATCCGCAATCGAATCGTCGGCGCGATGATGTCCGGCGACAGCCAGGCCGCCGGGCTCGCCGGCTTTCCATGGCCGTCACTGGCTGAATTCCAGCGCCTTTCGCGGCACGTGCGAAATCGCATTGGCCGCGTACTCACACCGTGCTTCGTGGCACATTCGTCGAACGACGATGTCGCCAGCCTGCGCAACGTGCGCGTGGTCGAACGCGGTGTTCGCGCACCGGTCGAAACCCTGCTGCTCGACAACAGCTATCACATGATCACCATCGACCAGGAACGCGGCAAACTGATCGAGCAGTCGGCCGCATTCTTCGAGCGCTTGGCTCAGAAGCGCGCGCTCGAGTTGCCGAGTGGTGCGCACATGGCCAGCGCAATCGAGTGATGGCACACCGCGCCGGCGACCTGCCCGAATTGCGCAACCTGCTCGAACCAGTCACGCTGGTGCAGCACTTCATCGCCCATCCGCCAACGGATTTTTCCGCGTTCACCCTGAGCTCGGGGACGCCCGCGTTCATTGCTCACTTCGATCTGCTGACGACGGCCGATGACGCGCTGCGCAAGCGCGTCGCCGCATTGCCCTGGTTTCGTCACTGGAGCCGCTGGCTGCGCCCGCGAACCTGCTTCATCGGCACCACGGTTTCCGAATATGCGCTGTTTCCTGCTGAATCCGACGCGGACGCACTCGTCGCCAGCTGGGTCGGCGAAAAAGCGAGCCGGCAGCCATTCCTGATCGTGAAGGACATTCCGCAGGAATCTCCACTACTCGATCAGGCCAGCAACGCGCAGGCACGCGCGATCGCGGCCGCCTGTGAGCGCGCCGGGTTCGTGCTGCTCGAAGGCCAGGCGCTCGCCTGGTCGCCAATCGACTTCGAGTCCGGCGACGACTACCTGACGCGGCTTTCCGCGAGTCGACGCAAGGACATCAGGCGCAAGCTGCGCGCGCGCGAAGGGCTGGAAATCGAGGAGATTCCGATTGGTGCCGAATGCTTCCGCGATGCCGACGTTCGCGATGAGTTCTACGCGCGCTATCTCGAAGTCTACGCGCAAAGCGAAATTCATTTCGACCTTCTCAGCCGCGAATTCCTCGACGCGCTGCTGCAGGACGCGGACTGCGGCGGCATCGTGTTTGTGTATCGACATGCAGGTCGCATGATCGGCTGGAATCTTTGCTTCGTCGCCGGCGATTTGCTGGTCGACAAATATGTCGGCTTCGCCTACCCCGCGGCGCGCGAGCACAATCTCTATTTCGTCAGCTGGATGCACAACCTCGATACCGCACGGCGCCTCGGTCTGGCCGGCTACGTCGCCGGCTGGACGGATCCCGATATCAAGGCCTATCTTGGCGCGCGCTTCACCTTTACTCGCCATGCAGTGCGTCCGCGCAGTCGAGTACTTCGTGCGCTCTTGCGCAGGATCGCGCGGCGATTCGAGAGTGATCGCGCGTGGTCCGATGCACAATCGAAGCGAGGGGATTCCGTTGAACGCGCCGCTGGTCCTTGATTTCGATCGCTCGGTCGGCGCCCTGCCTGGCGCGACCGTGATCGATTTGGAAACCTGGCAGGAAGCGATCCGCTTTGGATGTTCGCACCGTCGCCTGCGTGAAGTCGACGCGGCGATCGCGGCGCGTCTGCCCGAGCACTATGGCACCGTGTTTCTCGGCAGCGGCGACTTCCATCACCTAAGTTGGCCGATGATCGCGCGTCGCGCGAGCCGCGGGCCATTCGAGGTCGTCGTGTTCGACAACCATCCGGACAACATGCGCTTCCCGTTCGGGGTGCATTGCGGCTCGTGGGTACGTTGGGTCGCCGCGCTTCCGTTCGTGACGCACGTGCACGTGGTCGGCATCAGTTCGACCGACGTGAGCGCAAGCCATGCGTGGGAGAACTATCTTGCGCCGCTGGTGCGCGGCGAGTTGACGTACTGGACACTCGGCGTCGACACGCGCTGGGCTTCACGCATCGGGCTCGGTCGCGCCTTCAGGTCATTCGGTTCGGCAAGCGCCCTGCTCGACCGCTTCATCGAGGAGCGCCGCGCTTCGACGTCTCCCATCTATTTTTCGATCGACAAGGACGTACTCAGCCCCGCTGTCGCGCGCACGAATTGGGACCAGGGTCGGCTCAGCGACATCGATCTCGTTACGGCCATCGATGCGCTCGCGGGCAGGATCATCGGCAGCGACATCACCGGCGATATCTCCGCCTATCGTTACAAGGCGTGGTGGAAGCGCAGGCTGAGCGCACTTGAC
The DNA here is from genome assembly GCA_039926025.1 of Dokdonella sp. GTDB lineage: Bacteria > Pseudomonadota > Gammaproteobacteria > Xanthomonadales > Rhodanobacteraceae > Dokdonella_A. The sequence goes on from JBDSXV010000160.1 coordinate 16,812, forward strand.
GAACAGCCCGAGATCGACCCGTTGCAACTGGCAGCATGGCAGGCGCAACAGCACGCGCTTAATCTGGCGTTGCTCGATCGTTTGACGGCCGCGAGCCTCGAAGTCGCGTGAACGAAACGACGGTCCCCGAGTTCTTCCGGCAATTTCCGATTCAACCCGTGAGCGTTGCCGATCTCGATACCAAGCTCGCCCGCGGCGCGAAGCCGCTCAGCATCCTGTTCCTGTGGGGGCACGATTGTCCCAACTGTGATGTCGCCAAGCGCGCGATCCTCGGTTCCTCCGCGCGCTTCCTTTGGCCCGAGGTGAGCTGGTTGCACGGCAACGTGTACGCACAACCCGCACTGGGCACGCATTTCGGCCTTCATGGAATTCCTGCATTCATGATCTTCCACTGGACGCGCAAGCTCGGCAGGATAACGCCGTGGCCGGGACCCGATGCATTCGTCACGGCAATCGAAACGCAAATCGCAATGCTTGGCGCAGAAGAACGACCGTGAGTGTGTCGCGTGCAGCCCTAGGCCAGCGGCGCAATCGCCAGTAGACGTTCCCTCAACCTCGGCGCCGCGAAATCGATGAAAGCGCGCAGCTTGAGCGGCAATCTTCCCTGGCGCGCGTAGACGAGACTGACCGGCATGAGCGTCGGTTCGAACGCCTGCAACACCACATCCAATGCACCGGCCGTACGCGCATCGGCGACCTGATAAGACAGCGCGCGCGTAATGCCGGCGCCCGCCACCGCCGCAGCGATGGCGCCATCGGCGGTATTCACGGTCAGTCGCGAGCGAATCGGGAATGAGCTCTCAACGGCGCCCACCTGGAATTTCCATGCATGGGCGGCCATCAAGCCATCGAACGTGATGCAGTCGTGCGCCACGAGGTCGCCGGGATGGTGCGGCGTGCCTCGTTCGGCGAGATAGGCGGGACTCGCGCACGCAACCTGACCGATAGCGCCGACGCGCGTGGCAACCTGGCTGCTGTCCGGCAGCTCGCCAACGCGAATCGCCAGATCGACGTGATCATCAAGCAGGTTGAGCACACGGTCGCCAAACACGAGGCGCACATCGACATGCGGATAGGCTTTCAGGAATTGGGTCGTCACCGGCAACACATGCAGGCGTCCCAACAGGATCGGCGCCGCGACGATCAGTTCGCCTTGCGGCGCGCTGTATTCACCGGCCGCCGCACGCTCCGCTTCGCTGACATCTTCAAGAATGCGCCGGCACGCGGCGAGATAGTCCTGGCCGGAATCGGTCAGCGTCAGTTGTCGCGTCGAGCGATGCAGCAAGCGTGTGCCGAGCAGGGATTCCAGTTCTGAAACCTTGCGGCTGATGGTGGCGAGAGGCATGCCCAGACGCCGGCCTGCCGCGGACAAACTGCCTGCCTCGATCGCAGCGACAAAGGCCGACATCGCTTCGAGACGATCCATGCTTATTCCATAAAATGGAAGACTAACCACAAAATATCACGGCTAGTCTCGAAATACAGCAGGATCTAAGCTGCTCTCACTCGAGGCCATTCCGGCCCGACTCTGAGGAGTCTTCCCATGTCGCGCATTCCGACCCCCGCCACCATCGACGCCGCGCCCGCCGCATCCCAGCCCTTGCTCGCAGCCGTCAAGCAGCAGCTTGGACTGGTGCCGAACCTGTTCCGCCTCGTGTCCAACAGTCCGGCTGCCCTTGAAGGCTATCTGTCATTGTCGGGCGCGCTGGCCAAGGGCGACCTGCCCGCCGCGACGCGTGAGCGTATCGCGCTCGCCATAGCCGAGGTCAATGGCTGCAGCTACTGCCTTTCTGCGCACACCTATCTCGGCCAGCATGTTGCGAAGCTCGACGATGCGGAGATCAATGCGAATCGCAACGGCCGATCAAACGATCCCAAAGCCGATGCAGCCGTGCGCTTCGCTGCAAAGGTGGCGCGCGAGCGCGGCCATGTCGGCGCAGACGACGTCCGCGCGGTCAAGCTCGCTGGCTATGACGATGCGCAAGTCATCGAGATCGTCCTGCACGTCGCGCTCAACACGTGGACGAACTACATCAATGAAGTCGCGCAGACCGAAATCGACTTTCCAGTCGTGAATGCGCGCAAGGCCGCCTGATTTTTCGCGTTCGTGCATGGCGCTGGTGCGAGATCGCCGGCGCTTATGCGATGAATCTTCGCTGCGAGGCTCAGCGGATGGATTCGAGCGCCGCATAGATGACGTCGAAGTGCGCGTCATGCAGCCAGGGACTGTTTGAAATCGTCAGCGTGGTTGCCGCGAAAGTGCGTGCCGTCGGTACATCCTGTTGCCGCACGATCGAATGGAGATAGGGGTAGTCCGGCAACGCGTGGATGAACAGGCGGCTGACGCCAAGTCCCGCGCTCCACAGCCGATGCAAGACTGCGTCGCGAACCGTCTCGCTACGCATTTGCAGCAGCAGGAACGGCCACACACCCTGGGCATCCGCCGGGTCTGCGATCACATGAATGCCGGCGATTCGCTCAAGTCGCGCCTTGCGCTGCAGCGCGCGGGCGGTCGCCTCAGCGAGAAACACCGGCAGGCGCGTGAACGCCCGTGCGCCCACTGATTGGCGCCAATGGCCCAGAGTGTGCAGTGGAATACCGGCTGGGAAATCGTCGCCGACGGCAGCAACCTGATCGCCACGTCGCAGGGCACGGCGCAGCGGCGCACCGTAGGCAAGCGGCAGCAAGGAGGGGCGATAGAACGCGTGATAGCCGAGCAATTGCAGCGAACGTTTCAGTTCCCAGCCGATGCGACGCGGCGCCATTTCCCGGCTCACGTGTGCAAGCGCGTTGCGCACGGACGCGTCGCGCGCGACCAGCACGCCGCCCTCGAACGTGGTCAGGCCCTTGCCCACCGCGAGACTGAAAAATCCAACGTCACCGTCGACGCCGACCGAGCGTCCGTTGCGTCGCGCACCGAGCGCCTGCGCCGCGTCCTCGACGACGAATGCACCGACGTTGCGCGCGATCGCGATCGCGCTGTCGACATCAGCCACGCGCCCCGCCAGGTGGGTCGGCACGATCGCGAGCACGTCGCGATCGCAGATGCGCGCCAGGTGGGTCGCATCGAAATCGATCGACGCCGGCGCGAGATCGCACAAGCGCAGTTCCAGCCCGCAATGTGCAACAGCCAATGCGACCAGCGGACATGTGTAAGCCGGTACGACCACGACACGGCGGCCGCTGAGCCGATGCAGGGCGGTCAATGCAACGACAAGAGCCGCGGTGCCCGAACATTCCAGTTGTACCGATGGCGTGCCGAGAAAATCCGCGGCGCATTGCGCGAGTTCCTGGTTTTCCCAAGGCAGCAAATCGCGCCAGCGTGGCGGCAGGCCGGCCGTTGGGGGAACTTCGCGTCTAGTTCGTCGGATGTTCGCCATCGGTTTCGCTGATCGCAAGGCAGGCGATGCCGGCGATGATAAGCGCACTGCCGATCCATTGCGGGGCACCGATGCGTTCGTTGAACAAGACGACCGACAAGGCAATCACGCTGATGACCTCCAGATGTGAAGCGGCGAACGCGGGACCGATTGGCGCGTGTTCGAGCAGGGTCATCCAGGTCACGAACGCGCCGATGTAGCAGGCAATCGCCGCATAGACCCATGGCGACGACGCGATACGCAGCAGCCAGGCGATGCCCAGTTCCGGCGGCATCGCGTGGTTCGCGGTCAGCTTGAAGCAGACCTGCGCGCAGGTGTCGAAGCAGACCAGGACCAGGAAGCCGATCAGATAGAAGCGCTTCATCGGATCACCCGAGCCCGACCACGGTCACCCCTGCAGCAATCAGCAGGATGCCGAGCGTGCGCAAGGGCGAGAATTTTTCCGCGAACAGCAGGCGTCCCGCAATCATCACCGCGACGATGTTGATCGAGCCCAGCAGCACGCCTTCGGACAACGGCACCAGCGAGAGGAATGCGAGCCAGACAAGGAACTCTCCGACATAGCAGCCGATGCCACACCAGATCCACGGTCGCGCAGCCATCGCCTTCCAGCGCGCCAGGCCCTCTCCCAGGTCCGGCTGCGCGGCTGCCGCCTTGAAGGAAAGCTGCCCGAAAGTGTCGAGCAGTATGTTGGCGAGCCATAGCGTAACGACGGTCGCTGACATCCGGCCTGTCTCGGGAGTTGCGCGCGATCGCGGCGGCGCAGTATGCCCGGCTGGCGTGATTGTGTCGAAGACTGCAGTCGACGATGCCGGCACGCTTGAAGAACAAGGCACGCCCGGCGATCATGCCGCACGCCCGCGCCGCCATCATTGATGGGCGACGACACTTTGGAGACGTGGAATGAGTAGCGTACAGGACACCGTGTTCGACATCATCGCCAGGGAATCAGGCATCGACCGCGCCCGCATCACCCCGGACGCAACGCTCAAGGATCTTGAAATCCAGTCACTGGACGCGGTGCAGATCATTTTCGAGATCGAGGACCAGTTCAAGATCACGATGCCTGATCGCGATCCGAATTTCGATACCGAGTCGGTCAAGGGACTGGTCAACGCAGTGGAAAAGCTGGTTGCCGCACAAGACACTCAGCCTTCCGCCAAAACCTGATCTGCAACGGAGCGCGCATGCATCGTGTCGTCATTACCGGCATGGGCGCGGTCACGCCGCTCGGCCACACGGCCAGCGAGTCCTGGGTTGCGATGCGCGAAGGCCATGTCGCAATCGGTCCGATCACGACGCTGCCGGCGGAATCCTTGCGCTTCGGCATTGCAGCCGAAGTGCGTGATTTTGATCCGCTCAAACACTTCGACGAGAAACGGCTGATCCTGCTCGATCGTGTCTCTCAGTTTGCACTTGTCGCCGCGCGTGAAGCGATTTCGCAGGCAGGCATCGACTTCGACGTGGATGGAATCGGCGAGAACACCGCCGTCATCATAGGGAGTGGCGTCGGCGGCGAGCAGACGCACGATGCCGCATCTCGCCGACTCTACGGCGAGAACAATCCACGTACGCATCCGCTGACGATCGTGCGCCTGATGGCGAATGCGCCCGCTTGCCAGATCAGCATCGAGCACAAGCTGACGGGCCCCGCTTTCGCGACAGTCAGTGCATGCGCGTCCTCGAATCATGCCCTCGCGCAGGCATTCCACATGGTACGCAGTGGCGTCGCCGATGCGGCCGTCGCAGGCGGCACCGAAGCCTGCATCACGCTCGGCGTGGTCAAGGCGTGGGAAGCAATGCGCGTGATGGCCGACGACACCTGCCGGCCGTTCTGCAAGCAGCGCCGCGGCATGGTGCTCGGCGAAGGTGCCGGCGTGTTCGTGTTGGAGACACTGGACCGCGCACAGCGACGCGGAGCCACGATCCTGGCTGAGTTCGTCGGTGCCGGCATGTCCGCCGATGCCGGCGACATCGTGTTTCCTTCCGAGGTCGGCGCTGCGCGAGCAATCCAGCGAGCACTCGCCGATGGTGGCATGACGCCCGAAGACATCGGCTACATCAACGCGCACGGCACTGGCACGCCCGGCAACGATCCGACTGAAAGCAAGGCCATCCGTCGCGTGTTCGGCGCGCACGCCGATGCGCTGGCGGTGTCGTCGACGAAGTCGATGCACGGCCATGCACTCGGCGCCGCCGGTGCGATTGAATTGGTCGCTGCGATCGGTGCGCTGCGCGACAGCGTACTTCCGCCGACGATGAACTTCCTCGACCCCGATCCAGAGTGCGATCTCGACTACGTGCCCAACGCAGCGCGCGACAAGCGCGTTCGTGCCGTGCTCAGCAACTCGTTCGCGTTTGGTGGGTTGAATGCCGTCGTCGCTCTGCGAAGTCCACCGTAGCGCGTCCGACGCGACTGAACCGTAGTCGGCTACACGCCAAAAGCTTCAGAGCGTTTTGCGAATCCATGAGCGTACGGCTTCGCCGCCTCACGCTTCAAAGCCGTGAACCCGGTCGCATGCCGTTCATTCCTGGCAACAACCCGCGTGGGGTCGCGTTCAGTGTCACCGGCCTAGTGTGCCGATCACCCAGCGCGCATTGGTGTGCGCTTGCGGAGGAGAAGACCATGAACGGATCCATGAAAAGCTTGATGTTGGCAGCCGCGCTGACGTTGACGGGTGCAGCAGGAGCGGTCTACACGGCCCCCGCGGCAGCACGCGTCGCCGTCAGCATCTACGCACCGATTGCGCCGCCGCCGCTGCGTGAAGAAAGAATGCCGCGGGCGCGCGTCGGCTTCGTCCGTGCGCCTGGCTACTGGGCGTATGGTCACAAGCGTTACAACTGGCACCGCAGCCATTGGGTGCGCGAGCGTCATGGGTACAATTACAGCGCGCCGCGCTGGGAGCAGGACGGTGATCGCTGGCGCTACCACCATGAGGAATGGAGCCACTGAGTCCAGTCCTGATTGAGTGACGAAAGGGCCCGCGTATGCGGGCCCTTTCATTTCCGCGCGCGAGCGAGATTGCACGATAGGCAGCCCATCCGCCTGCGCATCCTTTGCAAAATTTCCTGCTTGGTCAAGGTTCAGTTTTGCCGGCTTAGTCTGTGTCCCGACCCAGCGCCCATTGGGGTGCGCATGCGGAGGAGAAAACCATGCTCGGTTCCACCAAAAGCTTGATGTTGGCAGCTGCTTTGGCCTTGATTGGCGCAACAGGAACGGTCTACACCGCTCCCGCCGAAGCGCGTGTCGCCGTGAGCATCTACGCGCCGATCGCACCACCGGCCTTGCGCGTGGAACGAGTCCCTCCGCCGCGCGCAGGTCGCGTATGGGCGCCGGGATACTGGGCCTACGGGCACCGTCGCTACCAGTGGCGTCGCGGGCACTGGGTTCGCGCGCGAAACGGATACAACTACAACGCGCCACGCTGGGAGCAGGATGGGAATCGCTGGCGCTATCACGGCGAAGAATGGGGCCATTGATCGCCGCATCATGATCAGCCTGGTTGAATGAAGAAAAGGCCCGCACATGCGGGCCTTTTTTTTGCGTTCCGCGTTGCGGTACGCGACCGTCAGCGTGCTGACGAAGATTCTTCCCCGACACCCTGTGTATCGGCATCGGGAGCCTCTACGCTGTAGCCCTGCTCTCTCAAATGCGCCAGATAACCTTGATCTGACAGCAGACGTGCAATGGGCAGCATCGCGAAAGTCACCCGGTTGTTCGACAGGCTGAGCGTTGCAGCATCCAGCCATGCGCGTTCCATGCGTGCCTCGATGTCGCTGGCACCACGCGAACGCGCGAGATTGCTCTCCGTCACGGCCTTCCTGCAGGCCGTCATCTGGTCATCGTAGGGTAGCGTGCGCAAGGCTTCGAGGTCGGCAGATGCCCACGCGTTCGCTCGCGCCGTCATGGTCGCCAGATCGGTATCGATACGATCGAGCGTCCGCCGAAAGCAATCGAGATCGTCGAGGCCGCCTTTCTTGAATTCCTTTATCGCCACCTTCGGATCCTCGATCACGAGCTCGACCTGGATCGGTGTCAGCTTGACGTCCGCTTTCTTCGCCAGCGACTTCACGGTTTTCTGCGCGAGGCCCGAATCAGTCAAGCCGCTCTTGTCGACCGCCGCCTTGTACAGTTCGAGCGCAGCGAAAATCGGTCGCCAGCTCTCCACCTTGCTGCTACGTCCAATATATTTCTCCTTGAGAACGTGCCAGCGGGAATAGAGATCGGGCGGCACCAGCTCCTGCAACGTCTTGTCGTCGGGATTCTTGCGCACTCCGATCAGCGAAGGCAGCAGCGCCAGCTGGGCAAAAAAGCCAATCTTCGCTCCGACATTGATCTGCGGCGACAGCAGCACTTCCTGTGACGAACCGATAGCAGCCTCGACCTCGGTCGCCTTCCATTCAAAGTGTTTCGGCAGCGGCGCCAGCGTACCGAGTATCCAGAGAACATGGTCGCCCTTCGACACCTTCCATAGACCCGGCCCCGGCTGCACGCCGCTGACCACGACGGTATTCATTTCGGCGATGTCCGCCGCCGGCTCCGAAAGCGGCGCGACCTGCGCCTGTGCCGATGTCAGGCAAAACGAGACGAACAGAAAAACAACAAGGCTACGGTGCATCCGCGAAGCTCCATCGAAGGGGGTTTCGTGCAGGCGCGATTGTTCGATACCGTGCGATCTTGTGTATCAATTTTGGGTTAGTCGTCGCTCGCGAAACGCAGCGGGGTGGCCGAAGTCGCCCCGCCGGGCGATCCAGTGATGCCGACGATCGGCAACGTAAGACAGGCCGAGCTCGCCAGTCGGCGCGACCGCGGAACTGCCTCTCGATAGTGCAGGTGCTGCAAAGCACGCGAAGGGAACGTCGCGGTCAGGCGCAGCGAACGGGCCGGCCATCAGTGCCGGCGGCAGCTGGGGCGTTCCCCGCGTTCACGACGACGCGATCCGCCACGCCGATCGCGGGGCATTGCGCGAGAAAGCGCAGCGCTCAAAGCGCTCGCGCGAGCTCCGCCGCCACCTGCCGCGCGGCATCCAATGTGGAGGCAACGTCCGCATGCGTGTGCGCGGTGGAGACGAACAGGTTCTCATAGGCGCCCGGATGGAACAGCACGCCGCGGGCAAGCATGCCGTGCCACCAGCGTCGGAAGATCTCCTGATCGGCATGGCGTTCGGCGTCGCGATAGTTATGGATCTCTTTTGTCGCGAACCACACCTGCATCAGCGGACCGAGTCCGACGACGTAGGCCGGCAATCCCGCATCGCTCATGACCTTGGCCAAGCCCACGCGAAGCTCGTCGGAAATCGCATCGAGCTGCTGGTACAAGCCCGGTGTGTTCAGTTCGTCCAACGCCGCATTTGCCGCCGCGATCGCGATGCCATTGGCACTGTAAGTGCCGGCCATCGACACCGTACCGTTGGCGACCAGGGCCATGATGTCGGCGCGTCCGCCCATCGCCGCGACCGGGAAGCCGCCGCCGATGCCTTTGGCGAACACGGACAGGTCCGGCTTGATGCCAAAGCGCCCCTGCGCACCGGCAAGACCCAGGCGGAAGCCGGTGATGACCTCGTCGAAGATCAACACGATGCCATGCCTGTGCGTTAGCTCGCGCATCGCTTCGAGATAGCCGGGCTTGGGCAGGATGCAGCCTGTGTTGCACATCACCGGCTCGGTGAGCACAGCGGCAATGTTGTCACCCTCGCGCGCCATCACGTCGGCGAGCACGTCGGCGTCATTCCACGGCAGGATGATGAGATTGTCTTCCACGCCCTTCGGCATCCCCGGACCTTGCGCCACCGCCACCGGGCGATCGTCCGGACCGGCCTTCTCGATCGACGGATGCTTGCTCCAGTAAACGCCATCGGAGAAGCCGTGGTACATGCCTTCGAAGCGGATGATCTTGTTGCGCTTGGTGAATGCGCGCGCAAGACGCGTCGCATACAGCACGGCCTCGGTGCCGGTATTGCACAGGCGCACCTGCTCGACGCTCGGTACGGCATCGATGATCTTCTGCGCCAGGCGTGCCTCGTCCGCTGTCGGCAGCGCGAACACGGTGCCGCGGTTCTGGATGAAATCGACCACGGCCTGCGTCACGCGCGGCGGGCGGTGGCCGAAGATCATCGGGCCGAGGCCGAGCAAATAATCGACGTATTCATTGCCGTCAACGTCGGTCAGGCGCGAGCCCCGCCCGCTCTCGACGAACAGGGGGTACGGCGACCATCCCGCCCAGGTCGCACGCGCCGTGCTGTTGACGCCGCCCGGAATCAGCTTGCAGGCAGTGTCAAACAAGTCGGCGCTGCGGTGCGTGTCGAGACCGGCTACGAGTCCGCCGTCAGTCGCGGCCACGGGGTTGTTTGAGCTGTCGATGTTCAAGGGTGAAACTCCAGATGTCGGATCGGCCGCGCGCGACGGCGTGGAATCGGAAACTTGGCGGAGAGCACCGGCGACGCAAGCGAAGCTGCCGACAGGGCTATCTCGCATCAGGAAACTTGCGTGGACGCAGCGTGCGCCTCGTCATGCACGTGTGCAGCAAGTTCACCCGCAAGCAGGGTCGGCAACAAGTCCAGCGCATCGGCGAAGCCCGTGATTGGCACATACGGGATGCCCGCGGAGCGGCAATGCTCGATCAAGCGATGCTTGGCGAACACGAGATCCGCTTCGCCGGCGACGCAGAAATCGGAGGCGCCGTCGCCAATCAGCAGCACGCGTTTTTGCTCTGCGCGTGCGCGCCCCGCGCAGGAGCATTTGCAGTTGCCACTGGCGACGCGACAGGCGGAGTTGCCGAAGGGAAAATCAAGCTGCCAGCCACGATCACCGACGGACTCCAGGCGGTTGGCGATGATCGGAACGTCGCCAAGACCGTAGCTGCCGAGGATGCGCCGGATCGCGTAGTCGAGGCCGTCGCTGACGATGGCAAGCGGCATGCCCGCTTCGCGTGCAGCTGCAACGAAATGCACGAACGCGCGATCGATCGACATGTTGTCCAGATGCGCGTCCATTTCCTCGCGCGTCGCCTCGAGCAGCGCGACCTGTTGCGCCATGCAATCGTGCGAGCCGATCTCGCCGCGCCGCCACGCATCTTCCAGCGCCATCCAGCCCGGCAGCCCGAAGCGCTCGAGCAGGGAGTCGGTAATGTCTTCGACCGAGACGGTACCGTCAAAGTCGCACAAGATGGTCCACTGGGACACGGATCATTTCCTGCAGCCCGGGAGGGGGGGCCATCCGCTGCCTAGGATAGCCGCGAACGGCTTTCGACGGGCTTTCACGGACCCCGGACAAAGGTCATGGGCCCGCGCTGCGCGAACGTCATCGGCACAGCGTGCCTCGAACGCTTGCGCGTTCAGCGTTTGAAACGTACCAGTACGCGCTGCCCGATGCGGAAATCGGGGTGTTCCAGCAGCAGCACGCATTCCACATCGTGCGCGCCCGCGCGCTCGACCGGATCATCGGTCAGGCGACTCGGACCAAATACTTCCCCGACGCGCAACACGCGCGCTGGAACCGTGCTGCCCTGATCCGAATCGCGCACCACCTCGGCCTGCATCCCCGGCTTGACCAGATCGGCGTAGGCTTCATTGAGTTCGGCACGCACGATGAGCGGGCGATCCGGCAGCAGCTGGAACAACTCGGTTGCCGACTGCGCGGACAGCGCATCCCCGACATGCACCGAACGGCGCACGATGCGACCCGCAGCCGGCGCGCTGATCGCTGCTGCGTCGAGTTCCGCATTCGCCGCATCGAGATGCTCGCGCGCGAGCTTCACTGCAGCATCGCCCGCACCGATTTCTGCTTTCAGTAGGGCGAGCGCCGCACTTGCGTCATCGGCGGACTGGCCGGTCGCCGCGCCGGCCGCGGCCGCTTCGGCGGCGCGCGAAGATTGGACCAGTGCCGGACGCAGACGCGCGCCGAGCACGCCGACTTGCGCCTGCGCCTGAGCGAGGCTCGCCTGCGCGATACCGACGCCGATGCGCGACTGACGCTGGTCGAGCAACGCGAGCACATCGCCCTCCTTGACCGTGTCGCCCTCTTCGACCTTGACCTCGACGACGCGCCCATCGCGCGCGGTGACCACGCGAATGAGTCCGCCTTCGACGTCTACCTGACCGCGTGCCATCGCGAGATACGCACTCGGCGCTGTGGGCAACTTCGACCCAGGTTCCGGATTCGTCCTGGAACACGCACTCATGACAACGCCAGCGGCGAGTGTCGCGGCAAGCCATGGTGCAATCCGTGCATACGCAGCGGTCATCGGAAAACGTCCTTCAAGGATTCGGCCTGCGATCGGAGAGTATCTTGCCATCCTCCATCGCGAGCACGCGATCGGAATGCGTGGTCAGGCGCGGATCATGGCTGACGCACAGCACGGTTGCGCCGTGCGTGCGCGCGATGCGGTGCAGGGTATCGATGACGATTTGCCCATTGGCGGCATCGAGGGCACTGGTCGGTTCGTCCGCAAACAGCAACTGCGGTTCCTTTGCCAACGCACGCGCGATGGCGACTCGCTGCTTCTCGCCACCGGAAAGTTCGGCAGGTTTAAGTTGCATGCGGCTCGCAAGACCCACTTCTTCAAGCGCAACGCGCGCGCGCTTGCGTGCCGTCTCGTTGTCCAGGCCGAGGTAGCCGAGCGGCAACATGACCTGCTCGAGTGCGGTCAGCGCGGGAAAGAGGTTGAAGCCCTGGAAGACGAAGCCCGTGTGGCGCAGACGGAACTGCTCCAGCTCGATTGGTTTCAGGCGCCCAAGCGCGTAGCCAAGCGCATACACGCGACCGCCATCAGGTCGCAGCAATCCGCTCAGGATGGCGAGCAGGGTGCTCTTGCCACAGCCCGATGGACCCGACACCAGGGTCAGCTCGCCCGCGGCAATCTCGATCGACAGGCCGCGCAGCACATCGGTGCGCACCGTGCCGGTGACGAAGGATTTATCGAGTGACTCGGCTATCAGCGCGGCAGACATGGCATCACCGCAGCAGCAGGGCTGGATCGGCGTGACGCAGGGTGCGCACCGCCGCCAGCCCGGACAGCAGCGCGATGCCCATGACCAGCGCGGCGCACGTCACGATCGTCGCAAGGTCGAGCTGCACCGGCACATCGCGTCGATGCGCGAGAAACACGACCAGTGCCGTCGCAATGCCGCCGACCACGAGTCCAAACGCGCCGACCCATGCAGCCTGCGCCAGCACTACGCGTCGCAACTGCCCAAAGCCGACGCCGAGCGCGTACAGCGTGGCGTACTCGCGGATCGAACCGGCCACCGCGCTCATCAGCGTCTGGCTGGTGATGACGGCGCCGACGATGAAGACGACCATCGCGAGGAACAGTACGCCGATGCCGGCTCCGGTCTCGAACATCCAGTACATCACCGCGCGGTGGGCGAATGCGGCCTTGGTCCATGCGCCGAAGCGCGGCGTGGGTGAACCCGATTGCAGCAGGCGCGCAGCAACCGCATCCGCCTGCGCCGCATCACGCAGTTTGACCACGTAGTACGCGACCTCACCGTGGCTGTCACCATTGTCCAGGCGTCGCGATGTCGCCAGCGAGGTCACGATGTTGACGCCGCCGAGCGCACGCAGGCCGTTGCCGACGCCGACAATGCGCACCCGATGACCATTGACGACGGCCTGGCCACCAAGGTCCAGGCCGAGCTTGGGGAGGTCGGCGCGATCGACGATGACACCATCGGGTTCATCGAGCCGTGCACGCAAGGCCGGGGGCAGAACATCAGCGAACATCATCCCATCGCCACGCGTATCGATGCCGGAAACGAAGACCGAAACGCCGCCCTTGTCGACTGGCCCGCGCCAGTCACCATCGATCCAGTTGAACGGTTCGACGCGCGCGACCTGCGGGTCCATCAATGCCTTGATTTCGGCTTCGTGCGGAATCGGCCGGCCCAGTTCGATGCTCTGCGTGCCCGGATAGCCAATCCACAGATCAGCTGCGGATTTGCGGATATAGACGGCCGAACTGTTGAAGATGCCGAACACGAGCGCCGCCTGCACCAGCAAGAGCAAGCCGGAGAATGCGACCGCGAGCGCCGACGGCAGAAAGCGGCGCCATTCGTGCAGGAGGGTCTTGCGCGCAAGCGGAATCATTGGCTGTGCACGTCCGTGCCGGCATCGGAATGCGCCCTCTCTGCATCAGGCAGCGGCGCGCCACCCATCGCCTTGTACAACGCAACGAAAGCGATATCGCATTGCTGCTGCGCTTGCGCGACCTCGATGCGCGCCTGCACGAGCGCCGTGCGCGACGTCGCCAGGTCAATGCCGTCAGCGAGACCGGCGCGATGCAGGGCCACGCTCGCCGCATCGCTGCGCTCGAAGCTGTCGCGCGCACGCTGCAAAATGCCTAGGCGTTCGCGCTGCCTTTCCAGCGTCGTCATCGCCGTCTGTGCCTCGGCGATGCCTTCGAGCACGGCTTGCCGATAGGCGAGCAGACTGGCCGAAAGTTCGGCATCGCGCGCGGTCACGACAGCGCGCCGTGCGCCCCAGTCGAACAAGGGAATTTCAATCGCGGGTCCGAAGGTGACGATGCCGTCCGCGTCCGAGAGACGTGTATGGCCAATCACCTTGGACGCGTAAGTCAGCGCACCGCCCAGACCCAGGCGCGGATACAGGTCGGCACGCGCGAGTCCGAGTTCGCCGGCAGCCTTGAGTACTTCATTTTCGGCGCGACGGATCTCCGGCCGTGTGCGCAGCAGGTCCGCGGGCACGCTGTCAATGGCTTCGCTGCGAACGCCGATCGGCGCGTCGTCCGTGATGAGATCGGGCATGACTTCGCTGCGCGCAAGCAGAACCGCCATGCGCTGACGAGCGCTGTCGATCGTCAGGCGCGACTCGATCAGTGCGGCTTGGGCATTCGCCGCTTCGGCCTGCACCTGCGCGAGTTCACGCTCCGATGCAAGGCGCAAGCGCAGGCGCGTCGCCGTGAGCCTGGATTTTTCATCGGCGTTCGCGGCGACCTGCTGCAGCAGCACGAGGCGCGATGTCGCGCCACGAAACTCGACATAGCAGCGCACGACTTCCGCCACCACGCTTACGCGTGCTGACTGGATGTCACTCTCGGCGATGCCCAGATCCGCTGCTGTTACACGCGCGCGGCTCTGCGCACGACCGAACAGACCCAGCTCCCAGCGCGCGTCGAAACCCATCTGGAAATAGCTTGCGCTACTGTCCGGCGTCGGTTCCGAAAACGTATGTGCGCTGAGCTGCGGCCTGAATGCCGCATGCGCGCTTCCGGCCAGGGCGCGTGATGCATCGATGCGCAGGGCCGCCTGGCGTATCGTGAGATTGTCCGCCAACGCAGCATCGACGAGGCGATCCAGCTGCGGGTCGTTGAAGGCCTTCCACCAGCTGCGCAGATCGGGCGCCGCAACGCTCGTCGCGTGCACCGGCTGTTGCCATGCGGAGGGCGTCGCATCCGGCAGCGGCGGCAACGGCACGCTCGCGCACCCGGCGAGCGCGATCAGAGACGCGCAGACGAGCGCGAGAGCTTGAACGGAACGAATGGACATCCTTGCAGGTGGAGGCTGGCTCGGCATCGCAGTGGATCGGCGAGCAGCGATTGTATCCGCTCGTGCGATCGTCCGACCGCATCAACGGCTATGCAGCCCAGTCGACGGGCAACTCCGCACAAACGCGGCCTGCCGAGGCAGGCCGCATGCAGGTGCCGGATTCCGGTCGGTCCGGTCCGCCACGCTCCTCGCTCAGGGACAGCCGTCTGCGTCGAAACCGTCGCGGAACAGCACGTCGGAGGCGACCGATAAATTCGCCGCCGCCGTGTTGTTGGCCGTGAGCGGGTCCGTCGTACTCGCGCTGGCACTCGCATTCAACGCGAATGGATTCGCACCCAGGTACACTTTGGGCACGCACACCGTCGTCGTCACCATCCGCGTCTGACCGGAGATCACGGATGCGAAGGAGCATGGCCACGCGCTCGCACAATCGCCCGCATTGCCCACGAAACCGAGACCGGCCGGCAACGTGCTGGCGAGCTGCACGTTCGCCGCGTCGTTGGGTCCGTTGTTGGTCACACTGACGGTGTAGGTGAATCGCGCGCCAGGCAGAACGATGCCGGACGGTGCGACGAGCACAACCGCCAGGTCGGCCGTCGGCGTTACGGAGACGTTGGCGCTTGCGGTGTTGTTGACTGCGTTCGGGTCGGACGTCGTCGCCGACACGCTCGCGCTGTTGACGATCGGATTCGGCGTGGTGTAGCCCGCTGGCACTGCAAACGTGGCCGTGACGATCTGCTGCGCACCTGACGCAAGGCTCGCGATGGTGCATGGGAACGTGCCACCGACGCAGCCCGTATTGGAAACGAAGGTCAAGCCAGGGGGCGTCGCATCGGCCACACTGATCGCCTGCGCCGTGCTCGGACCATTGTTCGTCAGCGTGATCGAATAGCTGACCGTGTTTCCCGCCGTCACGCTCGCCGGTCCGCTCATTGAAAGCGCGAGGTCGGCCGACGTGGTGATCACGGTCGTCGCCGTCGCACTGTTGTTCGCGGGAGTGTCATCGGGAGTTTCGCTGCTGACGCTCGCGACATTGACGATATTCTGGCCACTCGACGCCGTGGCGGGCACCGCGTAAGTCGCCGTGATCGTGCGGCTCACACCGCTCGCAAGCGATGGGAACGTGCATGGCAGCGCTGCGCAATCGCCGGTGACCGACGCCAGCGTGACGCCGGCCGGAACCGGATCGGTGACGACGACATTCGTCGCCGTGTTCGGGCCATGATTGGTCACGTTGATGACGAAGGTCGCCTGCGTGCCAGCGAGTACGCTCGCCGAACCGGTCTTGGTGATTTCCAGATCGGCGCCACTCCCGACCAGCGCGGCCGGCAATGGCCATACCCACGCGCCGCGCGAGCGGGTGAACGCGGCCAGCGTGGTGAATCCGCGATCGACGACGAGCTCCCATACCATCACGCGCGGGAATTGGGCGAAATATTGCCAGTTCGGCGTGTCGACCGAGATGTCGTCGGTGTAGTACAGGCCCCAGTCCGTACCGGCGAACACCTGATCCGGGCGATTCGGGTTCGGCATGATCTGCTCCACCGGAACATTCGGCAGGTTGCCGGACTTGTCCTTCCACATGAAGCTTGGGCAGTTGTACGCCGAGCAGGTAACCTGGAACACGTGGCCCGGCTGCGCCGGGGTGTTCTGGTCGAAACCACCGACTGCGGCGTAGGCGACGAGCGCCGTGCGCGGATCGAAACGCACACCGAAGATCGGGCGGTTCGGCAATACGGTATTGCCATTGGTCACGTTGACCGGTGTCGCGCAGTTTCCATCGAGGGGTGGTGCTGCCGGGCAGTTCGCTGCCGCCGCCGTGCCGAGCCCGAACACGAGCTGCATGTTTCCGTCGTTGGTGCCGACGGCCGCAACGGTCGGGTCAGTGAACGAGTACGCGACATAGTTGATGTACGACCGGTTGTCGGTACCGATGATCAGGTTGTTCTTGGTCAGGTTCGGTGTGCGTGCCTTCCACGACGCGCGCATCGTCGCCGTGGTCGGATTCGTCATGTCGACCGTTTCCCACAACCGGTTGGTGCCCGCGATCATGTGGTTGCATCCGCTGGCCGTGCTGCATCCGCTGCCGGCCTGATCAAGCACACCCCATTTGTAGATGTCGTACGACATCGCAAAGATCGAACTGGACAGGTCGGCGGTGCCGCCCCAGGTGCCGCCGGTGTTTCCGGATGCCGTCGAGAAACTTCCGCCGAGCGGATTTGGACTGCCATACGTGAGACTGCGCGCAAGTGATCCGTACTGGCTGGAGTTGAACCAGATCGAATTGCCGATCGGCTCGATCTTGTTCATGGTGCCGTCGCCAGAGCAATTGGAATTCCATTGCAGCGCACCGGTTGGCGTACCAGTGAACTTGACCGCCGAGCACCCGTTGTCCTGCGCGCCCGCACCGACCGCGGGCGTCGCCGAGTTCGCAAAATTCGAGGTGATGTCACCGAAGTAGAATTCGATGCTGTTGATCGTGTTGTTGAGCTGGCGGAAGCTCGGGAATGTGGCGCTTGCGTTCTCGGTATAGAACACTCCGCCATCGGAGCCGATCAGCATCTTCTCCGGGTTGCCCGGCAAGAAGGCGCGCGCATGCTGGTCGACATGGACGTGGTTGAGCGTCCCGGCCGGCTGGCTGCCCCAGCCGCAGGTGATGTCCGCAAAGCTGGTTCCGCCATTGGTGGAGCGATAGACGTCGAAGCCGCTGAGATAAGTCGTCTCGGGATCGGTTGGATGCACGGTGAGTCCCGCGTCGTACCACATCTGCGAGCCGCCATTGGACGAGCTGGACTCGCAGCCGACCACGTTCGCGGTTGCGGCGCGCTTGACCCAGGTGTCGCCCGCATCGTCGCTGCGCCAGACACCGAGCACATTCCTGCTGGCTGCCGACGCGGCCATCGCGTAGACCGTGTTGGGTTGACTCGGGGCGACAGCCAGTTCGATGCGACCCAGATCGGTGGCACCGGCTACGCCGTTGCCGGTGCCGACCGGCCAGCCATTGGCGAGCAGCGTCCAATCATTGGTGGCCGGGCATCCACTGGCCGGGATCGTACCCAGGCGGTAGACGCCGTTGGAACCGGTCTGGCCGAGATCGGGCTGCACCGGCGTCGCGGCTCCACGCGTGCCGAGGGCGGCGTAGAGGCGCGTCGTACCGTCACCGTTGCTGACGGGGATCAGGCCGGTCACGTCCTGGCGCTGCGGGGTCGCGCTGGTCGCGAACGCGTTCGTGTAGCAGGGTCCGACCCAGTTCGTTCCCGCGTCATACGAGAAATAGATGCTGGTCTTGGTGCCGACCATGATCGTGTCTGCATTGTTCGGATCGACCGCGACCTTGCCAATCGCCTGGTACTGCGGAAATCCGTTCGCCGAACCCGTGTAGTAGGGGCTGAATACCGCGGTGCCGAGCAGGGCCCAGGTCTGCCCCTGGTCGGTGCTTTTCAGAACGCCTGATGCGCCGAACGAGAACGAGCCGTAGTTGAGATCGCCGGTACTCGCATAGATCGTGTTGTGATCGTGCGGATCGATCGTGATGTCGGAGATCGAAAGACCTGCGATCTCAGGCATGTTCGTCACCACCGACCACGATGTCGGATTGGGCGGCGCCGCCAGCGAACAGCAGTTGGTCGTTTTCCAGACGCCGCCGCCATCCGAACCGGCATACGCGATGGTCGGATCGACCGGATCAACCACGATCACGTTCACGCGACCGGACACGGAGCCATAGCTGTTCTGGGTGTTGTTTTCCGGCATCGGCCCGAGCGCCACGAACTGACCCGGATCGAGCGTCAGAGGCGAGTTGGGGACACGGCTCTTGACGTACGTCTTCGGGCCCGCGGGAATGGCCGCCGCCATCGCGCGATCCTGCACGGCCGCTTCCAGTGCCCAGGCCGGATCGAAGCGGCCGGTCGGATAGGTGTAGCGCGCGATCCAGTCGTCGCCATTCGGCGGTCCGCCATCGTCTTCCGCTGCGTTCTCTACCGAGAAAAAACCGGCACGATTCCAGCCGACATAGGCCGCAGTCGCGACGGCAACCGTCAACACCGAACCGAGCGTCAACCACAGTTTGCGCATGAATTTCCCCAGGAAGGTCGACGGCGATGACGACACAATGCACAACCTTGGGCGGCCATGCGAGGTCGACGAGACCATGGACAGGCCCGCCCAACGGCGGAACGCTATCAGACATCAGATTGATTGCGAAGAAGACCCTGCACCCTTTACATCAGAACGCGAGTGAGGCTTCTAGCCAAGGCGAGATCCATCGCGGGAGCGTGGCGTTGCAACAGACGTGAGGACGTCGAGAAACGCCTCGCCGTAGCGCTCGAGCTTGCGCTCACCGACGCCGCTGACCGCGCCGAGCGCGCGCTGGGTCTGCGGTCGTTCACGCAGCATCGCCAACAGGGTTGCATCGTGAAAGATCACATAGGCGGGAACTCCCTGCTCTTTGGCGAGCCGCGCGCGCAGATCGCGCAGAGCGTCCCACAACCAGGATTCGTGCGGCTCGATATCGAGGCTCGCGCGCGTGCGTTCAGTGCGCGATTTCTGCCGTTTCGCGCGGCGCTCGCCGCTGTCGGCCTGACGGCGCAGGAGGACAGGGGTCTCGCCGCGCAACACCGCGCGACTCGCTTCGGTCAGCCGCAACGTGCCGTAGCCTTCCTCGTCGGGCGTGAGCAGTCCTGTCGCAACGAGCTGACGGAATACGCCGCGCCATTGCTGCTTGTCCAGATCGACGCCCAGGCCGAAGGTACTGAGTTCATCGTGACGCAGCGCGCGGATGCGTTCGTCCGCTTCACCGCGCAGCACGGCAATCAAATGCGTGGCGCCAAATCGCTGGCCGGTGCGATACGCGCAAGACAAGGCCTTTTGCGCAACAACGCTCGCATCCCATGTCACGGGCGGGTCGATGCAGTTGTCGCAATTGCCGCACGCTTCGGCCAGTGATTCGCCGAAATACGCAAGCAGACGCTGGCGACGGCACGCGGTCGTTTCCGCGTAGCCGAGCAGCTCATCAAGCTTGCGTCGTTCCACGCGCTTGCGCTCTTCGCCGGATTCGGACTGCGCGATGAATTGCGCAAGCGTCACCACATCGCCGAGTCCGTAGCACAGCCAGGCATCTGCGGGCAGGCCATCGCGACCGGCGCGACCGGTGTCCTGATAATAGCCTTCCATGCTCTTGGGAAGGTCCAGGTGTGCGACGAAACGCACGTCGGGTTTGTCAATGCCCATGCCGAACGCGATCGTCGCGACCATCACGAGACCGTCGTCGCGCAGGAAGCGTTGCTGGTTCTTCGCCCGCAAGCCTGCGTCCATGCCGGCGTGGTACGGCAACGCAGCGACGCCCTGCTCCACCAGCCAGGCGGAGGTATCCTCGACCTTGCGCCGCGACAGGCAATAGACGATTCCCGAAGCACCGCGATGCGCGACGAGGAAATCCTTCAGCTGGCGCCGCGCATCGTCCTTCTCGGCGACGCGATAGCAGATATTCGGACGGTCGAAGCTCGCCACGAACTGTCGCGCCGATTCGAGCGCGAGGCGCTCGACGATTTCGCGCCGCGTCGGAGCATCTGCCGTCGCAGTCAGCGCCATGCGCGGGATCGACGGGAAGCGCTCGTGCAGGACGGTCAACGCGCGATATTCAGGGCGGAAATCGTGACCCCACTGCGACACGCAATGCGCTTCGTCGATCGCGAACAAGGCCACCGGCGTGCGCGCAATCAAATCCAGGCAGCGCTCGGTCAGCAGCCGCTCGGGGGCGACATACAACAATCTCAGCGCGCCGGCGGCAAAGCGCCGTTCGACGTCTCGCTGGGCAGCCGCATCGAGACTCGAATTGAGGAATGCCGCCTCGACGCCGAGCTGGCGCAACGCATCGACCTGATCCTGCATCAGCGCGATCAGTGGCGACACGACAATCGCGGTACCTTCGCGCAGCAGCGCCGGGATCTGGTAGCACAGCGACTTGCCGCCGCCGGTCGGCATCAACACGAGCGCATCGCCGCCGCCGATCACATGCTCGATGATCGCCTGCTGTTCGCCACGGAAATCGGGATACCCGAAAACCGAGCGAAGTACCTGTAAAGCGCGTGAAGTCATCGCGCGATGCTAGGCCTTGCGCAGGAAGCAGGTCTTCAGCACGAGACCCTTGATCTTGTCCGAATTTCCCTCGATGTTCTCGGCATCGTCATCGACCAGCCGGATGTTCCGGATCACGCTGCCCTGCTTGAGCGGGATCGACGAGCCCTTGACCTTGAGGTCCTTGATCACGACGACCGTATCGCCGGCAGCGAGCAGATTGCCGTTGCTGTCGCGCACGACCAAGCCCGCTTCAGTCTTCGTCGCGCCGATACGCGACCACTTGAATCCGCAGTCGGCGCAAACGAGGTTGTCGCCCTCTGGGTAGGTATTTTCGAGCGTGCATTGCGGACAGGCGGAGTGCATGGGCATTGCGATCTTCGTTATGCGCGGGTGAAGGACTGCATATTCTAGAGGTTCCGACCGCATCCGGGCTCTTTTCGACAAGGCGTATGACGCGCAGGCACAATGCAGCGTCATGTCCGGGCCTGCCCACGATGTCGCGCACGCTCGCCGATCACTCGCTCTCCAATGCCTCCTTTCTCGTCGCGCATGCGGCGCCGGCACGCATCGGTCTCGCCGGCGGCAATCACGTCGTCGATCGCACGATCCGCAAGGCGCAACGATCCATAGCGAAGAACGTCGACGGCAGCGCCTGGTCGCATGCATTCCTGATTGGCGAAGCGCGCAGCGACGATCATTGGTGGGTGCTGGAGTCGGATCTCGATCTGCGCCACAAGCAGATCCGTCTAGGCGTGCAGGAGAATCGGCTCGCCAAATATTTCGACGAAGCCGAGTGGCCCAATCTCGCCGTGCTCGATTTCGGACTCGACCCGATTCAGACGCGAAAGGTGTTGCACGTCGCGCTCGACCTGCTCGCCAATTCCACGCGCTACTCACTGCGCGAAATCGTCGGCACCCTGCTGTCGCTCGCACGGCCGACGTTGCGCGAACGCGAAAACCTGCTCGCGCGCGAAGGCTCGCTGTACTGCTCGGCGTTCGTGCAGCATTGCTACGCGGCGGTTGGCCTCGCCTTCATGCCGGGACTCAGTGCGAAAAACACCACGCCGCATGACATCGCGCGCACCGCGCTGACGCACAGCGCTCACTGCCTGTTACGTGGGCAGGGCGCCGCATCCTGACGTCGATTTGCGTAACGCAGGCTTCCGAAAAACCACCGATGCCCGTAGAGACTTCTCGGCGCCCCATCGCCAACCGTGCCCCTATCGTATTCATCATCGATGACATGAGGCTGAGACGCTCTCGCCCGGCATTTCAACGGCCCGTGTCGCCGTCCGCTTCGGGGCCGTCCCAAATCGATACCTCCCGATGACACAGCGCCGGTATCCATGCCGTATGGATCGGCGATTTGGAGTACCCGGGTTTCGTTGCCTGTACCGCTGCGCCGAAAGCCCGCACAATCTTCACGCTCAGAAATAGATCTGCGCACGCAACTCGAAGATCTTCGGATCGAGCGCGAGGTTGCCCTTGTCGCTCCAAGCACGAATCACGTTCGCCTGGAACTTGAAGTGCTGCGTCAGATACCAGTTCGCACCGAGCGTCCAGTCGTGTTCCTCGCCACCTTGGACGAGGCCGTCGTCAAGATCGAGTTCGCTGTACCGGAGCAATACCTCCCACGCACCCCACACCCCTTTCGGGTTGATGTTGCCGACGTTTCCGCCACTGTACGGGCGCGATTCGCCAGTGATGACCCAACTGCCGAATGCGTAGACGCCACTCGCACCGAACTCCGGGCTGCCGCCGTAACGCGAGATGTCTTCGCGCAGCACTTCGACTTGCACCGACCATGGGCCTTTGATCCAGAGGCCCTCGAAACCGCCGCGATCCACGTGATCCGCCTTCGACAACGCGCCGGTGTCCATGAGCCGAATTGGTGTCAGACCCGCTTCAGGCGCGGTGCTGATGCGGGCACTCGGTGCGTGCACGACGCCTCGCCCATCCGTGGTTTCGTCGCGGTCTTCGCGCGAGGCCGACACACCCAGATGCAGCACGTCGCCGTCGGCCTTGCGCGGGGTCCATGCGACGCGGGCGCCGACCGTGGTGCCGTCGTTGTCGCCGAGCAGATCCTGTCCTCGGTAGTAGCCGACGTTGACGACAAACGCGGGACGCTCGAAGGCCCAATCGATGCCGGTGCGCCGTCCCTCGAAGATCGCCTGCGACGGCAGTGCCAGCTCGAGGAAGGAATCGGCCTTGGTGCCGGTGACGCCTTCGAATGCGACCGGCGTCTTCGAATAACCGAAACGGAAGGCGCCGACGTCGGTTCCGAACACCGCCTTCGATTGCACGCGCAGGAAGACGTCGAGCCAGGTCTTGCCCTGGTATTCGTAATCCACGATCGCGTCGTACACACCCTTTTTCTTCAGCGTGAGGCCGAGCTCCTTGCGCCGGTTCGTGCGCGAATCCTCGAAATGACGATTGCCGTCGGGCAGCGTGTCGTCGCTGAAGTCGTTGAAGTCGAAGCGATAGGCGCCACTCAAACCGATCTCGGTACCGTCGCCGAACGTGTAGTGCGTCGGCCAGTCTTCGATGTCGTACGCCTGCGCCGTCGATGCGATCAGGCCAAGTGCAATTGCTGCAATCAGCATCGGATAGCGTGTCACGGGGGTGCCCTTGGGTACTGGAGAATTCCATCGTCGATGGCTCCCGCCTTCGAATGACACTGAAACATCGTGATGTCGATATGCCAGGGACGCGCAATGCGACGGTGGACTCGATATTTCCAATCGACTATATCGAGACGCACGAACACGCGCAAAATCATGCAGCTCAGCGAGATTGCGCAGGGAGGTAACGACGCAGCGCGGAAAGATCGCTGGCGGCTGCAGCAAGCGCATTTGTACGCATTTGCGAGTAGCACGCAAGCACCCTCTCGCCCATGCGGGTCAGGCGCGCGCCACCACCCCCGGTGCCGCCCTTCGTGGCCTCGATCAGCGGCCCGCGGAACATGTGGTTGAGCTCTTCGGCGAGTTGCCAGGCGCGTTTGTAGCTCATCTGCATGCGGCGTCCGGCCGCGGCAATCGAACCCGTCTCGCGGATCCCCTCGAGCAGATCCGCCTTGCCCGGGCCGAACGCGATGCCGGGCGCGAGCATCGCGCGCAGGTGGATAGAAGGACGACTTTTTCTTGCGGCCATCGGCGCGCTGTGGCGGTTGTGGCGACGCGCAGGATGATAGCGCGGCGCGCGACCTCCCCCATCGCTTTTCAAGCCGGCTCGCGCACGCAGTCGGAAAGCGATATGTTCCATGGACCATATCGAAGCCGAGCGTGCAACGATGACCCAGCCCTTGTCCAATTTCGCACAACGCCCGCGCCGCCTTGCGACTGTGCTGGTTCTGTTCGCCAGCCTGCTGCTTGCTCCGTTCGCGGCCATTGCCGACGACCTGCTCGTCTTCGCCGCAGCGAGTCTCAAACCATCGCTCGACAAGATCGTCGCATCCCCCGACGTCACGGCGCTCGGCAGCGTCAAGGTCAGCTATGCCGCAAG
>JBDSXV010000161.1:0-6583 GCA_039926025.1 Dokdonella sp.
AGAAGGGCAAGGGCGTCGTCACGGCGGGCGACATCAAGGTCGACCACTCGGTCGAGATCGTCAATCCGGATCATGTGCTTTGCCACCTGACCAAGGACATCTCGCTGAACATGCGTCTCAAGGTTGCTCGCGGCGTCGGCTACCAGCCGGCCACTGCCCGTCGATTGCCGGACGAGGAAGCACGTCCGATTGGTCGCCTGCAGCTCGATGCCTCGTTCTGCCCGGTTCGCCGCGTTGCCTACAATGTCGAAAGCGCGCGCCTTGAACAGCGCACCGATCTCGACAAGCTGGTGCTCGACGTGGAAACCAACGGCGCGATCGATGCGGAAGAAGCGGTGCGCAAGGCCGCCGAGATTTTGCAGGATCAGATCAGTGTGTTTGGCGATTTCGCTCGCCGCGAAAGCACCGACGCGAAGACCGACAAGAGCGGTGTCGACCCCGTGCTGTTGCGCCCGATCGACGATCTCGAACTGACGGTGCGTTCAGCCAATTGCCTCAAGGCCGAGAGCATTTATTACATCGGTGACCTCGTGCAGAAGACGGAAGTCGAACTGCTGAAGACGCCGAACCTCGGCAAGAAGTCCTTGACCGAAATCAAGGACGTGCTTTATCAGCGCGGCCTGCAACTTGGCATGAAGCTTGAGAGCTGGCCACCGCCAGGCCTCGTGCACGGTATGCAGCTGGGTTGATAGTTTGAATTTTCGATTGAAACTTGATCACCACAGCGGTCAATTGACCGCGAAAAGAGCGCGATAGCGCCTTTGTTGAGCGACACAAGCGGCGATCCAAGGCCGCACACCAATAAGAGCCCGAGTTGAGTAGGCTCAAAGACAGCGGATAACCGCGGGATTCCGGCATTTGCCGGGTCTCACACAACAAGTAGAAATTCGAGGAATTCGTCATGCGCCACCGTAAATCCGGACGTAAGTTAAATCGCACCAGCAGCCATCGCGAGGCAATGTTCAAGAACATGGCCGCGTCCCTGTTCAAGCACGAGTTGATTCGCACCACGCTTCCGAAGGCGAAAGAGCTTCGTCGTGTGGCCGAACCGCTCATCACGCTCGCAAAGGTGGATGGTGTCGCCAATCGTCGCCTCGCGTTCGCACGTCTGCGCGACAAGGAAGCGGTTGGCAAGCTGTTCGTCGAGCTCGGTCCGCGTTTTCGCGAGCGCAAGGGTGGTTACCTTCGCCTTCTGAAGTGCGGTTTCCGCGTTGGTGACAACGCGCCGATGGCGTACGTCGAGCTGCTTGATCGTCCGCGTACCGATACGGCTGAAGCGGCCGCGGATTGAACTCAGGCGCACCCGATTCAAACGAGCCCCGGCATGTCCGGGGCTCTGTTTTTCTGCCGCACCAAAGCTTGCGACACAACACGTCCCTAGCGGTCGCGGATTCACGTTCGGCGATTTTGATTCTCGGTATTGTCCTCGGGTTTCTGTACGCGGCGGCCATCGTCCTGTCGATGGCCGGGGTACCGCGCGGTGACGAGGTCTATCACTACGCGCAAATCCAGTTGTTCCGACACGGTCACTGGCGCGTCCTCGATCAGTACCTGACGACTATTCCGGGTTATCACGCCGTCATGGCGCTGGCGTTGCGCGCAACAGGCCTCGATTCGCTCGGCGCTGCGCGCGCCGTGAATGCTGCAATCGGGCTCGTGGCTGCAGCAGGTTTCCTTTCCCTCCGTCGCCGTCTGTGGCCTGGCACAGAATCGCTCGCGACTGCACAGTTCCTTGCCTTGCCAATCCTGGCGCCGTTGTTTTTTCTCGTCTACACGGATGTGCTCGCATTGGCCCTGATCCTGTGGGGTGCCGTCGCAATGCTGGCGGATCGGCACCGGTGGGCGGCCCTGGCCTTGCTCGGTGTCGTTCTTGTGCGCCAGAACGATGTTGTCTGGGCTGCGCTTTTTGCATCAGTTGCGGCGTGGCCGTTGCTTCGCGATCGCGGCGCCGCAGCGTTGCGCGAACTCTTGCTGCGTCTATGGCCCTATGCGATTCCGCTGGGCGCATTTCTCGCGTTCTGGGCATGGAACGGCTCGATTTCGTTGTCGCATGGACAAGCGGCGCTGCACCCGCTGACCTTGCGCCTCGGCAATCCTTTCTTCACCTTGCTACTTGCCGGCATGTTGTTTCCCTTGCAAGTGCTGGCTGGATTGCGGGACTGCGCGGCGCAGATGAGAGCGCGACCATGGTTGCTTGCGCTGCCGGCCATGGGGTTTGCGCTGTTCTGGTTTGGCTTCCACGCAGACAATCCATACAACGGTGCATTGCCTGACTTCATCCCGCGCAACGCGCTCCTGCTCAGACTCGACGGCAATTCCATTTGGCGAGCCGGCGCAGGTGTCGTGATGATGGTTGCCGCTTGCGGCCTGGCAACTACGGCGCTGCGTCCTTCTGGCGCATGGTGGCTGTATCCGATTGCAGCATTGTTTCTCGCTGCGTCGTGGTTGATAGAACAGCGCTACGCCATTGTACCCCTCGTGTTATGGCTCGCTGTGCGCGAACAACGTTCGCGCTGGATCGAAATCGCGACGCTGGCACTTTGGCTGGTCCTTGCGGTCTGGATATTCATGGGCGTCGCAGCAGGCCGATTCTTTCTCTAGCCGGTTACGATCTGCCCCGCGTTTCTTCTTCGTTCCGCATTGGTGAGTGCATGAATCCGAATCCGTTTTCCTGGCCGTTCCGTGGGCAATTCCTGAGTGGCGCGATTGCCTGTTTCGCCTTGCTTGCCTACGCGATCTTCGAGCAGTTCCAGATGGGCATCGAGCCGTGTCCGCTGTGCATCTTTCAGCGATTGGCTTTTATTGCCATGGGCATCTTTTTTCTGATCGGTTTTGTGCACAACCCGGGCGCCGCCGGACGCAAGACTTACGCGCTGTTGATATTGCTCGGCGCGTCGGCAGGCGTGGGCCTCGCGGCTTACCACTTGTGGGTCCAGCACCTGCCCCCCGATCTGATGTCGGGCTGCACGCAAGGCTGGAACTATATGGTCGAGAACTACTCTTTGCGCTATGCATGGGCAAAGACCGTGGAACATGCATTCACGGGGCACGCCGATTGTGCTGAAGTGAACTGGAAGTTGCTGGGTCTGGCGATGCCGGGCTGGACTCTGATTTGCTACGCACTTCTCGGCGGCGGCGCGCTATGGGCGGGCTTCCGCCAGCGCGGCTATTCGGTAGCTGCGAAGCGCTTATGAGAATTTCGCCTGACGTGTAGGCGCGATGCGGACACTGTGGCATCATCATTTTTCCGCATTGCAGCAAACGTGATGATCATGGGGTCCATTGAGCGCAACGTCCTTCCCGCACACGAAGCCGTCGACTGGCTGCCAGCGTCGTGGCAGCAGCACCCGCATACGCAGCAACCGGCGTATGCGGATGCCGTGGAACTTGGCTCGGCATTGGCCCAGTTGCAGCAGTTGCCGCCGCTGGTCACCTCGTGGGAAATCCTTGCGCTCAAGCGACTGCTCGCGGAGGCCGCGAACGGCCAGCGTTTCCTTCTGCAAGGAGGCGACTGCGCAGAAAGCTTCGATGACTGCAGCTCGCCGCTGATCTCCAACCGCCTCAAGGTCATGTTGCAAATGAGCCTGGTGCTAGTCCATGGCCTCAAGCTTCCGGTCGTGCGTGTGGGCCGTTTTGCCGGCCAGTACGCCAAGCCGCGGTCGACCGACTCCGAGACCCGCGATGGCATCGCGCTGCCCAGCTATCGAGGAGATATCGTGAATGCGCCCGCGTTCACCGCCGAGGCACGTCGCGCCGATCCGCAACGCCTGATCCGTGGTCATGCGCATTCGGCCATGACGATGAATTTTGTGCGTGCGCTGATTGACGGTGGTTTCGCAGACCTTCATCACCCGGAGTACTGGGATTTAGGTTGGGTCGAGCATTCGCCGCTGCAGGAAGAATATCGCGCGATGGTCGAATCGATCGGCAACTCGCTGCGTTTCATGGAAACGCTCGCTGGTGAATCGATCGGAAGTTTCCAGCGCGTGGATTTCTATACCTCGCACGAGGCGCTGGTGTTGCACTACGAGGAGACCCTCACACGCCAGGTGCCGCGTCAGCCAGGATGGTTCAATCTGTCGACGCACTTCCCGTGGATCGGCATGCGCACAGCGGCACTCGATGGCGCGCACGTCGAGTATTTCCGCGGCATTCGCAATCCTATCGCGGTGAAAATCGGGCCGTCGGTGTCGCCCGACCAGTTACTTCGACTCGCCGATGTGCTCGATCCCGATCGCGAACCTGGCCGCCTGACCCTGATTCACCGCATGGGAGCCACGAAGATCGAAAGCGCATTGCCGCCCTTGCTTTCCGCAGTGAAGGCCGCCGGCCGGACGCCTCTGTGGTGCTGCGACCCGATGCACGGCAATACGGAAACGGTCGGCAACGGCGTCAAGACGCGGCGCTTCGAGAATATTCGAAGCGAACTCGATCACGCGTTCGACGTGCATCGAGCCATCGGTACGCGACTCGGTGGAGTGCACCTCGAACTCACCGGCGAAAATGTCACCGAGTGCCTTGGGGGTGCCCGCGACCTGGTTGAATCGGACCTGTCGCGCGCCTACAAATCGCAAGTCGATCCGCGACTCAACTACGAGCAATCGCTGGAACTGGCGATGCTGATCGTGCGCAAGCGCGGCGGACTGCCGTAACGGCGAGTCTCGTTTCGTACGGCCGAGCGCCGTACTCGGCGATGCGATGCGGTTGCTGGCCCAAGGGCGCGTGGGACGGAGCAAGGCTGCAGCGGGTCGGACCCATCGAAATTCTCGCACCAGAGATTGCCAAAACTCACATCAATGTGAATGCCAGTTCCAGCGACAGGCCCTAGCGCGAAACCGATGAATGTCGCGCGCGTGATCGGTGAAGACCCGACAATCGGGCGCTACTACACGCCGAGGCGCGGCGCTGTAATCTGCCTTCGTTCATTCAATGGTGAACGACTCCAGTTGAACCGGTACGGCACCTCCTGGTCCGAAGAACGCATTGTCAAATTCCATCCCGACGGGAATCCCTGAATCACCATATCCACTGGCGACCAGCAGGAACAGGGCCGAGCGCGCCGGACTCGGTGCGACCGAGCCGGAAACTGCAATGCGAGTCGAGGTTTGCGAGTACATGATGCCGGATGGGGCGTAGCCGAGTTCAGCTCCGCTGCAATCGACGGACGAATACCAGGCGGCATAGACAAGACGGCATAGACAAGCGGTATGCCCGGGTTGGACAGGACTGGCGCGGGGGGGGGCACATGCATCCATGTGCCGAAATCGTAGGCAGTGTCGGGGCTGACAACCACGCATTGCATCAGCGCGTCACTATAGAAAAGACCTGAAGTGGTTGCTGCAGAGCCGCTGGCGGGCGTGTCGCAACAGTCCAAGGTCGCGTGGTGCACGGTGCCGGATTCGGTGGTCGAGCCGCATGACACCGGCAATGCTTCGGTATTGCCCAGCATCTTCCAAGTCCAGCCTGAAAGGACGCTGCCTTCATCGAAACCGGGGCTGGTCAAATGGTTCGACGCAATGGCGCTCGACGTCGTTGCGACAAGCGCACATACAAGCATTCCGAACGCATTGGGTGCCATGCCTTTTCTTCATTGATCGGCGCGTCGCAAGTGCCGGCTCATACATTGGCACCTCAGGGTTTACTCTCACGCCACCTTGCGCGACGCACGTTTGCGATTGTTTTCGTTCCGGCACTTCTTGCGCAGGCGCACTTTCATCGGAGCGTCGGACGGTAGCGTGCAGGGCACCCAAGCCGAGTCGCCATGCCACGCGCTGCTATTGCCCCACGACTCTGCGGCCAAACGGCAAGGTGCTGCTGGCCGGACCAACGCCAAGGTATGGAGTGCCGGATCGATCGGCACGACTGGCGCCTACGGGTTCGATCTCGACCACGGTTTCGCCGACGGGCATCAGCTCACGATTGGCGTTGTCAGCGCGCTCATGTTGCCGAGGATGCTTAGCCTCACCGACAGCGGTCTCCTTGCATCCCGCGCGCATCAGCCGGCGCCGCGATTGGCAGCGAAGGCTCGGCTGGATACAAGAAGTACTCCGCCAGCAACATTCCGAGGGCGCAACCGCGCTGCATCTACAAAGGACAACAGTCCATCGTGCAGCAGAGTCCCGATGGCAACCGTGTTTCCCCGCTGCATTCCGAGCCAACAGCAGATAGCGCTGCTGCGAAGCGAGCGCGCTTTGCCCATGGCTTCGAAGGTCGCTGGGGCGCGACCATGGAATGACGAGGCGCGTGAGCTGCTTGTGCTGGCTCGCAGCCTGCGTAGACGGGCCGCGTATTGCGTGCCAGCGCACGATGCGCAGCGGTTGGGCGCGCGCACGTACAAATGAAAACGCCCGGCTTGCGGCCGGGCGTCTTGCTGTCCGAACGGGCGAAGCCGGACGTCAGGCCGCGCGGCTGGCGCGCTTGCGATCGTTTTCGGTCAAATGCTTCTTGCGCAGGCGGATCGCCTTCGGCGTGACCTCGACGAGTTCGTCGTCTTCGATGAACTCGAGCGCCTGCTCGAGCGACATCTTGATCGCCGGCGTGAGCTGCACGTAGTCGTCCTTGCCGGCCGCGCGGACGTTGGTCA
>JBDSXV010000162.1:0-24477 GCA_039926025.1 Dokdonella sp.
CCTCGACCGAGACTTCCGCGATCTGCGCGACATAGCTGCCGAACGATTGATGCACCGCCATGCCCGCGGCGTGGCCCTGCGGCAGCGGCTTGCCCCAGCCGAATTTCTCGGCGGCCAGATCGAGTGCGCGTCGCTCGCGCGAATCCTTGGGCAGCAATGCGCGACGGTAGTCGAGCGGATCCTGTTTCGCCGCATGCGCGAGTTCATCGACAAAGCTTTCGACGACGAAGGCGGTATGCGAATGACCGACCGAGCGCCACCACAGAACGGTGACCGGGCTCGTCGGCGAATGCAGGTCGACGCGATGCGCGGGGATCGCGTCGAGATACGGCGAATCCGCTGCGCCTTCGACCGACGTACCGTCGATGCCATCCTTGACCATCATCGGTGCGAAGAACGTACCTGCCATGATCGACTGGCCGACGATCGTATGCGACCACGCGACCGGCTTGCCGCCTTCGCCCAAGGCCGCGCGGAAGCGCGACAGCCACATGGGTCGGTAGTAACCACCGTGGATGTCATCCTCGCGCGTCCACACGACCTTGACCGTTTTCTTCGAGGCCTTCGCGACTTCCACCGCTTCGCTGATGAAGTCCGAGCTGGGATTCGCGCGTCGGCCGAAACCGCCGCCAAGAAACGTGGTGTGGATGCGCACCTGATCCGGCTTGAGCCCGAGAATCTTCGCGACCGCACCTTGGTCCACGCCCTGAAATTGTGTGCCGGTCCAGACGTCGCAACCGTCCTTCGTGATCTCGACAGTACAGTTCAGTGGCTCCATTGGCGCATGCGCGAGGAAGGGCAGTTCGTACTCCGCTTCGATCGCATGCGGGGCCTTCTTCAACGCGGCATCCACATCCCCGGCAACCTTGGCCGGTGCGCCAGGCTTTGCGGCGAGCTTGCGATACTCCTCGCGCAGTGCGGCAGTCGAGCCGTTCGCGAACGCGCCCTCGTCCCACTCCAGCACGAGCGCATCGCGACCCTTCTTGGCGGCCCAGAAATGTTTGCCCAGCACGGCGACGCCACTGGGCACTTCGACGACATCCATCACGCCGTCGATCGCTTTCGCCTTCGACGCATCCATCGTCTTCAGCTTCGCGCCAAACACCGGCGCACGCGCAACCACGGCGACCAACATGTTCGGTCGCTTCACATCGATGCCGAACTCGGCCTTGCCCGTCACCTTGGCCTTGCTGTCCAGGCGCCGCGTCGGCTTGCCGATGATCGTCCAGTCTTTCGCATCCTTGAGTTTCACATCCGTCGGTGTTGGCAACTTCGCCGCGGCTTCAGCGACCGCACCGAAGCTGACTCTCTTCGTGCCATGCACGATGTAACCATTGTCGACGCGACAATCTGCAGCCTTCGCACCGAGTTTGGCAGCACCCGCCGTGAGCAACAGCTCGCGCGCGGTTGCGCCGGCACTGCGCAATTGATCGAACGATTCCCAGGTGCTCGTCGAGCCGCCTGTCATCTGCAAGCCATATGCGGTGTGCGCATATTCGGGTGCGGCGGGCGCATGTTCGACCTTGATCGCGTTCCAGTCGCAACCGAGCTCCTCGGCAATCACCATAGGCAGGGACGTCCAGACGCCCTGGCCCATTTCCGAATGCTTGAGCAGCACCGTCACGCTGTTGTCCGGCGCGATATGGATGAACGCGTTCGGTGACACGGGCGGCTTCGCGCCAGGTGCACTTTCAGCCAGCGCTTTGCGCACAGCCGTTGGAATGAAGCAGGCGACGATGAGGCCCGCCGCTGCCACCGTTGTCGTCTTCAGGAATTCGCGCCGCTTCACGCCCTCCCCTCCAAGGGGAGGCGAGTCTGGGGATGGCGTCGTCATTGCGGCTGCAGAGGTCGAAAGATCGATGTCATCACGCCACATGATCGTTCTCCTTCTTCGACAACGCAGCAGCGCGATGCACTGCAGTACGGATGCGCTGGTAGGTGCCGCAGCGACACAGGTTACCGGCCATCGCAGCGTCGATGTTGGCGTCGGTTGGGTCGGGTTTCTGCTTGATCAGCGCAGCCGCGGTCATGACCTGTCCGGACTGGCAGTAGCCGCATTGCACGACATCGACTTCCTGCCACGCGATTTGCACGGGATGGGTGCCGTCTTTCGACAAGCCTTCGATCGTCGTGATCGACTTGCCGGCGAGCGCAGAAGCCGGTGTCACGCAGGAGCGTATCGGCTGCCCATCCACATGTACGGTGCATGCGCCGCACAGCGCCATGCCACAACCAAACTTGGTACCGGTCAGCCCGATCAGGTCACGCAGCACCCACAGCAAGGGCATGTCGGCCGATGCGTCAACCTCGTGCGGCTGGCCATTGACGACAAGCTTCATCGACGTCTCCTCGGCTGGCTGGAACGCTGAAGGCTACTCCTCGAGGCAGATAGGTGCCAGCGCAAGGACATTCCTCCGGCAGGTGGAGGACGCGTTCGAAGGGAGGGGCGCTATCGGGCCGCTACCATGCGCGCGCCCAGGATCGCGGCGACAAGCGAACGATGCTTCAAGCCCTCCCCTTCAAGGGGAGGGTTGGGTGGGGATGGTGCGCATGCCGCGAAGAGCATCGCGGCTGAAGCCGCTCCGACACACCGTTACTCCCATAAACCCTTAAGGACCTCTTGAGGAGGTTGCGACCTTGGTAAAAAAAATGCGGCAGTGCGTGTATCAGCGCAGATCTGCCGGCGTGTCGAAATCGCGCGCGAGCGCAGGCGCATCGATTGCAATGACATCGTTCGCGCGTGCGCGCAGCAGTTCGCGTGCTCCAGTGTCGCCGCGCAAGCGCGCAATCTCGGCGAACCAGGCGCGCGGCAGCAAGGCGGGTACGCCGAGCACGCCGGCATACGCGCTTGCCGCCGCGCGTTCGGATGCATGTCGCCACGCATCACGCAGCGCGAGCAGGTGCGTCGTGTCGAGCGCAGGCTGGTCGGTCAGTGCGATGAGGGCGCCTTCACAGCGCATGTCGAGTTCGGCGACCCCAGCTCGCAACGACGCCGACATGCCTTGCGCATGATCCGTCGCTACCACGCAGCGTAATGGGAGATCGGCCACGACATCGCGCATGCGCGCGGCTTCGTGGCCGAGCACAACGATCAGCTCGAACGGCGCCGATGCGAGCATCGCACGCGCAACCCGACGCAGCAGAGGCTCGCCATCCATCTCGATCAATTGCTTCGCACGGCCGAGCCGCGTCGAGGCACCGGCAGCCAGCAGGATCGCGCCGTGGCTGACGACACCGCGTGCTGCCTCTGCGTCAACCGCCCGCATGGCGCGTGAACTCGCCCTGCAATTGCGCGACGATCGCGAGCGCAATCGCTTCCGCACCTTCGCCGCCCAGCGACAAACCGACGGGCGCATGCAGGCGCTCGCGTAGCTGCTCGCTTGCCTCAACTCCCAACTCGTCAAGCAGATCGTCGCGACGTGCCGGTGGCCCGAGCAAGCCGACATAGGGAACATCGCTGGCGGCAAGATGGCCGAGGCAGCGCGCGTCGAGATGGACGTTGTGATTCATCACGAGCGCGGCGTCGAAACGGGTCCCCGCGAGCAGGTGCACGAGCAACTCAGGGCCGTCGCGGTGCAGGCGATCCACGGCATCGCCATCGGCGAAGCGCAGCCAGCGCTCCCGATGTTCGACGAGTTCCACGCGCCAGCCCAGCGTGCGGGTGAAAGCGAGCAAGGGCCGCGTTTCCGGTCCCGCGCCGAGCAGCAACACGCGTCGCGTTGGCGCGATCGTCAACGTGATCGCGTCGCTGATTTCTTGCGCAGGCAGGTTCGGGGCGCCGCGCTGGTCGAAGCGATATCGCTCGATACCGACGGTCGCCGCGCCGCATCCTGGAAGTGCAAACGACAGCGCGAGCATCACAGCAAGGCCACGCGTGTCCGCGTCAAGCAAGGCGTCGCGCAGCGGCGATGACAACGCCGGCAAAGGCAACAACAGCACGCGGGTGGAACCGCCGCAGCCGGTACCGGAGCCGAACACGCGATCCTCATCGCCGCTCGTATCGAAGCGTGCTTCCGCGGCGACGCCGCGAGTGAGCACTTCGCGTGCGTGTGATTCCAGTTCCGCTTCGAGGCAACCGCCGGACAAGGCGCCCACGCGCACGCCGCTGGCATCCAGCAGGATCAGCGCGCCGGGTTTGCGATAGGTCGAACCGCTGGTGCCGACGACGACGGCAAGCACGCCGGTGATATTGCATGCGGCCAGTTCGCGCAGGCTCGCGACCACCGCGCGCGCGCCACCTGGCGTTGTCATTCCTGTCGCTGCAGCGAGGTTGATTTCTGGATGACGGGCGCTCATGCGTGGTGGTCGGTAGTCAATCAGGAAACGGTGCCGGCAGAGCGTTGTGATCGCGACAGAACACGCGGGCGCCTGCACGGCGCCTGTGCGACGTCCTCACTTTCATTTGAACAATCCGGAAATGCCGCCTGAGAGCCACGCGCGTCGCACCAGCGCACCTCCCAGGCTTTGCAGCTTGAGACCGACCCTGGCCACGCCGTCGTCGGAGAGTTCGCGCGCGATCAAGGTGACCGGTCCGAGACGGACGCGATCGCCCACTTCGATCGTATGTTCGTAGCGCCGGGCGAAATGCTCGGCAAGCGTCAGCGGTGCATCCTTGGCGCGGATCTGCAGGCCGTAGAAATCGGCGACGTCGGCGAGGCGAACGTCGGCATCGAAACTGAACTCGCCGAACATTTCGCGCTCGACTTCGCGTGCCTCGTCCGGCGGCGCGAACAGCCAGTCAAGGCGATACACGCGACCGGGCGGAGCGAGCAGGTAGGCGTAGTCGCCGACCGCGAGCGCGCCGAGAGCCTCGGGCATCAGGATCTCGCCCCCGCGCACGATCATCGTCAACTGCGCCCAGCCAGGTGTGGCGGCACCGTCCAGGATCGCGGCGCCGGGTGCGATTGAATAGCCGACCAGCTCGCGTTCGAGCGATCCGGGCAGATCGAGCTCGACGCGTCGCACGGCGCGATCACGATGTGGCAGCGCAATGTCGAGCAGGCGTGCGGCGAGGCCCAGCGTCCAGCCTTGCACAAGCAGCGACGCCAGCACGACAACGAAAGCGACATTGAAGATGACCGCCGCATGCGGCAGCTGCATCAGCATCGGTATCGACGCCAGGAAGATGCCGACCGCGCCGCGCAAGCCGACCCAGGCGATGAAGCCGACTTCGCGTTTGCCGTAGCGAAACGGCGCAAGACACGCGGCGACCGCCACGGGCCGACCTACGATCATCAGGAAAGAGGCAATTCCCAGCGCCGGCCATAGTGTCTTGGCGATCTGGTGTGGCGAGGCGAGCAGGCCGAGTACGAGGAACATCACGATCTGGCACAACCAGGTGCCGGCATCGAGCACGGACAGCAGGTTTGCAAAACCCGGCACGTTGCGATTGCCAACCACGACACCGGCCACATAGACGGCGAGGAAGGCGCTGCCGTGGATCGAACCGGTGAAGCCGAATACGAAGATGGCAGCCGCTCCCATGGCCAATGCGGCCAGCCCGCCGGGCAGCGATAGTCGTCGCAACGCAGCGGCGATCGCGAAACCGCCCATCGCACCGGCGGCTGCACCCACGCCGAACTGTTGCGCCAGTTCAAGCGCGAACGCGGACGGCGCAATACCCGACGGCGTGGCCAGGTATTCCGCGAGCAGGGTCGTGAGCAATACAGCGACGGGGTCGTTCGCGCTTGATTCGATTTCAAGCGTGGCGCCCACGCGTGCGCGCAACTGCAAGCCGCCAGCGCGCAGCAGGAAAAATACCGCCGCCGCATCGGTCGAGGCGAGCACGGCACCGAGCAGCACCGCCTCAATCGTTTCGAGCCCGAGCAACCACTGTGCGGCGAAACCGGTCAGTACTGCAGTAATCACGACGCCAATCGTTGCCAGCAGCATCGTCGGCGCAAGTACGCCGCGGAAACTTTCGCGCCGCGTGCGCAGCCCACCATCGAACAGGATGATCGCAAGCGCGAACGAGCCGATGCCGTAAGTCAGCGTGTAATCGTCGAAGCGGATGCCGCCGGGACCGTCGACGCCGGCGAGCATGCCGAGCACGAGGAATACAAGCAGCAGCGGCGCACCAAAACGGCGCGCGACAAGACTGGAACCGATCCCGGCGAGCACCAGTGCAGCGGCGGCGCCGAGCAGCCAGTAGGTGTTGTGGATTGCATTCATTGGGCGCTCCGGCCCTGATCATAGCTGGAGGTGGTCACGTTGCGGGCGTTGCGCGCCAAACCAGAAAAGCGCAGCGAACCCTCCTCGCAGCGGTTTGTTTCAAGGATCGAACCCATCAGTGAAGATGCGCGTATCGAAGGCGACCGTGGCCGACCCTTGCGCTGTCGCTGCGTTGGCTTCGTCATCGGTGGCGGTCGCGGTCACGGTGTCCGTCTGCGCGCTGCCGGTACCTGCGTTTGCGACGACGTTTAGCGAACACTCGAAGAATGCCAGCGGCGCAATTGTCTGCGGCAATGCACAGGATCCCTGGCCGCCGACAACGCCGTAAACATCGTCAGAGAGCGTGTCGAGAACGACCGCTTCCGCACTGCTGCTGTTGTCCACGCGCACGTCGAGCGTGAGCGGCCCACCGTTGGGAGGGAGCAGGGTCGGACTCACGCTGGTCGTGACGGCAATCGACGGCAGCACATCGGTGAGCGTGATCGAACCTGTGCCGACGCCGTTCGCCTGCGCCTGTGTATCCTCAATCACGCCGGCCGCCGTCACTTGCGTGGACAGGATATCGAACGCATCGCCGATGAGATTGTCGTTGAAAGCGCATTCGTAGAAGCCGCCCGCGGCGAGCGTCTGAGGCAGGGCACATCCCTGGCCATCGAGATTGCCCAGGTGGTCGTCCATGAGCGAGGTCAGCTGCACGTCGTAATTTCCGTTGTTGGCCACGCGCGCGACAAACGCAATGGGCCCGCCGGGTTCCGCGACGCTCGGCGTCGACGTGGTCACCGCAACCGTCAGCGCGACCGGCGCAAGGATTTCGGACAGGTAGCCATAGTGAGCTGTGGACGCCGCGCCACCACCCAGCACGCCCAGGTGGAAGCGGCCGACCGCATTACTCACATGGAAGGGCACGTCGACCGGGAATTGCGTCGTGTCGTACGCAATGCGAGCTGCCTTCCAGTCGCCGCCCGTACCCGGGACGTCGATGAACGCCGCCGGATTGATCGTAGCCGTGCCACCACCGCTGATGGCGAACGAGCCGACCGCGTCCGTCGGAGCCACCAGCATCAGGTAGAAGGATAGCGACTCGGATCGCACCACATCTACTTCGTGCGAACCGCCACGATCAATCGACGGCAGCAACGCCATACCCATCTCGCAGCCAATGCCCGAAACATGCATGGCATAAATCGGCGCGCTCGCCTTCACGTCGACCGCATTGTTCGGACCCGCGGCGAGATAGTCCATGTCGACCCGGTAGTATTCGCCGGCGAACAGCGTGACGACTGGCGTTGCAGCGCCATCGAGAGTGATGCGCGTGTTGTTCTGTGTCGCGATGATGACGACACTCTCGCTGCCGCCATTGTTCAACAAACCCTTGACCGCGATGTACTCCTTGCCGAGCGCGGCGATCGGCACGATCTGGTCACCAAGCAGGTCGTAGCAGCTGCCGGACGGGTTGTGGTCAGCATCATCCTTGATCGAAACCGCCACCGGCTTGTTCGCCGCGACGATCGCGCCCGAAGGATGCAGCGACGGCGAGCCCCAGCTTGTTCCTGTCCATCCGCTCGAATAGGTCTGTCCGCGATTGAGCGTCAGGGAAAATTGCTGAAGTGCGGGATGCCCGTCCACCGCGACCGGAGAGTAGATTGTCACCAGCGTACCCGGCTGCGTGCCAACGATCTCGAACGAGGCAAACGCCTGGTGGGGAGCGGCAAACGAAGTCTCGTTGGCGAACGGCCCATATTTGTGCAGCGGGATATAGAACGTCTGCCCATTCGCGTCCGCACCCTTCAGAGTCCAGGTTTCGGCGTTGGTTGAGTTCGCGACTTCATAAACGGCATTCACCGCGGCGCTCGCCACTATGTGCAGCCCGGTGTTGGCGATCGTGTTCGTCGGGCGAGTTTCGAGCTGATTCTTGAACGCAGTGAGATTCACCCGCTGCATGCCGAACGCTGGCACGTTGATAACGATCGGCGTGAAAGCGCCATTCGCTGGCTGGTCGATAGTGACGGCGGAAGCAACGGCGCCAGCGGCGATCACCAGGTACAGCGGCTCGCCTCCCGGCGCATTGTTCACGTCGCTGACGTCAGGCGGGGCCAGCCAGAATTCCTTGGCCGTGGACGCGCTCGCCGATGCAGGGGCGACAAACAGGACAAGCATCGAGAGGGTGGCCGCCAGGCCGCGGCTAAGTCTCGAGGTCGATTCGATCATGTCCCCTCCTTCAAGCCGATGGATTCCTGCGGACCAGGCTCCGATTCCGAGTCGCGGCCATCCTGCATGAATTGCGTGGCGATGACCACATGAAGGCCGGCCGCGGCGGTGCATCCGTCACGCTGGATCGAAGCGCCGATACTGGATCGCTTCCGCCAAGTGTGTGGCGTCGATGTGCGGACTCGCCGCAAGATCGGCGATCGTGCGTGCGACGCGTAGTACTCGGTGATAGGCGCGCGCGGAAAGGCCCAGGCGTTCGACCGCGCGATCGAGCAGTGCATGCAATCGCGCATCGAGTGCACAGTCGCGCTCGACTTCGCGGTTGCCGAGTGCGGCGTTGGTCTTGCCGGCGCGTTCGAGCTGGCGCGCGCGCGCAGCGGCTACACGCGCTGCGACGAC
The DNA here is from genome assembly GCA_039926025.1 of Dokdonella sp. GTDB lineage: Bacteria > Pseudomonadota > Gammaproteobacteria > Xanthomonadales > Rhodanobacteraceae > Dokdonella_A. The sequence continues at coordinate 8,779 of JBDSXV010000162.1, forward strand.
CGCACTGCTCTCGCCGGCGGCGCTTTCGCGTAGATCTGCATGTGGTACGCGCGGCATTTCCAGCTTCAGGTCGATCCGATCCAGCAAGGGACCCGACAAGCGCGAGCGGTAGCGCTTGATCGCATCCGGCGTACAGCGGCAGCGACCCGATGGGTCGCCGGCATAACCGCAGGGACAAGGGTTCATCGTTGCGACGAGCTGGAATCGCGCAGGAAATTCCGCCTGACGTGCTGCGCGCGAAATCGCGATGCGGCCTGACTCGAGCGGTTCGCGCAACACTTCGAGGACGTGGCGATCAAACTCGACGATTTCATCGAGGAACAGCACGCCATGGTGCGCGAGTGAGATTTCACCCGGGCGCGGCACCGAGCCACCGCCGACCAGCGCCACAGCGGATGCCGTGTGATGCGGCGCGCGAAATGCACGCGTCTTCCACAACGCGACATCACTGTCCTGGCCCGCAATCGAACGCACCGCCGCAAGTTCAAGCGCTTCGTCTTCATCGAGAGGCGGAAGGATGCCGGGCAATCGGCTCGCGAGCATCGTCTTGCCGGTGCCAGGCGGACCCACAAGCAGCAGGCTATGCGTTCCGGCCGCGGCGACTTCGAGCGCGCGACGCGCCTGTTGCTGGCCGCGTACTTCGGCCAGATCGGGCAGGGATGGGCTCATCGCAACGGAAGTTGCGCCAGCGATGGCAACAGCAACTGGCAGTTCGATGCGGCCCGCCAGATAGGCGCAGACTTCAAGCAGGGACCCGGCGACACGCACATCCGCACCGCTGACGAGCGCCGCCTCGGCCCCGTTCTCGCGTGGCACCACGACGCGGCGACCGAGCCGCGTCGCGTGCAGCACCGCAGGCAATACGCCACGCACGGCGCGCAGTTCGCCCGACAACGCCAGTTCACCGATGAATTCGCACTCTCCCAAGCCCTCGCGCGGCACGCTGCCGTTTGCAGCAAGAATGCCGAGCGCTATCGGCAAGTCAAAACGGCCCCCGTCCTTGGGCAAATCGGCTGGCGCCAGATTCACCGTGACCTTTCGCTGCGGATAGTCGAACTGCGCATTGAGAATCGCCGCGCGCACACGGTCGCGTGCTTCTTTCACGGCGGTTTCGGGCAGACCAACGATCGAGGTGCCGGGCAAGCCGCCGGACAAATGTACTTCGCACGACACCAGCGGCGCGTCGATGCCGTCCTGTGCGCGGCTATAGACGACGGCAAGGCTCACGCCGTGTTCCAAAAAGAGCCTGCCATCCGCGCCGTGGGGTGAACCGCGCAGGACAGCAGGCGTCCCGGGAAACTCTTTCGTCCCTGCTTGCGCATGATTGGCGAACTCCGTTCCGCAGGCGCAACAAACCGACGCCGCCGGCGCGACGCGCTGTCCTCACACGTGGATTACACGACGCTAGTGTTTCGGTTGGGCGTCGCCAGCACCGACAAAGCGTTCGAGCGCAAGTACCTGCTGTTCGAGCTGCTCGATCTTTTCGCGCGTACGCAGCAGTACGCAACGCTGCACGTCGAATTCCTCGCGCGTCACCAGATCCAGGTTGCGCAAACCCGACTGCAATGCACTGCGGAAGGTCGACGTGAGATCCTCGCGCGCTTGCGCGAGGCCTGGCGGAACCAGCGCCGCGAGTCGCTGCGCAAGTTCATCGATCGACTGGACATTGATCATCGCTCACCCCGGTGTGTTGCCTGATCGGACAATTCTCGCGCGAATCGGTTCGCACGGGAATCGGTTGTGTCGTGCGGCCTGTGCCGGCCGTTGCGACGCCGTGGCCAGCACCTGACGGCTGGCACGTACTTCTTCCTTGCGGTCGGTCCGTGGCGAACGCCTGGCGTTCGTCACGGACCGAGAGCCTCCCTGCAGCGCCGTTCCATCGGCGCTCCTCTCCGCCCCCACAGTCTAGTCAGGTGCCGGCGCGGCGCCAGCCGGCGAATTCGGAACCCTGTGTAGGAAAATGCCTACGCGAAGCGATCCGGTATAGTCGCGCCACGCTGACACGCCCCAGGAGACGTTCCGTGCAAATGGTCATGGCGATCATCAAGCCGTTCAAGCTCGACGACGTTCGCGAGGCGCTCGCCGAAGTCGGCGTGCAGGGCATCACGGTCACAGAAGTCAAAGGCTTCGGCCGCCAGAAAGGGCATACCGAGCTCTACCGAGGCGCCGAATACGTGGTCGACTTCCTGCCCAAGATCAAGCTCGAGGTCGCGGTCGCCGACGACCAGGTTGAACGCGTGGTCGAGGCGATCACCCAAGCTGCAAATACCGGCAAGATCGGCGATGGCAAGATCTTCGTCTGGCAGCTTGATCGCGTGATTCGCATCCGCACCGGCGAGTTGGACGCCGACGCGCTCTAGTCGCGCCTGCCCAGCGCTTGCGCAAACACGGCGGGCTATTGCTGCGGTATCCAGGCCGGCACAATCCCAAGTCCGCGGTGGACCCAGCGACCCTGGTAGTTTCGATGGCCGTCGGCCATCCACGCCTGCGCGACTTCAAAGACTGCCGAGCGCTCGCGTGGCTTCCAGTTGCGCGTGTACGCGTTCAACGCCTCCAGGTTGGCAAATCGTCCGGGAGAAGTGCGCACTGCGGAATAATAGTAGTCAAGCGCGATCTCATGTTCGCCAGCGGTCCAGTAGCCGATGGCCAGCGTATACGGCACCCAGAACGCATCGCCACCGACGTTCGATCGAGAATAGTTGTGCCCGCTCGCGGGCCACGCCATGTCGCTCCCTCCCAGCATGCCTGCCGCGTGTTGCCAGGCTTCGATCGCGCACGCGCTGTCGCCGAGTGAATAGCGCGCCCAACCAAGACTCCAGTAGACGCTGGTGCGATCCGGCGCCAATGCCTGCGCGTGCGCAAAGTCTGCCTCGGAACGACCGCGTTGGTTGCGTTGCGCGTATTCGTAGCCGCGCTGGACGATGGCGTCGACATCGTGCGGATTTGCCGCGATGCGCTGGTCGAGCCGGGTCAATACACCTGATGCCGTGAGGTCCGGCCATGGTTCAACCCGGACATCGACGTCAGCGCCGCCGTACAGCGGATGCGGCGGCGGAATCGGATGCAGGATCGCGCACGTCGTCGGCGCCGAAGCGATGTCTTTTCGTGGCGCATTCGCGCAGCCTGCCAATACCAGCCCCGCCAATGTGGCGGCCATCCAGTGGCAGTGTCGTGTCATGCGCTTCCCCTGCGTTCGCCAGGTCGTGCTACAGAGCTGCAAGTGATCAAGAAGTTTCAGTGCGAGCGTCAGCGCAGCACGATCCACACGCCCAGTGCCGCAAACAGCAGGGCCGCACCGATACGTGCGGCGCGCAACGGCAATTTCTCCGCGAAGCGCGAACCGAGCCACACCACCGGCACATTCGCGAGCAGCATGCCAAGCGTACTGCCGGCGACGACCTGCCACAGTGGGTGATATTGCACGGCGAGCACGACGGTCGCGATCTGCGTCTTGTCGCCCATCTCGGCCAGGAAGAACGCCATCAGGGTCGCGATGAGTACGCCGTGACCTGCGCCGCGCACGGCGCCTTCATCGTCGACCTTGTCCGGAATCAACGTCCACGCCGCCACCACGAAGAAGCTCACAGCGACGATCCAGCGCAGGGTTTGCGGCGACAGCCATTGCGCAATGAGGGCGCCGAAGGAACCAGCGAGCGCGTGATTGACGATGGTCGCGGCGAAAATGCCGAGACAGATCGGCCAAGGCCGACGGTATTTCGCGGCGAGGATCAGCGACAGCAATTGCGTCTTGTCGCCGATTTCAGCGATCGCGACGGCGGCGGTCGAGATGAGCAGGGTTTGCATGGGAACTCCGACGGGCCGGGGACAATGGACACAATGGTTCCGCGCACGCAGCCCCAGCCCGGGTGCCGCCTGCACGAACCAAAGGTCTTGCCGGAGGATGTGCCGTCGGCCCATCCGTCGCGCGCGCCATGGCGTGTTCGCCAAGCATGTTGACGCGTGCTCCGCAGCAGTTCGCTGCGATCGACTACTCCCCGATGGAGCACGCGCAGTCTAGGCGCTGCCAACACTTGACTATTAAATGCGAATCATTATCATTTGAGACGTCGTTCGATAGCGGAGATTGCGATGTTCGAAGTTCAAACACCCACGAATGGCTTGTCGCACGCGGGAACGGTGCCGGATATGGCGCCCGTGTCGCGTGGCATGACGAGCCAGCGCATCGACAGTCGGCGCCTGATGTCGGGCGCGAATGAACTGGTCATCGAACACGCTGGTCAGGAATACCGCTTGCGCCTGACACGCAACGACAAGCTGATCCTTACAAAGTAACGCCATTGCTGCACGGCAAACACTGCGAACTCGATCGCATCGTTGTCACTGCGACGGTCAAGGCGCGCGCAGAAGGATGCCGCGAAAAAATCAGCGTCATCGACCCCGTTGGTACCGACAACTGCCCTCCGCGTTGGATTGCACGAGCGAATCCAACCATCCATGACAGGTGCGCTGGATGAGTGACTATCAACACCCGGACCATGCACCGATGCTTGCCGCGGATGCCGACGGAGCAGCCTGGTGCGAAGTCGACCGAAGGCCTTCGCCAGCGCATGCCGCGATCGCCGGTTGCACGTTCGATCTTGCTTCTCTCGTCCAGGCACTACCGAAGCTCGGTGCGGTGCTCTGGCTTGATCGACGCGTGCGACGCTCCGTCGCAACCCACGCGATATCAAGCGCCCGCGGCGTACTTCCGTTCGACCATCCGGCGTTGGCCGCACTCAAGGATTGCGGCGCCGTCACGGCACATGCCGCGGTGACGCCGCAAGGACCGCGAGAATGGTTGTGCTTCCTCGACGCAGTCGGCGTGCCGCAGGGCAAGATGTTTCTGTTGCCTGACACCGACTACCTCGCCTGGGACGAGATGACGGCGACCTGTCGTCCGCTGCCGCCGTCGCCCGCAACATCGGACTGGCATCCGCACGCCGCATTCCTGCGCACCGTGTTCGCGCGACTGGGATGCCACTGGCGAGCACGTCTGCTCACATTCGAATTGCGGCAGTTGCCCTGGTTGCACATGCTCGGTGCGCGTGCACCCCTGCGAATATCGCTGATCGGTCTCGAGCTTGCGCACGCGATTGCGCGCACCGAGAACGCAAAACTGATCTCCCCGCTCCACGGTGGCACATAGAAACCGCCACACGCACTGCGGCGGCGCTCTACGATGGAATCGAACGTGGCGCGACATCAGCGCGTTTCGCGGGACGTAGCGCGCTGCGTTCACCCGTGTCCGCTCAACCGGTATTTTGCAGCGCCTGCGCGACGCCCTGCACGGTTGATACGAGCGCATCGAACAGTGAATCGTCGGCACGTTGCGTCGCGCGCCAGCGCTGCAACAGGTCGACCTGGATCAGGTTCATCGGATCGGCATAGGGATTTCGCAGCCGCAGCGACAATGCGAGTCGCGGATCGTCGGCGAGCAGGCGGTCGCTGTCGAGCAGGCGCAGGATCCAGCGGATCGTGCGCTCGAATTCGGCCGCGAGGAGCGGGAAGAAAGTTTCATGCGCGGGACCCGCGAGCAGCGAAAAACGCTCCGCGATGTCGAGATCGCTTTTCGCCAGCACCATTTGCAGGTCTTCGATCAGGGTGCGGAAAAAGGCCCAGTCGCGTGTCATTTCCCTCAACACGTCCTCGTCTCCGCGCGCAGCGGCCGCTTCGATCGCCGAGCCGACACCGTACCAGCCGGGCAGATTCGAACGGCATTGCGTCCATGCGAACACCCACGGGATCGCGCGCAGGCTTTCGACGCCGCCGCTGCCGCCGCGCCGTGCCGGGCGAGAGCCGAGCGTCATCCGCTCGATCACGTCGATCGGTGTCGCAGCGCGAAAATATTCGACGAAGCCGGGCGTGTCCGCAAGCAGCGTGCGGTACGTGGCTTCGCCATCCGCCGCGAGTCGCGCCATGGTCTCGCGCCAGCGGACTTCGCGCACATCGGGTGGACGCGGGCGCAGCGTCGCAGCGAGCACGGCGCCGACGGTCTGCTCGAAGTTGCGCAGCGCGATCGCGCGCATGCCGTACTTGCAATGAATCACCTCGCCTTGCTCGGTCACACGCAGGTGCGCTCCGATGGCGCCGCGCGGTGCCGCCATGACCGCGCGAGACGTCTTGCCGCCGCCGCGGCTGATCGAACCGCCGCGGCCATGAAAGAACACGACGTCGATGCCTGCTTCACACGCCACATCGAGTAGCTCGACCTGTGCGCGCTGCAACACCCAGCGCGCCGCGAGAATGCCACCGTCCTTGGCGCTGTCCGAATAGCCGAGCATGATCGTTTGGCGTCCACCGCGGGCATCAAGATGCGCCCGATACACCGGATTGGCGAGAAGTGCCACAAACGTGTCGCGCGCGCCGCGCAAGTCGCCGATCGTTTCGAACAGCGGTGCAATGTCGAGCGGGACGCAGCCGGTCTCATCGACGAGGCCACCCGCGCGCGCGAGCGCGAGCACGGCAAGCACGTCCGCGACGGAGCCGGCCATGCTGATGATGTAGACACCGAGCGCGTCGCTGCCGTAGCGGACCCGCGCGTCGCCGATCGCCGCGAACACGTCGCGACTGCGCTCGAACGCGGCCACCGCGTCGACGGCAGCTGGCGCGTCGTCGCCCGCTGCGCAAGAGAGTGCGCGCTCGCCCTTCGCGTAGCTTGTGAACAGTGCCGCGCGCGCATCTGCAGATGCCGGCAGTGCACCGAGCGCACCCGAGAGCGCCGCTGCGTGCACGCGTGAATCCTGTCGCACGTCGAGCCGCGCGAGATGGAAGCCGAAACTCGCAATCCGGCGCTGCAGGCGTTGCACCGCAAATCCGCCGGCGTGCGTTCCCGCGTGACGACCCAAGCTGCCGGCGATCAATTCGATGTCGGCAGCGAAGTCGGTGACGCTGGAATATCCACGCGCATCGTCTGCACCCGTCGCGGCGAGGCGCGCGCCGATCAGTCGCAACAACACGCGGTACGGCATGTTGGCGTGGCGTGGGCGGATTCGCGCGGCCGCATCCGGCAGCAAGCCGCGATAGGCATCCACGCGCTCCAGCAAGGCCGGATCCACCTTGATGCGATCAAGCGTCTGGCTCAAGCCGCGCGCGAGATGCTCGCATTCCTGCCGGTAGCAACCGAGCACGCGTGTGCGTTGTGTGCGCAGCGTGGCCGCGATGGTCAGCGCATCGACATTCGGATTGCCGTCCATGTCGCCGCCGACCCACGAGGCGAAACGCAGTACGCGCGGCAGTTCCATTTGCAACCCGTAGACCGCTTGCAAAGCTTCCTCGAAGGACTCGTGGAAGACCGGCAGCACGCGGTAGATCGGATCGGCGAGATAGAAGACGACGTGTTCGAGCTCGTCCGCGACCGTCGGTCGCAGGCGTGAGATGTCGGAGGTCTGCCAGCTTGCAGTCAGCGCCATGCGCAGGCGCTCCCAGTCGGTGGCGCGTTCGCGTGGAGTGCGCGTACCGCCAAGATCGGCAATCAGCGCGCGCAGGATGTCCTGCTCCTTTTCCAGCAGGGCGCGGCGCGAGGCCTCGGTCGGATGTGCGGTGAATACCGGTTCGATGTCGAGCCGCGCCAGCGTCGCACCGAGTTCATTGGCGCTGACCCCCGCTTCACGCAGGCGCAGCAGCACGTCGTGCAGGCCGTCCGGTTGCGGTGCCGCGCCCGCGATCTCGTACTCGCGTCGCCGGCGTACGCGATGCACGCGCTCGGCGATATTCACAACCTGGAAGTACGTCGCGAAGGCGCGGCACAGCGCATCCGCCGTGCTCGCATCGAGCCCCTGCAGCTGTGCGAGCAAAGCCTGCATCGGTTCGTCGCGTTCGCGCCGCTCGATCGCGGCTTTGCGTGCCGCTTCGACGCGCGCGAAGAAGGCGTCGCCTTCCTGCTCGACGAGCAATTCACCGACCATGCGACCGAGGCGGCCGACGTCCTCCCGCAACGCCTCGTCGTTGGGGCCGAACTCCACTTCGCGCAAGGAACGCATGCCGCAGGCTCCGCTGGGTTGAAGCCAATCAGGATACCAGCCGCATCAGGATGCACGCGTGGCCCTGTTCACGCGCCGCGATCCGTGCGCAAGGTTCTGGTCGCGCGTGCATCACCCGCGGCGTTGCGCCCGATCAGCACGCCAAGCCCGACGATGCCCGCAATCACCAGGACCGCGCCGAGGATCGCGACACCCTGCGGCGGCGCCTCGCCGAGGAAAGCGACGCCGAGTGCGCTCGAGAACAACAGTTCCGCCGCCTGCATCGCTTCGGCAGCACCCAGCGCGGACGGATCGTTGCGCACCATGCCGGTTGCCTGGAAAAACAGGATCGTCGCGATCGTGCCCGCGAACAGTGCGACGCCGGCCGCAAGCAACATCTGCATCGGTGGCGGCGCTCCGGCGGCGCTGCCTGCGTAGGCCGCGACGAGCCACCAGAACGGCTGGCTCGCAAGGGTCATGCCGAACACGCGTTGGCTCGCGTTCAAGCGCTCACCGCTGCGTTCCAGGTGCAGCAGGATCGCGCGGTTGCCGAGCGGATACAAGAAAGCCGACACGGTGACCGCCGCCAGCGCCAGCCACGCATCACGATCGAGATGTCCGCGGAAATGAGCACCCTGCATGATCGCTACACCCAGCACGATCACGCAGCCGAGCGCGAGCGCCGCGCGTGGCAAGCGTGCACGCTGATCGCGATAGAGCAGCGGCGCGAGCAGCATGCCCGCGATCACGGTGAGCTGGAACGTGCCGGCGATCAGCCATGCTGGCGCGAATGAGGCAGCCCAGGTCAGGCATACGCAGAACAGGGTGAAACCGATGCCGCTCCAGCCGAGCCAGACCCACGGATGCGCGCGCAGCGCACGCCAAACGGGCGAAAAACCGCCTTGCCATGGCAGCACCAGCGCGAGCATCGGCAAGGTGAAGAGGTAGCGCAACGACGCCGACCACGCCCAGTGTCCGCCCGCACTCGCCATCGCGCGATTGAGCACGTAGGTCGTGGTGAAGAACAACGCCGACACGAGCGCCAGCGCCACGGCGCCGATGGCAGTGCGTCGTGCAGTTCCACTCATCGGCGTCGACTGCCGCGCAGGCGTTCGATCGGGAAGCTTGCGATGTCTTCGCCGCCATGTCGGCGTGGCTGGCCCGGTTCCGGCGCATGCGCCTGCGCGTAAACGACTTCATAGGTCGCAGGCAGCACGCCGTCCCGGCGGAACGGTTCGTAGGCGGCAAATACGCGTTGCAGATGTGACTTGCCGGTGAGTGCGCGCTGGCGTTTCGCGTCGGCATTCGTCGCACCGATCGCATGCAGCTCGCGCATCAGCGTGCGCGCGTCCGCGTAGGTAAGCACGAAGTCGTCGCGTTCGAGCACCGGGTCGCGAAAGCCGGTCGCAAGCAGGGCATCGCCGATGTCGTGCATGTCGATGAAGCGGCTCACGTGCGGCGTCGCGTCGACGCTCGCAAACGCGCTGCGCAATTCGTGCAGCGTGCCGGGGCCGAATGTGCTGAACAGCAGCAGGCCACCCGGCCGCAGCACGCGATGGAATTCGGCGAGCGCCAAGCCCGGGTCTTCGCACCATTGCAGGCACAGGCTCGAATGCACGAGGTCGACGCTCGCATCTGCAATCGGCAGCGCCTGGGCGTCGGCACATACACGCGCGGCCGATCCTGGAAGGTATGCGCCCGCCGCACGCAGCATCGGCAATGCAAGATCGAGCGCGATGAATTCTGATGCCGGAAACAGCGCGCGCAGCTCCGCGCTGCTGCGTCCCGGTCCGCAACCCACATCGAGCACGCGTTGCGGTGCGAGTGCAGCCGAGTCGATGCGCTCGCGCAGGCGACTTGCGACTTCAGCCTGTAGCACTGCATGCGCTTCGTAGGTTGACGCCGCGCGACCGAACGCGCGGCGGATATGCGCGCGGTCGAGTCCGGCGCTCATGCGGGCAAGCCTGACGCAAACGCGACGACCGCGTCGGCGACGTCCTGCGCATGCGACAGGAACGGCGCGTGGCCGCTGTTGCATTCCAGATAACGTCCGTGCGGCGCCTGCGCCGCCGACCAGCGCATCGCGCCCGGCGGAACCAGGCGATCGCGACGCCCGGCGATCCACAGGCTCGGCATCGCGAGCGTCTGCAGTCGCGCGCGCAGGTCGCAGGTATCGAGGGCATGCAGCCCTGCTGCGAGCGCCTGGACAGACGGTTCGCCGCGCGCGAATACGCGTTCCTTCAAGTCGCGCAGCTCCGTCTGAGGATGTTCCGAACCCATCGCTTCGAGCGCAAGGAAACGCTCGATCGCGTGGCCGTAGCGGCTGCGCAGTTCCGCGTCGAATGCACTGAACACGCTGGCTGCAACACCGTGTGGCCAATCGGGCGCATCGACGAAACGCGGACTTGCCGCGATCATGCCGAGGCCGCGCACGCTCGCTGCGTGTTCGAGCGCCCCCTGCAGCGCGACGAGGCCACCGAGCGACCAACCCAGCCACAGCGCGCGTGGCGTTGCCGCAGCGATCGCGCGCGCGCACTCGCCAACCTCAAAATGGATTTCGGCGCGGCTGTAGCCGTGCCCCGGCAGGTCAACCAGATGCACGCGGAGGTGCGCGCTGAGACGCTCGGTCAGCGGCGCGAAGATGCCGCCATGCATGGCCCAGCCATGGATGAGCACGAGGTCGGGACCGGCGCCGTGGGTTTCGATATGCATTGTTTGCGTTGCCGCCTTTTAAGCCCTTCCCTTCAAGGAGAGGGTTTGGGTGGGGATGGTGTCGTCATGTGCGGCGATGCGGCATTCATCAGCCGCGCGCGCTCAACGCGCGGTTCAAGCAGGCGCCAGAGCAGGTTCGCGTAGCGGCGCAGGCAGCGGCCGCGAGCGCGCAGCCAGCGCGGCCGTCGTTGCTGGGCGAGGATGCTTTCAGCCAGCCACGCTTGATCGAAGCGCTCCCAGACGCCGGTCGTCACGCACAGATTTTTCGCGAGGATCGGATGGACTTCGTCGAACAGGATCGAACGCAACTCGCCAGGCGTGTACGTCGAGCGCGCGAGCTCGCGCGCAGCGACACGCACGAAGCTGCGGTATTCGGTGTCGAGATAGAGATCGGACAAGGCTAGCCACATGGGTCTCCGCGCGTCGAGATCCGCGACAGCCGGCCTCATGACGCTGCCGCCGCAATCGCATCGAGCAGGCGTTCGACATCGGATTCCGCATGCAGTGCAGAGATCGCGACGCGCAGGCGCGCGCTGCCATCGGGCACCGTCGGGGGCCGAATCGCGGGTACAAAAAACCCTCTTTCTTCGAGCCCCGCTGCCAACGCAAGCGCCGCGCCACTATCGCCAACCCACACGGGCTGGATCGGCGTGCGCGATGCGAGCAAGCGGATCCCGCGCGCCGCGGCGCCGTCGCGAAAATGTGCAATCGAATGCGCGAGCCGGTCGCGCCGCCAGCCCTCGAAGCGCACGATGTCGATCGCGGCGCGTGTCGCCGCTGCGAGCGCAGGCGGCTGCGCCGTGGTGTAGACAAACGTGCGTGCCCCCTGCACGAGGCCGTCAATCAACGTGGCGCTGCCCGCGACGAAGGCACCCGCGACGCCGAGCGCCTTGCCGAGGGTCGCCATCAGGACCGGCACATCGTCCTGCGAGAGATTCGCCTCGGCGACGCTGCCGGCACCGTCGGCGCCGAGCACGCCAAGCCCATGCGCGTCATCGACCATCAGCGCTACGTGCTGTGCCTTGCATATTGTGGCGAGGTCCGTGAGTGGCGCGACGTCGCCGTCCATGCTGAACACGCCGTCGGTGGCGAGCAGCGCGGGAGCTTCCGCTCGCGTCGCCAGCTGGCGCTCCGCACTCGCGACGTCCGCGTGTCGATAGCGCATCAGCGTGCAGCCGGCCAGGCGTGCCGCGTCGAGCAGGCTGGCGTGGTTGAGCTTGTCCTGCACGCACAAATCGTCCGCGTCGAGTAGCGCGCACAGCACGCCGAGATTTGCCATGTAGCCGGTCGAGAACAGCAGCGCTCGCTCGCGCCCGGTCCAGCGCGCGAGCACTTCCTCGAGTGCAGCGTGCTCGTCGCGATGGCCGCCGAGCAGATGCGCCGCGCTCGCGCCGACACCCCAGCCTTGCGCTGCACGCATGAGTGCTTCGACCAGAGCGGGATGCTGGGCGAGACCGAGATAGTCGTTGCTGGCGAAATTCATGAGCCGCTTGCCGTCGATCCAGAGGCTTGCGCCTTCGACGGCTTCGACCGTGCGCAGGCGTCGCAAAAGTGCGGCGCGCGCGCGTTCCTCGTGCGCTTGTGCGAGGCGCTGCAACACGTCCGGTCGCGCGACCGCGGCGCGCATCAACGCGGCAGGCCCAGTTGTGCAGCGATCCCTTCGGCTGCCGCCCGATTGACTTCGGCCGGCAGCAGCGCGTCGCGCAAGGTCGGCAGCGCCTGCGTGAGCAGGGTCGAGGCTTCCTTGCGACGACCTTGGCGCAAGCGCAGATTGGCCAGTTCGCTACGCGTGATCGCCAGATCGATCGCGGGAGCGTCATTGGCCTCGAACGCGGCGAGCGCGGTCGTGAGCTCGTGGTCGGCACGGGGCAGGTCGTTCTGCATCAATGCGAACGCGGCGCGGTAGCGATGCGCGTTGGTGAGGACCGGATGCGTCGGCGGCACCAGTGCGGCCCACAGTTTCTCCGCTTCGCCGATCAGCGCGAGGCCGTCGGTGGCGCGCTGCATGCGGCGTGCGACGAGCGCCAGTTGCCAGGTCACCATCGCGTACTCGACCGAGTCGGTGCCGTCGATGCGCGCGGCGCGTGCGTGCAACTCGGTCAGTTGCGCCAACGCACGTTCCGGCTGTCCGGCGAGGGCGAGCGTGCGCGCTTCGCTGCGCAGCATGCGCCGCCGTTCCTGGTGGTCGGCATCGATATGTTCGCTGTCGTACACGTCGAAGGACTTGCGATAAAGCGCGAGTGCAGCGGGATAGTCGCCCGCGTTTTCGAGCACGCCAGCGTAGTTGCCGAGCGAAATCGCCGCGTCGAGGCCGCCGAAACCGCTGCCGAGCATCGCGCGATCGGACTTCTGCAGCATCGCCGCAGCCTCGCGGTAGCGGCCGAGGTTGTTCAGCGCGAGTGCGAGTTCATTGGTCAATTCCATCATGCCGGCGCCGCCACTGCCGATCACACGCTCGTGCAGCGCAATCGCCTGGCGCAGCAGGACTTCCGCTTCGGCGGCATGGCCGCAGCCGTTCAACGCGGATGCTTTGGCACGCAACATCGGCACGCGTTCGGGCGCGTCCACGGGTCGTTCCGCGTCGATGCGTGCGAAGCCGCGTGCGACGACCGCTTGCGCCTCGTCGCAATCGCCATCCGTCGCGAGCAGCGCCGCGAGCGTCTGCGCGACGTCGGTCTCGATATCCAGCGGCGTCGCCGTTGCAGCCGAACGCTTGAACGCATCGCGTAGCAGCGGGATCGCCTTTGCATCGTCGCCGTTGCGGTGGTGGGCGAGCGCGAATGTGTGCAGGCTGCGGATGTGTTCGAGCTCGTCATCGGCTGCAAAGCGTTCGCGCAGCGCGCTTGCGCGCGCAGCTTCGGCGAGCGCGGCGGCGCCATCGTTGCCTTCGCCGTACAATTGACTGAGTTCGTCGTGGTCGGCGGCGAGACGCAGCGCGCTTGCGCGATCGTCCGCTACAGCCCCGTCGAGTCCGTGACGCATGAGATCGATTGCAGTCGGAGACTCACCGAGACTGCCGTACAGATGCGCGAGCAGGCGCTGCATGGTGCGAGTGACCGCTGCATCGGCGTGCTGCGCGTCGAGCGTGCGCCGCGCCGCATCGAGCAGGTCGCGCACGCTCACTTGTCGGCTCATGGCGTTGTCGGGCGATGCGGCCTTGAACGCATCGGTGAGGAAGCCGAGTGCTGCTCGCGCGCTGCTCGCATCGCGTTCGGAGGCATCGCGTGCGTGTTGCGCGACGACTTCGGCAGCCAGTGCGCGTTCGCGCGCAAGGTCTAGGCGCCAGACAAAGAACGCGAGGGCGATCGCCGCGGCGATGCCGATGCCGACGCCGATGCGGTGTCGCGCCGCGAACTTGCGCAATCGATACGCACGCGTCACGCGTGCAGCACGAACCGGGCGACCTTCGGCACGCCGACGCAGATCGTCGCGGAATTCGCCGGCGCTCGCATAGCGGCGCGCTGGATTCTCATCGGTCGCCTTGGCCACGATGCCGGCCAGATCGGCGTCGACTGGCAGCGCGACGAGTGTGCTCTCGCGTCCTGCATCGGTGCGCCCGTGCAGCAGCTCGCCGAGGAGCACGCCGAGGCTGTAGATGTCGCTCGCGGTGGTGATCGCGCCGCCGCGTTTCTGTTCGGGACTCGCATAGCCCTGGCTGAACACGCGCGTCGAGGTTTCGCGTGCGGATTCGTCGCCGCTCTCGACCAGGCGCGCGATGCCGAAGTCGAGCAGCTTGACCTTGCCATCGTCGGCAACCAGCACGTTCGCGGGTTTGAGGTCGCGATGAATGACGAGCCTCTGATGTGCATGCTCGACGGCATCGAGCATCGCGTCGAACAAGGCGAGACGCTCGCGCAAGCCCGGCGCGGCTAGCGCGGCGTAGTCGAGCAAGGGCAGGCCGTCGACGTATTCGAGCGCGAGCCAGGGCTGTCCGTCCTCGCGTTCGCCGCCATCGAGCAGGCGTGCGATGTTCGGATGATCCAGGTTGGCGAGGATCTGCCGCTCCTGGCGCAGGCGACGCAGGCCATCGCGGGTCGGAAAGCCGCGCAGCAACTTGATCGCGACAGTTTGCGAGAAACCGCCCTCGACGCGCTCGGCGAGGAACACCGTGCCCATGCCGCCGGCGCCGAGTTCGCGCAGCAGGTGGTAGGGGCCGAGACGGTCGATTGCATTCGCCGTGAACTGCGTCGCTGCGCCGCGCAGCACGTCCGCAAGCGGATCGTCCGGCGAGCTGTCGGCGTCGAGCAGACGTTGCAGCATCGCGCGCTCGGTCGGACCCAGGCTCAGCGCCGCCAGCGCATCGGCGCGTTGCTCGGGCGGCAAGCCGCGCAGTGTCTCGAAGTGCTCGGCGTAGTGGTCGAGCGACAGTGTGGGCGGCGGCACGTTCATGCTTCGAGCGCCGTCTTCAACCACGCGCGTGCGAGGCGCAGGTCGCGATCCACCGTGCCCTCGGAAACTTCGAGCGCAGCGGCCACTTCGACGCGGCTGAAGCCACCGAAATAGATCAGGTCGATCGTGTGCGCGCGGCGCGCGTCGCTGCGCGCGAGGTCGTGCAGCGCGGCGTCGATGCGAACGAGCGTGGCGTCGCTCTCCGGCGCCGCAACGGCCAATGCGGCGTCGAGGTCGACGTGTTGTGCGTCGCCGCCGCGCTTGTCCGCGAGACGCCTGCGCGCGGCATCGACCAGTACCTGGCGCGTTGCCTGGGCGGCGACATGGAAGAAATGCCGGCGGTCGGCCCAATCGAGATCGCTGCCGAGCATGCGCATCAGCGCTTCGTGCGCAAGATCGGTCGCGCTCAGGGTTGCGCCGGGCATGCGTCGCAGGGATTGCGCAGCTATCGCGCGCACGTTCGCGTACACGCGTTGCATCAGCACCTCACGCGCATCCGCGTCGCCGCCGCGCCAGGCGGCGATCAAGCGCGTGATGTCGTGGTCGGGGCCGGCTTCGTTCATGCCAACAACTCTACATGTTGTGGGAGCGGCTTCAGCCGCGATGCTCTGAGTTACTGGAGAAGAGCATCGCGGCTGAA
>JBDSXV010000163.1:0-8173 GCA_039926025.1 Dokdonella sp.
GCGTGGTCGCGCGCTGGTCGAAGCCGGAGCGGTCGGCGCAAAACTCGTTCTCGGCGTTTTCGCGATGCTCGTGTTCGCCGCGTTCGTCGAGGCTTACTGGTCGTCGATCGCGTGGATGCCGAGTCCGGTCAAGTTCGGCGTAGGCGGACTTCTGTGGCTGGGCATCCTTCTGTGGCTGTGGCGTGGTGGGCGAGGTCAAGCCGATGTGGAGTAAGCGGCACGCAATGAACGGAAAAGGTCCGGTCCATGCAGCTTGACGGCTTGACCATCGCGCTGCGCACGCGCGCTCCGTGGGAAGCGGCCGATCTCGGCATCGCCCTCGTACGCACGCACGCTGCGCGCATCCATGCGGCTTGGATACTCACGACGTTGCCGATTTTCGTGCTGTTGAATGCGGTTGCCTGTCTGCTCGGCTGGGCGTGGCTCGCTGCTTTGGCGATGTGGTGGCTGAAGCCGTTGTTCGATCGCATCGTGCTGTTCGTGGCGTCGCGTGCAGTCTTCGGCAACATACCGTCGTTGCGTGAAACACTCGTCGCGCAGCGTTCATGGGGCTGGCGCGGCGTTGCCCCGTGGCTGTTGTGGCGACGCTTTCATCCGGGCCGCGCGATGCTGCTGTCGGTCGATTTGCTCGAAGGCACGACCGGCGCGCAACGCAGGGAGCGCGTCCGGGTACTCGGCCGCGGCGGTGGATCTCCGAACATCATGTTGACCTTCATCGGCTTGAACCTCGAAGCGATGCTCGCCATTTCGATCGTGGTGCTGGCTCTCATGTTCGTGCCCACCGAATTCCTGCCCGATTCGGCCAAGGCGGTATGGCATGCGCTGGTCGATAATCCACCGTGGTGGGCACGCGTGTTGCTGAACTTCTGCGGCTGGATTGCAACAGCGATCGTCGAGCCGTTCTACATCGGCGCCGGGTTCGGCCTGTATCTCAATCGGCGCATGCAATTGGAAGGCTGGGATATCGAACTGGCATTCCGGCGCATCGCGGCACGCCTTTCGCCGGTATTGGCGACGGCTGCGCTGGTCATCCTCGCGTTGTTTGCGGGGTCCGCATCGCTGTGCGCTGCGCAGTCGCCTGCCACCGAAACTCACACGCAGATGCCGGATGACGCGGCGCACGGCGATAAGGGCAATCCCGACACCAAGACGGTATCGACGACCTTGCAGGACATGTTCGGTGACGGTTTCCGCGATGACGGCAAGGCATTCGAGGCGGCGGTGAAACGCGCCTATGCCGAGAACGATCTGAGCCCCAAGACCCGCACCTTTGTATGGCGACCGCGTCATCCCGATGCCACGGAAGTCACCACGCCCGGCGACGTGCCGGGATGGGCGCGTGCGATGGGCAGCGCATTGGCGTTCCTCGTCCAGAACGGGTTGTGGATCGTCCTCGCGGTGGTGCTCGTGCTCGTGATTCTCAATCACCGGCGCTGGCTGCCCTGGATCTCCGATCGCTTCGTGCACGTGCGCAGCGCGGATGACGTCGGTGTGCATGACGTCGCCGTGACCGAGCCTCTACCCGACGATATCCCTGCAGCGGTGCGGGAGTTGTTGCGCCAGTCGCGCGTGCGAGCGGCGCTGGCATTGCTGTATCGCGCTGGCGTCGAGCGGCTATCCGACGTGCTCGGCACATCATTGCCGCCGGGAGCGACCGAAGCGGAATGTCTGCGCCACTCGCGTCGTTTGCACGATCCCAAGTACGCCGCATTGTTCGCGCGCATCGTGCGCGCCTGGCAGGCGGCGGCGTATGCACAGCAGCCGCCGCCTGCCAGCGACGTCGAAGCGATGCTGGTGGACTGGAGCGCGCCGACGCAGGAGACGCCGGCATGAACGGACGCAATGCGGTGATCGCACTGGCCTGCGTGATGGCCATCGCTGCGCTGGGATTGTGGTGGTCCAACACCTTCGAGCGAGTCGAGGAAGAGGTCGCCGCACCCCTGCACGGAGAGGCGCTCTACAATCCGCTCTACGCGCTGAAAAAGGTATTGCAGGCGCGCGGAATCGATGTCGACACGCGCGCCAACCTCAACCTTCAGGCGATGGCGCTGGGCAGCAACGATGCCTTGCTGCTGGACGCGGACGTGCGCACGCTCACCCACGACCAGGTCAGCGACCTGCTCGACTGGATCGACGATGGCGGTCAGCTGGTGTTTCCGCTGCCGCAGGGAAGCGAAGGCCGTGGCGGTGAATTGCTGGATGCGTTCGGATTGACCGTGGCGTCCCGCTTTTCGTGCCTGAGCTGGCCGATCGAGGGCAGTGCGGACACGGCCGAGCATTGCTTCCGCTTTGACTTCATTCCCAAGCCGGATCAGGTCGACGACTTCGATATGCTGGTCAGTGCTCACGACGAGGGCTACGTCATGGGCCGCCATGCACGCGGTGACGGCGCATGGTTCGTTGCGGGCGACCTCGATTTCCTGCGCAATCACGAATTGGATGAAAAGGGCAAGGCAGCGCTCGCATGGCAGGTGCTGGCGCCGGCCATTCATGGCGGCAGAGTGCATCTGGTGTACGCCGCTGACGTGCCGCCCTTGTACGTGCTGCTGATCGAACGCGGTTGGCCAGCCCTGGTGCCGGCTCTGCTCGCACTTTTCGCATGGCTGTGGGCGCGCGGTCAGCGTTTCGGGCCGCTATTGCCGTTGTCAGCCGCGCATCGGCGCGCCTTGCGCGAGCATGTGCAGGCCGCCGGCGAATTCACCTTCCGTCGCGGGCGCGTGACTGCGCTTTACGCGCCGTTGCGACGCGCTTTCGACGAACAGCTGCGGCGCGACGATCCGGCTATAGCGGCACTCGATGGCGACGCACTGATTGCGGCGCTGGCGACGCAGCGCCAGCGTCCGTTGGCAGAGATTCGCCAGGCCCTGAACCCGGTGAATCTGGGTCAGCCGGAACAATTTTTCGCCAGCATAAAAACACTTACCGAATTGAGAATCCGACCATGACCCACGATGTCGTCGAAACGGAAACCGGCAAGTCCGGAGGCATGCGACCCATCACCGGCGCAGCCTTGAGCGAGCGTTGCGATGCAATCCGCACGCAAATCTCGCAGGCCTTCGTCGGTCAGACCGAAATCCTCGATCAGTTGCTGATCGCGCTGCTGGCCGGCGGCCATGTCTTGCTCGAAGGCGTGCCGGGGTTGGGCAAGACCCTGCTGGTGCGTGCGCTCGCAGGCGCATTGCAGTGCACCTATTCGCGCGTGCAATTCACGCCGGACCTGATGCCGAGCGACGTCAGCGGTCACGCGTTCTACGATCCGAAGACCGAAGGCTTCAAGATCCGGCGCGGTCCGGTATTCGCGAACCTTCTCCTGGCCGACGAAATCAATCGTGCGCCGGCGAAGACGCAGGCCGCCCTGCTCGAAGCGATGCAGGAATTGCAGGTCACGATCGAGTCGCGCAGCTTTCCGCTGGAACCGCCGTTCCTCACCGTCGCCACGCAGAATCCCATCGAGCAGGAGGGTACCTATCCGTTGCCCGAAGCCCAGCTTGATCGCTTCCTGCTCAAGGTGTTGATGAACTATCCGGCACTCGATGATGAAGTGCGCATGGTCACCAGCGTCAGTCACGGCCGCAGTGCCAGCGATTTCGATCTGTCGCGCGTGCGTCAGGTGGCGACGCCGCGCGATATTCTCGCGATGCAGCTGGGCACTGCGCTCGTGCGAGTCGATCCCGTCGTGCTCGACTATGCCGTGCGCATCGCGCGTGCCACGCGCGAATGGCCCGGCATTGCGATGGGGGCGGGTCCGCGCGGAAGTCTTGCGCTGGTGCGCGCGGGTCGTGCGCAAGCGGTGCTCGCTGGCCGCGACTTCGTCACGCCGGACGATCTGCGCACGATCGCGAAACCGGCGCTGCGCCATCGCTTGAGCCTCGCGCCCGAAATGCAGATCGAGGGACGTCGCGTCGACGACGTGCTCGAAGCGTTGCTGCTGAAGGTGGAAGCGCCGCGCAAGTGAGGCCGACGCTCGTCCTCGTCGCGTCGTTGCTCGCCTGTGCGCTGCTCGGTGCGCTGGCCGCATTCGCGTGGCTGCCGCTGGAGCTGTTCATCGCTGCGTGCGCTGCGCTGGTCCTGATGGCCGCGCTGGATGCATTGCGCCTGCGCGCGCTGCCGACGCCAGCGGTCACGCGCGAGCTGCCGCCGATCGTCGCGGTCGGCGTCGAGCGGCTGGTGTCGTTGCGGCTGCAGCATGCCGGTTCGCGCTCGCTGCAGGTTGACGTGCACGATATGCATCCGGGCGACTGGCCCGTGTTCGGCTTGCCGCGTCGGGTCGCGTTGCCCCCGGGTCGCGAGCTGGAGCTGCCGTACCGGATTACGCCGAGTGCGCGCGGCTTGTTCCATTTCGAAGGGTGCGTATTGCGTCTGGGCTCGCCGTTGCGCTTGTGGAAACAGCAGCGCCTGCTGCCGTTGCGCCAGTGCGTGCGCGTCTACCCCAACTTCGCGCCTTTGGCCAAGCTCGCCCTGGTTGGCGCGGAGCAGGCATCGCGCGTGGTCGGTGCGCACCTGAAACGTCGGCGTGGCGAAGGAACGGAGTTCCAGCAATTGCGCGAGTATCGCGTCGGTGATTCGCTGCGCCAGATCGACTGGAAAGCGAGTCAGCGCACGCGCAAGCTGATCTCGCGCGAGTACCAGGACGAACGCAATCAGCAGGTCATGCTTCTGCTAGACACCGGTCGCCGGATGCTCGCGCGCGATGGCGCGCTCGCGCATTTCGATCACGTACTCAATGCCGCGTTGATGGTCGCGTACATCGCCTTGCGCCAAGGCGACGCGGTCGGCCTGCTGGCGTCGGGTGGCGAGTCGCGCTTCATGGCGCCGCGGCGCAGTCTCGCCACGGTCGATATCCTGCTCAACACCGTGTTCGACCTCAATGCGCAGCCGGTGGCGACCGACTACCTGGAAGCGGCGACCCTGCTCGGCGCGCGTCAATCGCGGCGCTGTCTGGTCTTGCTGATCACGAATGCGCGCGACGAGGACATCGAGGATCTGGTCGCCGCCGTGCGTCAGTTGCAGCGGCGTCATCTGGTCTGCGTCGCCAGCCTGCGCGAAGAGGTGTTGGATCGTTCGCTCCAGCAAACCGTGTACAACTTCGACGATGCGATACGGGTTGCAGCGATGGCCCAATACATCGAGCAACGTGCGCGCACGCATCGCACGCTGCGCGCACAAGGCGCGGACGTGCTCGATGTGACCTGCAGCGAGTTGCCGGCTGCCCTGGTCGAACACTATCTGGCGATGAAACGCGCGGCGCGTCTTTGAGATCGCGTACGCTGCAAACACAATAGCTGTGACCGCAGCTGCGGCGAGATGCAACAACGGACGAGGGCAGGGGGATACATGGCAGTCAACTGGTTTTACGCAGATGCCCACAACCAACAGCAGGGCCCGGTCGAGAAGACATGGTTTGCGAGCGCGTATGGCGCCGGGACGATCAACGCCGGCACGCTGGTCTGGCGCGAAGGCCTCGAGAGCTGGGTGCCGTTGCGCCAGGTGGCGGCGCAATTGGGCTTGGTGATTGTCGGTGGCGCACCGCCATCGCCTGGATCGGCGCGCTCAGCGACGCGTATCGCCAAGCCGACGTCGCCATCGTCGGGCATGTGGGTGATCGTTCTCGTCGTGGTATTGGGTCTTGTCGCCTTCGTCGGAATTCTTGCGGCGATCGCATTGCCTGCGTACCAGGACTACACCGTGCGAGCGAAGGTCGCAGGTACGTTCGTGCAGGTCGACGACCTCAGAAACTCGGTGGTAGATTTCTTCGAATCGCAGAAGCGGTGTCCGAGCAATGGCGAGGGCGACCTCAAGGCGCCCGAGAGTTATGCAACGAACATGCTTGCGTCGATCAAGATCGCGCCGCTGGAGAACGACGAATGCGGCATCACCGTATTCTTCGCCACCAGCGGCCCACGAGCGACCGCAGGCAAGCATTTCATGTGGTCGATGGATACCGAGGGCAAGTGGCATTTCGGCAGCGACATCGACATTCGTTATCTGCCGAGATCGGTTCGCTCGTTGAGCCAGCCTTGACCATTCTGGGCTGCCGCGTGAATGCGCTGCAGCCTTGTTTCGAACGATCGGTTCCCGCTAGTCGGTATCCGCCGCCTCGAGTGCCGCGTGCGTATCCAGCCACGCTTCCTCGAGTACGCCGATGTCCTGCGTCAGCTGGCCCTGGCGGCGAACCAGATCGGCGATCTCGTCGCTGCGGCTGCTTTCGTACAAGGACGGGTCGGCGAGCCTGGCCTGGACATCGCTGCGTTCGTTTTCCAGTGCCGCGATCTGTTTCTCGATGCGGCTGACCTGGTTTTTCAGCGGCGCGACGCGCGCGCGCTGTTCGGCGCGGTCGCGTCGCGCGTCGCGTTTCGTTTCGCCGGAGTTCGTCGTCGCCGATACTGCAGGTGAACCGCGCAGGACCAAGCGCGCATAGTCGTCGAGATCGCCGTCGAACGGTCGCATCGCGTGATCGCGCACCAGCAGATAGTCGTCGCAGACCGCGCGCAGCAGGCCGCGATCGTGCGCCACCAGCACGACCGCGCCTGAAAAATCCTGCAGCGCTTCGGCGAGCGCTTCGCGCGTGTCGATGTCGAGATGGTTGGTCGGCTCGTCGAGCAGCAGGAGATTCGGGCGTTCAAACACGATCAGGGCGAGCGCGAGACGCGCCTTCTCGCCGCCGGAGAACCCGCGCACATCGGACAATGCGCGTTCGCCAGCAAAGCCGAAGGTGCCGAGGAAGTCGCGCGCGGACTGCTCGCCCAACGCAGGCTGCATGCGCAGGATGTGCTGCACCGGCGTCGCGTCGCTGTCGAGTTGTTCCACCTGGTGCTGCGCGAAATACCCGATCACCAGTCCCTTGTTTTCGAGGCGCTTGCCAGCGAGTGGCGCGAGCGTGCCGGCGATGGTCTTGATCAGGGTGGACTTGCCGGCGCCGTTGGCGCCGAGCAGGCCGATACGGTCGCCCGGTCGCAGCGACAGCCGAACCTTCTCCACGACGCGGCGTCCGCCATAGCCGAGCGTTGCGTCATCGAGGGTCAGCAGCGGATCGGGCAGGGCGACCGGCGCGGCGAATTCGAACTCGATCCCCGATTCGACGCGCACGGCAGCAATCTCGGTCATGCGTTCCAGCGCTTTCACCCGACTCTGCGCCTGCCGCGCCTTGGTCGCCTGCGCCTTGAAGCGATCGACGAAGCGTTGCAGACGCGCCCGTTCGACCTGCTGGCGCTCGTGCGCGACCTGCTGCTGCGCCATGCGTTCCGCGCGCTTGCGTTCGAACGTGCTGACACTGCCGGCGAACAGTTCAGCGCTCGCATCGGCGATATGCAGCACATGCGTGACCACATGGTCGAGGAATTCCCGGTCGTGCGAGACCACGATCAAGGTTCCGGTGTAGCGGCGCAGCCATTCCTCCAGCCACAGAACCGCGTCGAGGTCGAGATGGTTGGTCGGTTCGTCGAGCAGCAGCAGATCCGAGCGGCACATCAGCGCTTGGGCGAGATTCAGGCGCATGCGCCATCCACCCGAGAATTCAGACACCGCGCGCGATTCTTCGCCGGGGCCGAAACCAAGTCCGTGCAGCAGCTCGCCAGCGCGTGCGCGCGCCGCATACCCGCCTATCGCATGCATGCGTTCGTGCAGCACCGCCTGGCGCGCGGCGTCGTGATCGGCTTCGGCCTCGGCGAGCTCGAGTTCGAGCATGCGGTACTCGACGTCGCCATCGAGCGCATGGTCGAGCGCGGAATGACCGGACGCCTCGGCTTGCTGGCGCACGTGGGCGAGTGTCCAGTCGCGCGGTCGGCTAAAGTCGCCGCTGTCGGCGCCCAGTTCGCCGCCGATCAGGGCAAGCAGGCTGCTTTTGCCGCTGCCGTTGCGGCCGGTGAGACCGACACGCCAGCCCGGATGAACGAGAAAACTCACCCCGTTCAGCAAAAGCCGGGAACCCCGACGTAGGTGGATGTTGTCAAAGCGCAGCATGGGGTCGAGTTTAGGGTGTGGGGTGCGGCGTTTGCCAACGCTTTGCGCCCCGTACACAATACGCGGCCCCGCATGATGGCCAACGGGCCCACGGGCCTACCTCAGCGGTCGTATGGCAATGCCGTCAGGCAGCCAGGCCGGCAAGACATTCGAAAAACCTCAGGAGTAGACATGACGCGTTTCGTGCAGAAGACCCTCGTTGCCGCGCTCGCGG
>JBDSXV010000164.1:0-19205 GCA_039926025.1 Dokdonella sp.
AGTTCAACATGCAGATCAACGTCAAGGGTCACCAGGTCGAAGTCACCGCCTCCTTGCACGACTATGCGACGAGCAAGTTCGAGCGCATTACGCATCATTTCGATCATCTGCATGAACTGGTCATCGTACTTGGCGTGGAGAAGCTGCTGCACAAGGCCGAGGCGACGATGCTGCTTTCCGGCAAGAAGCTGCATGCCGATGCGACCGCCGCCGACATGTACGCGGCGATCGACGCCCTGGTCGACAAGGTCGACAGCCAGGTCCGCAAGCACAAGGAAAAGGTCACCGATCACCACGCCGACGCCGTGCGCGCGGCACGCTACAGCTGACCTTGCGCACACGAATCGCATCCGCCCATGCCCTTTCTTGATTTGCTGCCCCTTGAGCGGGTGCGCAGCGGGCTTGTCGCCAGCGACAAGCCCGCTCTCCTCGAACAATTGGCGTGCCTGCTTGCCGACGCCGACGAAACCACCGTTGTGCGCGATGCGTTGATGTCGCGCGAACGCCTCGGCAGCACCGGCCTCGGCCATGGCGTGGCCATTCCCCATGGGCGCAGTGCCGCGATCAATGAAGCTCGCGCGGCATTCGTGCGTCTGAAAGATCCGATCGACTTCGGAGCAGACGACCGCCAGGGCGTGGATCTTGTCGCTGCCCTGATCGTACCCGCACATTTCACCGACCAGCACCTGAAGCTGCTGGCGGAACTGGCTGAATTGTTCTCGGATAGCGCGCTCACCGACGCTCTGCGGGCAGCACCCGACGCGATCGCCCTGTACGCGGTGTTGCGCAAGGGACTGCGGGCCGAAAGCTGACGACGCGGCAAAACTTGCGCGCATCCATGTGACGAGGCACCTGCACAACGTACACTGGCAGCGTCCCGGCCACCCGACGTGCCGCATGCACACCTCTTTCGATTGTTCAGACTTCAATCCATGGACCGCCTGAGCGCCCGCCAGCTGTTTGACGCCGTCGGCGAACGCCTCGCGCTGCGCTGGGTAGCGGGCCAACGCGGGGAAAATCGCGCGATCGAGACGGGCGGAACGCAGTCCCGGCGGCCATCCCTGGCTGGCTATCTCAACATCATCTACCCGAACAAGGTGCAGATCATCGGCACCGAGGAACTCAATTACCTCGACAGCCTCGACTCCCGCCAACGCTGGGAAACGGTGGAGAAGATCGTCGCCTACGAACCAACCGCCCTGCTGGTGACCAAGGACCAGACAATCCCGGCGGATCTGCGCCTTGCCGCGGAGGAGTCGAATACACCGCTCTGGCAAAGCCCCAAGCGCGGCCACGAGTTGCTGACCTACCTGCAATACCAGCTTGCGCGCACGCTTGCGCGGCAGATCACCCTGCATGGCGTGTTGATGGAGGTGTATTCGATCGGGGTTCTCATCACCGGCGAGAGCGGCACGGGCAAGAGCGAGCTTGCGCTGGAACTGATCACGCGCGGCCATCGCCTGGTGGCTGACGACGCGCCGGAATTCACCCTTATCGCACCAGACGTCATCGACGGAAATTGCCCTGAGCTGCTGCGCGACCTCCTCGAAGTGCGCGGCCTCGGCGTGCTCAACGTACGCGACATGTTCGGGCAGACAGCCGTAAAGCCGTCCAAATACCTGCGCCTTATCGTGCACCTGAAGCCGCAAAAACTCGACGCACCGGGCGATCCGATGACCCGCCTCACCGGCGACGTCGGCTACCGCGAAGTGCTCGACGTACGGGTTCCGCAGATCATCATCCCGGTCGCACCCGGCCGCAACATAGCGGTGCTCGCAGAAGCGGCCGTGCGCAGCCACATGCTCAAGACCAAAGGTTTCGATCCGGCGCAGACGTTCATCGATCGCCAGGCCCACCAGATGCGCAGGTTGCCGCCGTGGTAGACGCACGCTTGCAGCAGGACGATCCGCTGGAACCGCCTGCCAAACAGAATCAGCTGATCATCGTCAGCGGCCTGTCCGGATCGGGCAAGACGGTCGCGCTGCGCACGCTCGAGGACCTCGGCTATTACTGTGTCGACAACCTGCCCGCGGCGCTGATGCCGGCCTTCGTGCAGGCGATCTCGCAAGGCAACGCCAGCCTGCAGCACAAGCTCGCCGTCGGTGTCGACGTGAGAAATCGCGCCGAGAATCTCACCCGGCTTCCGCAGATCCTTGCCGAACTGGCGCGTGCGGACATCGGCTATCGCCTGGTTTTCCTCGATACGCGCGACGAAGTGCTGATCAAGCGCTATTCGGAAACGCGGCGCCGGCATCCCCTGTCTGTCGGTGGCGTCGCTCTCGCCGAAGCGATCGCCGAGGAGCGCAGCCTTCTCAAGCCGATGATCGCAATCGCCGACCGCGTCGTCGATACCAGCGATCTCAATGTGCACCAGCTGCGCCGGCTGGTGATCACCGAGATGGGCCTGACCGCGGGGGCCATGACCCTGCTGTTCGAATCCTTTGCATACCGACGCGGTGTTCCCACCGATGCCGATTTCGTGTTCGATGCACGCTGCCTGCCCAATCCGCACTGGGACGCGAAATTGCGGCCGCTGTCAGGCAAGGACGTGCCGGTACGCGAGTGGCTCGATGCGAAACCCGAAGTCGCCCAGTTTGGGGGTGATCTGGGGCGATTTCTCGAAACGTGGCTGCCCCGCTTCGAGTCGGACGGACGCAGCTATGTGACGATCTGCATCGGCTGCACCGGCGGCCGCCACCGATCGGTGTACCTTAGCGAGCACCTCGCCGAACACTTTCGCCAGCGCTACGCGCAGGTGCTGACCTATCACCGTGAGATGGAATGACATGAAAGCCGGGATTCGGGATGACCAGCCTTCGGCTGTTGGAAAGCGTCCGGGATTCGGGACTCGCAAGGGCAGCGCAGCTCGCAGCCTTGCGATGTGTGCGTCGCGACGCGGATTCTTCCAGATCCCGAATCCCGGATGCCGAATCCCGGCGTGCGGAGTGTGCCCATGACCGTTGGCGTGCTGCTGATGACACACGAATCGATGGGCGCAGCCCTCGTCAGCGCCGCGCGCCACGTTCTTGGCCGCTTACCCCTGTCGATCGAAATCCAGGAAGTCGCGCCGGACGCCGACCCGGACCAGATGCTGCGTGCCGCTGCCGCCAATGCGCGCGAGCTCGATCACGGCGACGGCGTGCTCGTGCTGTCGGACCTTTACGGCGCAACCCCGTGCAATATCGCGCATCGCCTGCCGGACCTCGGTGTGCGCATGCATTGCGTGTCCGGATTGAACCTGCCGATGCTGTTGCGTGTCCTCAATTACCCGGAACAGTCGCTCGACGAATTGGCGCAGACGGCGGCCAGCGGAGGCCGTGGGGGCATCGTCGTCGATACGCCATGATCCATTCGCGCCAGCGGGAAGCTGGTATCGCCATTTTCGACGATTCAATGACCCCAGCAGGACCGCCATGCTCGAAAGGGAAATCACGATCAGCAACAAGCTTGGCCTGCACGCACGCGCCTCGGCGAAGCTGGTGCAGGAACTGCACGCGTTCCAGGCGCATGCGTTCATCGCCTGTCGCGGCAAGGAAGTCAACGCGAAAAGCATCATGGGGGTGATGATGCTCGCGGCCGGACTCGGCGCGCAGGTGAAATTGCGCACCGACGGCGCCGACGAAGACGCCGCAATGACGGCGATGCTCGATCTGTTCGAGCGCAAGTTCGATGAAGGCCAGTAGCGTGGTCTAAGCCGCATCCGCGGCGAACCGCATCGACCCGAAAACGGCAGGCGGCAACGGAGGCAGACAAGCGCGTGCGATTCGTACTTTCAGGTGGTGGTGCATCGCGCGGAATGGCGCTCGGTCGCGCTCGTCTCGAACAACCCGGCCGCTACCTCATCGACGAACGCCCGCTCGGCGAAGACGAGGTCGAAAGCGAAATCGAACGCCTGCGCCTCGCCATCACCATCGCGCGAGACGAACTGCAGGCCCTGCGCGAAAAGGTGCACGGCACGATGGCACGTGAAGTCGCCGAGTTCATCGACGCGCACAGCCTGATGCTCGCAGATCGAGAGTTGCTGTCCGGCCTGTACGACCTGATCCGTGTCGGACGCTTTCGCGCCAGCGCCGCGCTGAAGATGCAGCGTGACCGCCTTGTCGCCGTGTTCGAGGCGATGGACGACCCGTACCTGCGCAGTCGCAAGGAAGATGTCGACCACGTGATCGCGCGCGTGCAGGCCGGCCTCATGCGCGAGTCCAGTCCGCAGGAACGCAAACTCGCCTCGCGTGTTGGTGAGATCCTGGTCAGTGACACCGTATCGCCGTCGGAACTGGTGCCGCTCGCCGAGCATGGCGTGCTCGGTGTCGTGATGACCTCGGGCAGCGCGGTTTCCCACAGCGCTATCCTCGCACGCTCGCTGCGCTTGCCAATGATTGTCGCCGCGCATGAAGCCCTGGCGCACATCCAGGACGATGACCTCGTCCTCATCGACGGTGAACACGGCGAAGTCGTCGTGCACCCGGCAGCACAGGATCTCGCACGCTATCGCCAGTGGCAGCGCGACGTCGTGCAGCAGGGAAAGCGCCTTGCCTTGCTGCGCAACGTGAACACGATCACCCGCGACGGCATTCCGATCGCACTGTATGCGAACGCCGAATCGACCGCCGACATTGCACAGGCGCGCGCACTGGGCGCCGCCGGCATCGGTCTGTATCGCACCGAATTCCTGTTCCTGCAGCGGCGCGAGCTGCCAGGCGAAGAAGAACAATTCCTCACCTATCGCGACCTCGTACTCGGCATGGGCGGCCTCCCGGTAACCATCCGCACACTCGATCTGGGCGCCGACAAGGCCGGCTCGAGCGGACTCGCCCTGGACGACGAGGAAAACCCCGCGCTCGGCGTGCGCGGCGTGCGCCTGAGCCTGCGGGATCCGCATCTGCTGATCGTGCAGTTGCGCGCGATCCTGCGCGCTTCAGTCTACGGGCCGGTGCGCGTGCTGGTGCCGATGGTCACGATAGCCGACGAAATGGCGGTGGTGCGCCGCATGCTCGACGAATGTGCGCGCGACCTGCGCACGGCGGGGCACGAGATCGCTGACAACATCGAACTGGGCGCCATGGTCGAGGTGCCCGCCGCCGCGATCGCCTTGTCCGGCATGATCCGCGCACTCGACTTCATCGCGATAGGCACCAACGACCTGATCCAGTACACGCTGGCAGTGGATCGCAACAACGATCAGCTCGCGCAACTCTATGACCCCTTGCATCCGGCCGTGCTCAAACTGCTCGCGCACACGATCACGGTTGCGCGACGCGCCAAACGCCGGGTCAAACTGTGCGGCGAGATGGCCGGCGACAAGCGCTATACCGCGCTTCTGCTCGCACTCGGCCTGACCGAATTCAGCATGCACCCGGGACTGATTCTCGAAGTACGCGAGACCGTCAACAGCCTGGACTATTCCCGGCTGCGCACGCATGCGCCCGCGCTGCTGCGCGCACCGACGCGCGACCACATCCTGCGCTTGCTGGAGCGGATGCCAGGTTGAATGCGTGCATGGCATGATCCGCGCATGCAAACACGCGAATCGACCCGCCTGCTCAACCCACACGTCAGCGTGCAGACCGATGACTACGCCGAGTCCTTCGCATGCCGCGAACCGTTCCGTCACGTGGTCATGGACGATTTCCTCGTCGCCGACTATGCGCAGCAACTGTTGCAGGATTTCCCGCCGTTCGAACGCGGCAATGCGCGCAACGAAGCCGGCGAGCCTGGCGGAAAATCCACCGTCGAACGCATTCGCCAACTCGGCACGCCGTATGCGGTGCTCGACGACTTTATCCAGACGCGCGAATTCCTCGATCTCGTCGGCCGCCTGACCGGCATACCGGACCTGCTCTACGATCCGTTTTACTTCGGCGGCGGTACGCACGAAAATCGCACCGGCCAGGATCTCGACCCGCATGTGGATTTCAACCGCCACCCGATCGAGCACTGGCACCGCCGCCTGAACCTGATCATCTACCTCAATCCAGACTGGCAGGAAAGCTGGGGTGGGTTGCTCGAACTGCACAGCGACCCGCGCGCGGCCGATGATCGCGTCAAGCTGATAGCACCGCTATTCAATCGCTGCGTGATCTTCGAGACCACGGAGTGCAGCTGGCACGGTTTCAGCCGCATTGCCGTGCCGATCGATCACCCACCGCGCACACGCAAGTCGATCGCGCTGTATTTCTACACGCGCGAGCGGCCACCTGACGAACTCGCGGATGCGCACTCGACCGTCTACGTCGATCGTCCCCTGCCCGAGCGCTTCCAGGACGGGATGACGCTTGCCGCCGCCGACGTCGAGGAATTGCGCGCGCTGATCGCACGTCGGGACCAGCACAACGAGCGCCTCTATCGCGAGCTTGCCAGTGTCAGCAAGCAACTGGAAGCAATGAAGACAGCGGTGCTGGGCGGCCTCTTCGGGCGTCTGCGCTATCTCACGGCACGAGTACTGGCGAAGTTGCGCAGTTGAGGGGAGTTGGCATGAATGCTTGTCGTTGGCGACCAGATGGCAAGGTTGCGCAGGCGTTGCGCAGGCGTTGCGCAACAACGTACGGATTCCCCCGTTCTTGTGCTTCTTTCAGAAGAGCCCGATGGATCGGCGACACGACGAATTCCATGATGGGGACTGAGCGGGATTCGACGCAGATCTGCGCACAAGCTGGACCTCGGCGACTGCCTGTATCATGCGCGGATGTGGCATCCATGGGGAAAGCCAATCGTGATATCTGAAGCAACTCAGGACGGATGTCAGGTGCGCAACGACGATCGATCTGTGCGGCTTCGATCGTTGTGTGCGCTCGCGCAAGCCTCCACGACGCGGATAGAAGTGGGTGCACGCAGGCTGCGCGGTGATCGACCGCGTACGCTCATCGGCGCGCACCCGCCCATTCCAGCGCGCCGCTGAAGCCTGGCCCGTGCTGTTCAATTCGTTTCATTTCATCGTCTTCTTCATCGTCGTTCTCGCGCTGAACCAGCCGCTAAAGCGCTGGCCGGTCGCGCAGAAACTGATGTTGCTGGCAGCGAGCTACTATTTCTACGGCCAGTGGGAATGGCGCTATCTGTTCCTGGTCTGGTTCTCGACCATCGTCGACTACCTGATTGGCCTGCGCATGCCGCGTACGCCAAACCCGCGACGGCTGGTCGTGGTCAGCGTGCTCGTCAACCTCGGCTTTCTCGCGATCTTCAAGTACGCCAACTGGCTTATCGCCAGCCTCAACGGCAGCGCCGCGCTATTCGGCAGCGCGTGGCACATCACGCCGATCGATTTGCTGCTACCGGTGGGCATCTCGTTCTATACGTTCCAGAGCCTGTCCTACACGATCGACGTGTATCGCGGTGAATTGCCGCCGCGGAAAAACCTGCTCGACTACGCGCTCGCGGTTGCGTTCTTCCCGCAGATCGAAGCCGGCCCGATCGTGCGCGCGCGCGAATTCCTCGCCGAGCTCGATGGCGAACAGCGCATCGACTTCAGCGACGTCAAGCGCGCGCTCGTGCTGATCGCGTTCGGTTACGTCAAGAAGCTCGTGTTCGCAGACAATCTTGCGGCGATTGCCGATCCGGTATTCGACAATCCGCTCGCGCACGGATTCTGGGACAGCCTGCTCGCCGTGTACGCATTCGCGTTCCAGATCTATTGCGACTTTTCCGGCTACACCGACATAGCGATCGGCTGTGCCCTGCTGCTCGGCATCCGCTTCCCGCAGAATTTCAACTATCCCTACGCAGCCGACAGCATCCAGGACTTCTGGCGTCGCTGGCACATGACTCTGTCACGATGGCTGCGCGACTATCTCTACATTCCTCTCGGCGGCAATCGCAAGGGCCGCGTGCGCACGTACTCGAATCTGATGATCACGATGCTGCTCGGCGGGCTCTGGCATGGTGCAAGCTGGAACTTCGTGATCTGGGGCGGCCTGCACGGCAGCTACCTCGCGTTCGAGCGCGCGGTGCTGGGTCGCCTGCACTGGTGGAATTCAGCACACCCTGCGGCACACGTTCTGCGCATCCTGGTGACGTTCCAGCTTGCGTGCCTCGCCTGGGTTTTCTTCCGCACACGCAGCCTCTCGCAAAGCCATGCGCTGCTCGCCAACCTCGCGCATCCTTCGCTGTCCACGTTCGATCTCACGGCACACGGCGGCACCGCCCTGCTGGTGGCCGCATTGTTTGTCGCCCAACTGCTCGGTGCGCGCCTCGACTACAAAGGCCGCATCGCGGGCGGGCGCGGACCCATGCTGGTTCTCGCGCTCGCCACGGCCATTGTGATGGTGATCTGGTTCGCGCCGGCGGTCAGCGCACCTTTCATCTACTTCCAGTTTTGATGAGGCGCTCCTGACCATGCTGCGCATTCTCCTCATCCTGCTTGCCCCGCTGCTGTTGCTGGCATTGCTGGAAGTCGCGTTCGAGAGCGGAATGTGGGAACCGCTGGCGCAGCCGATGAGTCACGCCGGCACCAGCGTGCGCCTGAAACATGCGCTGCGTGATCCGTCCATCCCGCGCATCGATTATGTGACGCTCGGCAGCTCGCGCCCGGAATATGGCCTCGATCATGCGTTGCTCGCTGCGACGGCGAAGCAAGCGGGGCGTGTGCACGCGAATCTCGCGATGCCGGGATCGCACTGGGTCACGATCGGCCTCCTTGCTGATTGGTTGCAGCAGGCACACTCTGAAGTGAGCGGAGGGATCGTTGCGCTGTCGATTCAGGACCTGGCCAACCCCGGTAACGGCAGCTACGAACTTGGCATCGTGCAGCCATTCCGCCACTTTGGCGACGTGGGCATGGTCACCGAGCACGTTGCGTTCGATCGCGCCGACGTCACCACGTACGGCATCTACTCGGCACTGTTCGGCTGGCGCGCCGATATCCAGGAATTTGTGCGTCATCCGTATGCACGGAAGCGAACGCTTGACTGGTTCAAGGCGAACATGCCACCGTTGAAGTCGCTGTTCGAAAATCCCGAATCGCACGGCGACATGTGCGCCTTTGGCCTCGATGCGATCGACGCCTGCGACAAGGTCGACGCATCGAGCGACCCCGAACGCGACGGCCTCAAGCGACAGTGCAAGGAATTGCGAGGCAATGCCGTCGGCCGAGCCGATTTTGGCGCGCTGGCCCAGCAGCAGCCGCTGCCGGATTTCATGCGCAAGACGCGCGACGTTGTACAGGCGCAACTGCGCGCAATACCGTGGCCGCAGCCACCCCTGGTCGTGCTGATGCCGGTACCGCGCATCTGGACACGCGACGTACTGGGCACGGGCCTGCACGAATGGGCGCTGGCCATCCTGCAGCCGCTGGCGGACGAGCATCGCATCCGTCTCATCGACGCCACTGAATTTTTTGCGGCCGACGCCGATGCCGGCTGCAGCGCGTTCTTCGATTTCTATCACCAGAACGCCATCGGGCGAGAACGGTTCACGCGCTGGCTGTTGCCGCAGATCGAGCAGTTTCTCTATCGGGACGATCCAAGCCGTGATACCAAGACCCCTGCAATACTACCTGCCAAATCGTCGCGATGAATTTTCTGTCATCCAATGTCCTCCGCCGGGTGCTGCAGAGTCTGCGCCGACGATGGCGGGCGGCGCTACATGCATCTTCGCCTGACTACTCCAGCCGCTTGGCAGCCGAACGCGCGATCTTCGCCGACCAAGTCGAAGTACACGATCTTCCCGCAATCTTCCACTACTGGTCGAACAAATACCTTCGGCCAAAGCTCGAATTTGCCGGGTTTTCCCACCCCGACGCATTCTTCGCAAACTATTTCGAGCGCGCTTGCGCAGACGCAAGTTCCTTGCCCGCACGCTTCGCCAGTCTTGGTTGCGGCAACGGCGATACCGAGGTGCGCGTTGCAGCCATGCTGGTCGGGCGTGGCGTGTGTGATTTCACCATAGATTGCATCGACATCAATGAGGCAATGCTGGAGCGCGCTCGCCGGCTCGCCGACGATGCGCGGGTCTCTACGCAGATCCGCACCGTCGTCGGCGACTTCAACGACTGGCGTCCTGCGGGGCGCTACGACGCCATCATGGCCAACCAGAGCCTGCATCATGTCCTCAACCTGGAAAGCCTGTTCGACACCGTGGACGCAGCGCTTGAACCGAACGGCCGCTTCATGACGTCGGACATGATCGGGCGCAACGGCCACATGCGCTGGCCGGAGGCATTGGCGATCGTGCGGGAATTCTGGAAAGAACTGCCTGCGGAATACCGCTACAACGTCCAGCTCAAACGTCAGGAAAACCAATTCAAGGATTGGGATTGTTCGGGCGAAGGATTCGAAGGCATTCGCGCGCAGGACGTCCTGCGCCTGCTCGTCGATCGCTTCGATTTCGAACTGTTCATTCCGTACGCAAACGTCATCGACCCCTTCATCGACCGTAATTTCGGCCCGCATTTCGACGCAAAAAACCCGCGCGACCGCGAATTCATCGATCGCGTGCAGGCGCGCGACGACGCGGCGATCGAGGCCGGGATCATCACACCGACGCATTTGATCGCCGTGATGCGGCGCCGTCCGTACGCTGGAGAGCAGCGAATCATCGGCAATCGCATGCCTCGCGATTGCGTGCGTGCGGCACCGCAAGAATGAATGAACGTGCGTCGCTTGGTGCGCAAGCGGACACCTCGGATCAATCGCAACGGTCGCGCCGCGTCACACGCTGAGCTGCAATCAACGCACCGCCGGTCGCGCGCAGCAAGTGATCAGATTGCTTTTCTGCTTCTCTGCTCAACCAGTGTCAACGCCACCTTGTCGCGCAGATAAACGGGCAGCGCCAGTTCAGGCGCGACGCCTCTGCCCGCACGCGCGAGCGGCAGCGCGAGACGCGCAATATCGACTGCTTGCGGATAACGTTCGCCCTCTGCCCACAAGGGGGCGGTGGAAAAGTGGGTGGCGAGCGCATCGCGGTAGCTCGCCCAGCCGCTGCCGACGACATTCCATGAGGTCATGGCTGGAAGTTTCAACGCTGCCGCGGGGCCGACCGACTCGTCATCGATCGGTTCGACCAGCCCCGCCGCCGTGCGCCGGAAGGTACCCGCGTAGATTTCGCCCATGCGTGCATCAATGACAGCGAGGATGGCGCCGCCGTTATCCGGCGCCTGCATCGCAAGCGCCGCGAGCGACGATACGGCAACGATCGGGATGTCGAGCGCAAGGGCGATGCCCTGGGCTGCCGAGATCGCCAGACGCACGCCGGTGAATGCGCCAGGCCCGCAACCCACGCCCAACGCGACAAGATCGCGTCGCGCCAGGCCCGCTTCAGCGAGCAGCTCTTCGCACATCGGCAACAGAAGGTCGGCGTGACGGCGCGGCGCGATCTCGCTGCGCGTCAGCAGACGCTCGCCAGCCAGCAAGGCGGCCGAGCACGATTCGGTGGCGGTTTCCAGCGCGAGCAGGTTCATGCGCCAATTCTATCCGCCAGCGCCGCGCATGGCATACCAGTCGACGCGACGGGTCAGATACATCATGGCGGTCACCGCGAGCAGCAGCGCAAGCGAACCCATCATCAGCGCGTAGTCCTCGCTCGACACAAGCCCATAGAGCAGGCCGTAGATCATGCCGAGCAGGCCCCCGAGCATGAGTCCTGCACGTCGCTGGGCGAGCACCGCTGCGGCATAGCTGCCAACCATCGCCACCGTCGCGACGGCAGCGAACGCGTACGACGCGGCAAAGCCGATCTGCTCCGACAGCGCGAGCAGCACCACATAGAACGTGCACAGCGCGAGGCCGACCAGCAGGTATTGCACCGGGTGCACACGCAAGCCGCGCAGAACCTCGAACAGGAAGAACGCGACAAAGGTGAGTGCGATGAACAGCACGCCATATTTCCCGGCGCGCACGTTCTGCTGGTAGGCGTTCGCCGGACGCACCAGACTTACGCCGAAGGCTGAATCGCCGAGCGCGAGTGAAGCCGAGTCGCTTTCCTGCCAGTGCTGCGCAATACGACGGCTGAGGTCGAGCACCTGCCAGCTCGCCTCGAAGCCCTTTTCATCCACGTGATGCGCGGCCGGCAGGAACGCACCGTCGAAGCCCGGGTCGGGCCATGCGCCATCGATGCGCACTTCGGTATGCCGCGCCAGCGGCAATGCGGCAATGCGCTCGGTGCCTGCGAGGGTGAGGTCGAACTCGAAAGGGATTGGCTGCGCCAACGCTGTGGCATCAAGCGCAAGCGGCGAGGCGATGGTCGCAATCCCGCCGAGTCCAGCCCCGTCTGGCCCGAAATCGACTTCCCTGGCGCCGATATGTACGGACGAAACGCGCCGGATGCCGCGCACGTCTGCAATCGGTACGCGCACCTGCGCGAGCTGCCATTGCGGCTCACCGCCGCCCGCGCTCAACAACCTCAGATCGGCAGGATTGAAGTGGCCGGCTATTTTCATCTCCGCTGTATAGACGGCAGTTTCGTAGATTCCGTAGCGGCGCAGCTCCGGCTTCATTGTCGCCTGAATATTCAGGGTGTCGGGCAGCAGGTATCCACTGACATCAACCACAACGATGCCTTTCTCCTGCTGTTGCCGATAGCGCACAGGCACCACGAGCACAGGGCCGCCCACCACCTGTGGTGCGCCCCAGCGATCGGCAATTTGCCGCGTTGCCTCGACCGCTCGCTGCTGCCGCTCGCCAATCAGACCATTGACTTGCGCCAGAGGAATCATCAGCAGCAGGGCCAGCGCTGCTATACCGAGTACCTTGAACAGCACACCGTTCATCCATTGCGTCGCCATGATCATGCCTCCTTCGGGGATGCATGCATTGCAACCGAGGATCACGGCGACGCGCGGGCGAAATCGGGCCGCCATCTGACACCACGGGTCCTTCATGCGGCGCGACCATCCTGCGCGACCTTGACTCAATCCAAACATCGGCAGTGCTAGGCTCGGGTCATGACCGATGCGGCAAAGGCAGTGCGATGACGGCGACCGGCGCGAGCGTGCCATGGCTGCTGCTCGGATTTGTGCTCGGCTGGATCGCCTGCCGACTGGTGTCCCGACGCGCTCGCCGCAGCGGCGTGCCGGAACAGCGCAGCGAATCCCCGATACCTACGCAGCCGCCCACTCCTGAATCGCCACCACCAGTGCAGGACCCCGTGCCCGTCGGGCCTTCGCCCTCGCGCATGATCGACGTCGGCGCGGCGCGCGCGGCGGGCTTCAACATGAAACACGCCGACGACCTCACTATCATTGAAGGCATCGGACCGAAGACCGACGAGTTGCTGCGCGCGAATGGCATCGAAAGTTTCGTGCAGGTCGCGCAACTGCATGTCGATGATTTCCTCGAGATCCTTGAACGCGGCGGCCCGAACTTCCGTCTCACCAACCCTGCGACGTGGGCGCAGCAGGCCTTGCTCGCCGCCGAAAACCGCTGGGCAGACTTGAAGCGCGCGCAGAACGGGATGATCGGCGCTGGGCCCGATCAAGAAACCTGATCAGCGCGCGTCAACCGGACACGACGATCGAAGGAGCCATTCGTGCAATTGTCAGACATTCCGTTCAGAACAACCGACTGGTCGTCCGTCGAACGGACAGAGCACGCGGGTGAGACGGGCATTGCATACTGGCGCACACAGCAGTTCGCGAGCGTGCGCGTCCGCATGGTCGAGTACACGCCGGGCTACCGCGCGGATCACTGGTGCAGCAAGGGTCATATCCTGTTGTGCATCGAAGGCGAGCTGCTCACCGAGCTCGATGACGGCAGGACATTCACGCTGACGCCGGGTATGAGTTACCAGGTCGCCGACGATGCGGAACCGCATCGCTCAAGCACGAAGATTGGCGCAAGACTCTTCATCATCGACTGAACACGACAACGGAAATTGCCACGCATGAATCCCGACGCCGATCGCTCCCTCAGCAAGGTTCCGCAAGTCACCCTGGTGTTCTGGCTCACGAAGATCCTCGCCACGACTCTGGGCGAGACGGGCGGCGACGCCGTCTCGATGTCGATGGGACTCGGCTAC
Organism: Dokdonella sp.; assembly: GCA_039926025.1. Taxonomy (GTDB): domain Bacteria; phylum Pseudomonadota; class Gammaproteobacteria; order Xanthomonadales; family Rhodanobacteraceae; genus Dokdonella_A. The sequence continues at coordinate 13,942 of JBDSXV010000164.1, forward strand.
CTCGTCGGCACCGGCATTTTTGCTGCGATCTTCCTGATTGCGGTGACGGCTCAGGTGTCTGCGAAAAAATTCCATCCGCTCCTGTACTGGGCGACGATCATTGCGACGACGACAGTGGGCACGACGCTTGCGGATTTCGCCGATCGTTCGCTCGGCATCGGCTATGCGGGTGGCACGATCATGCTGTCTGCATGCCTAGCCGCGACGCTGCTGCTGTGGCAGCGCGTTCTTGGAACCGTCGCGGTGGCAAGCGTGCATTCGCCGGCGGCCGAAACGTTCTACTGGGTCACGATCATGTTTTCGCAGACGCTCGGCACGGCCCTCGGCGACTGGACCGCTGATGGGGCAGGACTCGGCTATAGCGGCAGCGCACTGGTGTTCGGCGCGATGCTCGCCTTGATCGCGGTTGCATACTATCGAACGGCCATTTCGCGCACGGTGCTGTTCTGGGCCGCGTTCATTCTTACGCGTCCACTGGGTGCCGTCGTCGGCGACTTTCTTGATAAGCCCGTTGCCGACGGCGGACTGGAACTGAGCCGCTACACTGCATCGGCGTGTCTCCTGGCGATGATGGCGTTGTGTATCTTTCTGTTGCCGCAGAGAGCAGCAGAGCGGGCGCATTGAGCGCATTCACGGGCCAGTGCGGTGCCTTCGGCTGGCCCTGTCGCATCATCGGTGCACCGCACTATCAAGGCACGCATGTACGCCGGGCCTGATCCATTTGAACGTGGGCGCAATGCTGCCCTGCCAGGTCGAATCATCCCGCGCCCGGATCACGCGTCAAGAAGAAATCTTTCCGCTGCGTCGCGTCCGGCGGTGCGGCGTGCGATGAGCGGGAATGATGGATGCTCGCCTTGCACGCAATCGTATCCCGCACCGGTGCATTGACGCCTTCGGCACGGGAACAGGCGGCGGTTGCCTGCGACTTCGTTCGCACTGATCGGCGCAGCCCAGCACGAAACGAAGCATTGGCACCTGGCACTCCGCGAGCAGGCCGCGGGTGATCGGCAGGCGCGCGCCACTGTACGAAGAACCGAATGCATGCACGACGGCGCTGTCTGTTCCGCCTCGCTCGTCCGGGAGTCCATTTCGACCGCGCATGACCTTGCTCCGATGCAGGACCCCGCGGGCCCCTACATGGATAAACGACATTTGGCATCGATGCCGGTCATCGCGTCCATTTGCGCGCCTCGGGCGGAGGCTGGCTGCCCTCAAGCAGACGGCGGCACGCCGGATGGCCGCGCTGCCAGCGCCGCTGAGATGGCGTCTTCGAGCAGTTTCGTCGTTACCGGCTTGCGCAGCAGGATGTCCATGCCGGCATCGCGGATGAGGGTTTCCTCGTTGCCCACGGAGCGCGCGGTCACCGCAATCAAGGGCAAATTGACGGCGTCGCGAGCGCGCAGCATGCGCGCCAGTTGCAAGCCGTCGATACCGGGCAGATCGAGGTCGATCATGCCGATATCGAAGCCCGCTTGTGCCGCATCGTCAGGCCGGCGCTGCAATTGGGCCAGCGCGGCCAGCCCGTTCGGCGCGTGCGTGCTGTGATGGCCCAGTTGCGCCAGCAGACCGACGATGACATCGGCAACCGTGACGTCGTCCTCGACCAGCAGGATACGCAGGCTTGCAGCCGTCGGAACTGCAACATTCACGGCCGGCATCCTGATCGCGCCGGCTTCTTCCGCAGCCACCTCGGGCAAGGGCAGTTCGACCGTGAAGCTGCTGCCCAGGCCAAGCGTACTCGTGACCTCGATGCGACCACCCATCAGCTGCGCGAGTTCGCGACAAATCGCGAGGCCCAGGCCGCTGCCGCCGTACTGACGCGCAACCCCGTCAGCCTGTTCGAATCTCGCGAACAAGCGCGTGCGCAGGACGTCGCTCATGCCCGGTCCGCTGTCGATGACGCGGAAGCGCAGCGCGCCGTACGCGCCACGCTCGAGGCCGAGCGTGACGCTACCGCTTTCGGTGAACTTGATCGCATTGCCAGCAAGGTTGAGCAGGATCTGCTTGACCCGCAAGGCATCGCCGATCGCGCCGGCGGGAACGTTGCTCGCGATGTCGAGAACCAGATCCAGTCCCTTGCGCTCGGCCAACGGCCGCTCCAGTGCGGCAACCTCATGCAGCAAGGCTGCGGGATCGAACAACGCAGACTCCAACGCGAGCTTGCCTGCTTCGATGCGCGCGAGGTCGAGGCTGTCATTGACCACGCGCAACATCAGCTGCCCGGACTGGTGAATCGCATTCGCATAGCCGCGCTGGCGCTCGTCGAGCGCGGTGCAGAGCAGGAGTTCGCTCATGCCGAGTACACCGGTCATTGGCGTGCGGACTTCGTGGCCCATCGTCGCGAGGAAGGTCGACTTCGCTTCGCTCAACTGCTCCACGCCGAGGCGGTGTTGCTCGGCCAGCGCCCGCGCATGCCTGCGTCGAACGCGAGCGCGATACGTGCGCATCGTCGAAACAGCCATCAGCAACACGGCGAGCGCGTACAACGCATACGCCAGCGGCGTGTTCCATGCCGCGCGTGCGACATCGATGAGCAGCGGCGCGGCCAGCTCGCTGGTCACGCCATCCGCATTGGCTGCTCGAACGCGCAGTTGATACCTGCCCGGCGGAAGTTGCGAATAGATGCGTTCGCCGCGCGGCGCCTCGACCCAGTCGCGATCAAATCCGTCGAGCTTGAACTGATAGCGGTTCGACGCAGGATTGGCGTACGCAAGCGCGCGCACTTCGATCCTGAAATCGAGGTCGCCGTGTTCCAGCTCGATCATGCGGGCGTCGTCCAGTGGCACGGTCGCCGCACCACGGCGCACGCTCAACCCGGTGATGCGCAACACAGGCGCCGGCGTTGAGAGTTCGAGCGTGGCCGGATCAAAAGCCACGGCGCCGCCGAGCGTGCCCGCGTACAGGGTTCCATCCAACCCGGCAACGAGAGCGCCGGGTTGGAATTCCTGGCTCGGCAATCCATCGCGCGCATCGAAGCGACGCACCGCCTTCGTCGTTGCATCGACTCGCCACAGTCCGCGTGGCGAAGTGACCCAGACGATGCCGTCAGCGGACACCGCGAGCGCGTCGGCGTTGAAGGTCGGCCAGCCATTGCTGCTGTCGAAGCGCTGTTGCAATTGCGCGTCGCCGGCATCGACGCGATAGCGTTCGAGCGCGCCGAGCCGGTGCGTCCACAAGGCGCCGTCGCTGGCGAACGCCAGCGCACCCACCGATTCGCGCGGAATGCCTTTCACTTCAACGAAACGGTCTTCAGCAGCGTCGTAGCGCTCAACCCCGCTGGCTGTGCCGAGCCAGGGAATTCCGTGCGCATCGAGCACGAGCGTTGCGACATCAGCGTCGCCCAGCGTCTGCGCTGCCGGCGTGTAGCGATGCAGCACACGTGGCGGGTCGTTCGCGACATGCGCCACGCCGCCGCCATGCGCGCTGACCCAGAGGCTGCCGTCCGCAGCGCGCGCAAGGTTGTCGACATAACCCGATGGCAACGCATCGGCACGTGTAAGGTCAACCGGCAGATCGATCGAGTCGAGTGTCTTGAGGGAGTAGCGGCGCAGGCCGGGCTGAAAGCCGACCCATATGTGATCATCCACATCAGGCAACACCGCCGTCAATCGTTGTCCCGCGATGTGCAGGCGCTCGCCCCAGCGTTCGATCTTTCCGTTGACGCGATCGATGCGATCCAGGCCATCCTTGCCGCTCGCCGCCCAGATCATGCGGTTCGCGCCGACACCCAGCGCCCTCACGCGCGAACGGGTCAGGCTCAGGTTGTCGCCTGGAACGTGACGGAATGCGGCGAAGTTGCGCCAGTGCGGCGGCAGGCGCGCGATGCCGCCGTCAAACAACGCGAACCAGACGCTACCTTCGGCATCGACGCGCACGTCCATCGTGTGTACGCCCGGATAGGCGCCAGGTGCGGATTCGTCCGTGTTGTAGCGTTGCAGTCCATCCGCGTCGTAGCGCGCCACCCCGTTGAGCAACCCCAGCCAGAGGCTTCCATGGGACTTGTCGCGCGCCAGCGCGGATACCGCCAGCGCCGGTGTCGCAGCAGCAATCTCTTCCTGATAGCGGAGATCGGCATTGATGCGGAACAAGCCCTTGCGCGTGCCGACGAGCATGCTGCCGTCGGACTCCTGCAGGAAGCTCATCACGACCGACGGGCCCGCACGCTGCGCAAATGGGGGCACGTCGACATGGACGAGGCGGCCGTCCGCTTCGCGCACATCAAGGCCTTCGTCAGTGCCGATCCACAGCCGACCGCGTGCGTCCGCGTACAGCGAAAAGATCGTGCTCGAACTCAAGCTCGCCGGATCTTCGGCATCGTGGTCAACGTGCAGGAAGCTGCCATCGGCCTCCAGCCGATTGAGCCCGCCCAGATACGTACCTACCCAGATCGCGCCGGACGCGTCCTGGGCGAGCGAAAACAGGTCGTTGCTGCCAAGCGTGCCCAAATCGTTCGGTCGATGCATCCAGTGTTTGAACGTCTTGCCATCGGCTTCGAGCCGGTTGAGGCCCGACGCCTCGCCACCACACCAGAGGCGCCCGTCGCGGTCGAACAGCACGACGGAGACATCATTGGAGGCCAGTGACCCGGGTTCGGTCGGGTCGTGGCGAAAGGTGCGAAAGTCGATGCCGTCATAGCGCGCCAGCCCATCCTGGGTGCCGATCCAGACGAAGCCGTCGCGATCCTGCACGGTCTTGTAGGCAACACTCGAAGGCAATCCATCCGCGACGCCGAGGGGCACAAACTGGGGCGGCGCCGGCGGCGGCGCTGCATTGGCAACGACGAGCCATGCGAGCAACGGCAGTGCGAGCACTCTGCGCATGATGTTCTCCCTTGTGCGGATACTGCCATGCACCGCAGCGTCGCGCAGCATGGCGGCTGGTGGGAGCAACGATCTGCAGGAGCAACTGTCTCTGTGGGAGCGGCTGCAGCCGCGATGCTCTGGCGCGGACCTGCACCGCGCAACGCCATCCCCAACCCAACCCTCGCCTTGAAGGGGAGGGCTTTGAACGCATCGCTCGCCTTGTGATCGGAAATCTTGTGGGAGCAAGCTCACTTCTTCGTGGGAGCGGCTTCAGCCGCGATGCTCTGGTATGGACTTGCACCGGGCAACACCATCCCCACCCAACCCTCCCCTTGAAGGGGAGGGCTTTGAAGGCATCGCTCGCTTCATGATCGGAAATCTTGTGGGAGCAAGCTCACTTCTTCGTGGGAGCGGCTTCAGCCGCGATGCTCTGGCGTGGACCTGCACCGGGCAACACCATCC
>JBDSXV010000165.1:0-3177 GCA_039926025.1 Dokdonella sp.
GAACGTCACGCGTTGAGCGCGGAGGATCCCGACGCCGAGATCGATGCGCTGATCGCCGATACGAGTGCAACGCATCGCGAACTCAGTCAACTCGTGCAAGCCGGTCGCGATCGCTTGCTCGAATTGGCGACCGAGCGCCAGGCGCGCGAACTGCCACTCGCCGATGCGTTGCGTGCGCAAGACGACGACGAGGCGACCGACGAATTCGTGCTGACGCTGTTCGAGCAATTTGGCATCGACAACGAGGAGTCTGCCCCGCGTTGCGTCGTGCTCGATCCGGAATACCTGAGCACCGACGGTTTTCCGGGACTCAAGGACGGCCCGCAGCAAGTCACGTTCAGCCGCGCGATCGCGCTCGCTCGCGAAGAACTGCCGTTGTTGCGGCTCGATCATCCACTCGTAATCGGCGCTCTTGATCTGTTGCTCGAGAGCGAACAAGGCAATGCCGCGATCCTCATCGACGCCGCACTGCCGCCACGCACGGCTTTGCTCGAATGCATCTTCGCACTCGAATGTGTCGCCGATCGAAAACTCAACGTCGGACGATTCCTGCCGACTCTGCCGCTGCGCGTCGTTGTCGACACGCGACTGACCGCGCGCGACGATTTCGTACCGAATCCGACCAGCCTTTTTCGTGCGAAGGAACAACCGATCGAGGCCGCGCGCTATCGCCCGTTACTCGCCAAGCTGGTGCCGCCGATGCTCGGTGCCTGCGAGACCCAGGCTCGCCGACTTGCCGCGACCGAAGTGGGGGCGGCGCTCACCGCAGCGCAACGCGAACTCGATGCGGAACACGCGCGCCTGACGGCCTTGGCGAAGGTCAATCCGTCCGTGCGCGAGGATGAGATTGAGGCGATTGCGGCCGAGCTCGATGCGCTCCGCGAGGCGCTGTCGAACGCGGCGCCCAGGCTCGATGCGATCCGGTTTGTTTGCAGTGCGGATATTGCGGCTCGCTAGCCATATGGCGAAGACCTCCAGATGCTAGGCACTTTCAGGTTCGCGTTGGCGTGCTTTGTGGTGATGTTCCACATCGGCAGTTTCCCGTTGCCGTTCGGCACTTATTCGGTGCAGTGTTTTTACGTTGTTTCCGGCTACCTGATCACTGCCGTCCTCAACGAATCGTACGCCTCGCGACCGGCAGCATTCTGGATAAACCGCTTTCTGCGCCTCTATCCGCAGTATTACGCCGTCGCTGCAATCTCGCTGCTCGCTATTGTGCTGTTGCCCAAGGCCGCGGCGAGTTACCACTCCGTGTGGGTCGTCGACACCAGTCCCATTTCGATCGCATCGCAGATCGCGATCTTTCCATTCGCCGTAGCGTCCCCAGCGATGCGACTCGTCCCGCCGGTGTGGTCCGTCGCCATTGAATTGATCAATTATTTCATACTGTGGATCTTCGCTGCCCGCAGCTGGCGACATGCGAGCGTTGCGTTCGGTGCAGGCCTGGCAATCCATGCCTACCTGCTATGCGCGGAATTGGATTGGGGCGCGCGCTACTTTTTCTGGTATGCAGCCATTCTGCCGTTCGCCATTGGAAGCCTCGCGTACTTCGGGCGTACGATCCTGCTTCGTACTCGGACCCGAGCGATTGCATGCACACTTTGGGTTTGCAACCTGGCCGCAGCCAGCTGGATTACCAGCTATCTCCATGCACCCATGTTCTGGTACACGACCGTGCTCTGGTACGCGAACATGATCTTCGCCGCTTTCATCGTCGTGCATTTCGCGGCAAAGAGAAAAGCTCCGCTGGCGGACCGCTGGCTCGGTGATCTGGCCTATCCGATATTCCTGTCCCACTGGACGCTGAGCTTCCTGGTGGCGACGTGGTTCGCCATCGCGCCACACTCGCTGCGCCTTCTGCTCGCAAGTGCCGTTCCGATCCTTTTGTTCTCAACACTTCTGGCCTATGGATCGCGTGCCATCATCGATCGATACCGCGACAAGATACGCGCAGGTATCTCCACGGATCGAAGCGACGCCGAGCAAGTCGTCATGCTGACCAGTCAGCGTTGACTGGCCAGCTCGATGGAACTTGCCGGGAAACGACGCCTGCGTTCTGAGCGGACTTTCCTCACTGAAGCACCTATCAGGCCATCGTTCGTGCGGAGCGGCACTTAAAGCACGTCATTTCAGCCACGCCACCCAATTGCAGGACAACCTGATGTCCGCAGCAGTCTGTCAGACGTAACGCGAACGAAAATCCAGCACTTCACGCCGCCCGCGCCTGCCTCATCAACAACGCCAGCATTGCCGCGAGTTTGTCGCGCATCTCACGCCGATCGACGATCAGGTCGATCGCGCCATGCTCGACGAGGAATTCCGAACGCTGGAAACCTTCCGGCAGGGTTTCGCGCACGGTCTGTTCGATCACGCGCGGACCGGCAAACCCGATCAGTGCCTTGGGTTCGCCAATGTTGATATCGCCGAGCATGCCGAGGCTGGCGGAGACGCCACCGGTCGTTGGATGCGTCAGAACGGAAATGTAGGGCACGCCCGCTTCGCGCATGCGTGCGAGCGCAGCCGAGGTCTTGGCCATCTGCATCAGCGAGAACAGACCTTCCTGCATGCGTGCACCGCCGGTTGCGGAGAAGCATACGAGCGGCGTTCTTTCCGCCAGCGCCAGTTCGGCGGCGCGCGTGAATTTCTCGCCGACGACCGAGCCCATCGAGCCACCCATGAAGGCAAAGTCGAACGCCACCGCGACCAGCGGGTTTGACTTCAGCGTGCCGCGCATCGCGATCAGCGCGTCCTTCTCGCCCGTCTGCTTCTGCGACGCGACAATGCGATCCTTGTACTTCTTCGAGTCGCGGAATTTCAGCGGATCGGTCGGTTCGAGTGTCGCCCACAGTTCCTGCGTGCTGCCTTCATCCAAGAATGCTGCGAGACGTGCGCGCGCGCGGATCGCGTGATGATGACCGCATTTGGGACAGACCATCAACGCGGCTTCGAGCTCCGGCCCGTACAGCACCGCGCCGCAGCCGTCGCACTTCTCCCACAGGCCTTCGGGGACCTTGCCTTTATTCGAGGTCGATGCGCGGGTGCGCGGGCCAACCAGTTTCTGCAACCAATTCATGTCGTAGACCTCTCCCGTATCGAGCGGTGGCCGCAGTTCCGGCGGCAGCGACTCGGGGCTTGATTCGGATTCGTGATTAGCCGCCATGTCCGGCATGCGCATCG
>JBDSXV010000166.1:0-14846 GCA_039926025.1 Dokdonella sp.
ACGACTTCGAGGCAATCTTCCACGGTGATACGGGCCATCCAGCACTCTCCGGAACCAAAATTGAAGCCAATTCATGGCTTTAGCAATATCTCATTGTAACGCGACGCTTTTGTGCAGCGCAATCACACATTCCGTGAGCCAGAGCGCGGTTGCGTGCAAAAAGCCCCCCATTTCGCGTAGCCTTAGGCGGCGGAAGGGAATAGCCAGCTGCGGCAGACGACGAGTCTGCGCGCCCATGAGAACAAAAAAGACCCATGCGACCCATATCGATCCAGCCCACGCTTCGCGCGGGCCTGCTTGCCTTGAGCGTGACCTTGCTCGCCGGATGCACGATCGCCAAACCGCGCACCGACGACCCTTGGGAGCACTTCAACCGCAAGATGTATGCGTTCAACGATGTCGCCGACAAGACGGTGATTCGCCCGGTTGCGGCGGGCTATCGCAAGATCACGTCGGCAGACATGCGCCGGATAGTGGCGAATTTCTTCGCCAACATCCGCATGCCTATATCGATCATCAACGATATCCTGCAGGTTGATCCGCGCTCGGCCGTTCACAATACCGGCCGCTTCGTGATCAATTCGACGGTGGGCTTCGCCGGCCTCTTCGACCCTGCCAGCGAGCTCAAGCTGCCGCCCGACGAAACCGACTTCGGCGTGACCCTGGCCAAATGGGGCCTGCCCGAAGGCCCCTATCTCGTGCTGCCGCTGGTCGGATCGACCAGCGCACGCGATTTCTGGCGACTACCGGTCGATAGCTACTTCGACCCGCTCGCGTGGTATGCGAAGGAATACGATTTGCGCCTGCACGCGGAACAACTGCCGAGCATGATGTACTTGGTCACGCTACGTGCGCGCGGCATCGACGCCGAAGGTCTGCTCGAAGGCGTATACGATCCCTACGTGTTCTATCGCGACGCCTACCGTCAACGACGCCTCTACGATATCTACGACGGCCAGCCTCCCGCGGATGTCACGGAACAGTTGCAGGGCACCGGCGACGTCGATGTCGACAAGTTGCTCGATGAGCAGCACGCCTACGAAAAGAAGCAGGGTGACAAGGACGGCAGCAGCCACCACTGAGGCGACGCAGGTCGTGCAGGTCGTCCTCAGGCGATGCCGAGCAAAGGCTCGGCATCGCACAGATGCGCCAAGGCGCGCAATCCGGCCGGAACGCCGGTGAAGCGCAAGGCAATCCCGCGCGTTTGCGCGCGTGCCGACCACGCGAGCAATACCGCCAGCGTCGCGCTGTCGACGCCTTCGAGCCCGGCGACATCAACCGTAACCTCGCGTCCGCCGCCGTCAAACAACTCGCTGCTGCGCGCGAGCGCAGCCGTCGCTTCGGAAAAACCGAGGCGACCGGCAATGCGGAATTGGCCGCCGTCGCCGCGGTCGATGCGCAAGGCAGTCGCTGTCACTGACCACCCTTCTGGTCTTTTTCCATAGCCTCCAGCACCTTGTCGCCTTGGGTTTCCAGACGCGTGATCAGCGCATCGATGCTCGATTTCTGGATTTCCGCACCGACCTGATTGCGATAGTTGGTGATGTAGGAAATGCCTTCGATAACCACATCGTACGCCTTCCAATCGCCGTCCTTTGTCTTGCGGAAAGCATAATCGACAGCGAGTTTCTTGCCGTCATCGAGCGTGACTTCAGTGCGCACGATGGTGCGCTTTTCGCTCATCTCGCCCTTGGTCGGCAAAACGTGCACGGCACCACGCGTGTAGTTGAGCAAGCCTTCGGCATACCGATGAGCGATCGAATTGTAGAACGCCTTGGCAAACCGAGCGCGCTGTTCCGGCGTCGCGGTGCGAGCGTACTGACCGAGCACGAGGATCGACGCGTAGTCGATGTCGAAACGCGGCAGCAGGATGCCATCGATGAGCTTGATCAGCTTTTCGTGATCGGACTTGAGCTCGTCTTTGTGGCCTTCGATCGCCTTGCCGAGGTCGCTGGCGATACCTTGCACAACCGTGTCCGGTGTTGGTGCCTCGGCATACGCCGAATATGTCGTGGCAACGCCTACAAAAAGGACGAAGGCAAATCCGATCTTACGCAACAGCATGTGGCAGCTCCTTGGATTCGGTACGTGTCGATTCAATGTTTGGAGGAATCGGATGTGCCAGCCGGCGCATCGGGAAGCTTGGCTCCCGCAGAACCCGGCTCAGCCGCATCTTTTGAAGGTTTCTGCGGAGAACCGTTGACCAGGAACTTGCCGATCAGGTCTTCGAGCTGCATTGAAGGCTGCGTAAGGATGAACTCGTCGCCTTCCTTGAACATGACAGGCGACCCGCCGGTTTGGATGCCAACGTACTGGTCGCCCAGTAAACCGCTGGTGAATATCGCGGCAGCGGAGTCATCGGGAATTTGCGCGTAGTGCTTGTCGATCGCAATGCGCACTTGCGCGTCAAGCTTGATCGGATCGAGCGCAATCGATTCAACCGATCCGATGCGCACGCCCGCAAGCTTTACCGGAGCACGCAATTTCAACTGGCCGATATTTGTGAAGCGCGCCAGCAGCACGTAGCTGTCGCCCTCGCGGAAGTTCGCAAGCGAGGTTGTCTGCGTCGCCAGATACGCGAGCGCGGCAAACCCGAACAGGATGAACAGGCCGGTGCCGATCTGGTAGGAACGTCGCTGTTGAGTCACGTCTGGAGCCTCACATCAGAAATGCAGTCATAACGAAATCGAGCGCCAGCACGGCAATCGACGAAAACACGACCGTGCGCGTGGTCGCATAGGCCACGCCCTCGCTGGTGGGCGGCGTGGTGTAGCCCTGGAAGGTCGCAATCAGGGTGCATACAGCACCAAAGGCGACACTTTTCCAGACACCGTTGATCACGTCGGTCCACACGTCCACGCTTTCGGTCATGTTCGACCAGAAGGTTCCGTTGTCGATGCCGAGCCAGCTGACGCCGACCAGGTGCGCGCCGAGAACACCAAGCGCATTGAATACGCAGACCAGCAATGGCATCGCGACGACACCCGCTATGAATCGCGGTGCGACGATGTAGTCGAGCGGATCGACCGCCATCATCTCCATGGCGGACAATTGATCGGTTGCGCGCATCAGGCCGATCTCGGCGGTGATCGACGTTCCTGCGCGCCCGGCAAACAACAGTGCGGTGACCACCGGCCCGAGCTCGCGGTACAACGCGAGCGCCACTACCGTGCCACTCGCCGCCGTGCTGCCGAATTTCGCCAGCACGTAGTAAAGCTGCAAGCCGAGCACCATGCCGACGAACAAGCCGCAGGTCATGATGATCACGAGGCTCATCGCACCGACGAACCAGAGTTGGCGCACGGTTTCCTTGAAGTGGCGCAGGCTGCGCGGGATCGCCGCGAGAATCTGCAGCAGGAACAGGCCGCATGCGCCGACCTGGGCCAGGGCATCGCCAACCATCGACGGTTGCCCCGGCGAAGTTTGCTTGCCTGCTTCGCTCATGCCGCACCTGCCGTTGAACGCGTGTCACTGGAAGGCGCATGCGCCGGAAACCCGAGGTCGACCGCGTAGTCGCGCGCCGGGTACTGGAACGGCACCGGGCCGTCCGCTTCGCCGCCGAAAAACTGCTTCGTCCATGCCGATTCGCCGCGTGCGAGTTCGGCCGGCGTGCCGCGAGCGACGACCTTGCCGCCCGCGATCAGGTAGACCAGGTCCGCCGCGCGCGCGACCGCGGCAAATTCATGCGCAACCAGGATGCTGGTCAGGCCGAGCGTGTCGTTGAGCGTACGGATCAGCTTCAGAACCTGGTTCAATGCAACCGGATCGAGGCCTACGAACGGCTCGTCGTAAAGGATCAACATCGGGTCGCGGATCATCGCGCGCGCCAGCGCGACACGGCGCGCCATGCCGCCGGACAACTCGCTCGGCATCAACGCCGCTGCGCCGCGCAACCCGACTGCCTGCAGCTTGGTGAGCACGATGTTGCGAACGAGCTCTTCCGGCAGTTTCAAGTGCTGGCGCAAAGGAAACGCGACGTTCTCGAACACGCTGAAATCGGTCAGCAGCGCGGAATTCTGGAACAGGAAGCCGATTTTCTCGCGCAAGTCGAACAAGGCATTGCGCGACAGCGTCGGCACGTTCTTGCCATCGACGCGGATCGTGCCCTCATCCGGCATCAACTGGCCCGTCATGTGGCGCAGCAAGGTGGTCTTGCCGGTGCCGCTGGGGCCCATGATCGCAACGATCTTGCCGCGCGGAATATCCAGTTCCAGCCCATCGAAAATCGTCTTCCCACCCAACACGGTGCGCAGGCCGCGCACTTCTACGAGTGCGGCATTGGTGGGCGGAGATGTTGAGAGGGCTTCGGTCACGGCAAAGGCTCAATCGGGATTTCTCTGACCGCCTGCCCTCGGGATTGAGGGCATACAGCACTTCGCGCAAGGCTCAGCTTGTTACCTTAGCCTATGGCGAGCTGAACCGGCCAGCTGCGCCGTCGCGCGTTCAATCTGCCTTCAGCAGATCGTCGATCAGCGCCGAATGACGTGCGATTTGTGCCTTGCGACGCAGGCGCTGGCACGCAACGATCGCGCGCAGGTCGGCCAGGGCATCACCGAAGTCGTCGTTGACCACGACGAAATCGAAATCACTGGCGTGGGCGATTTCACCGCGCGAATCGGCAAGGCGCCGCGCGATGGCCTCGGCGTTGTCGGATGCCCGCGTACGCAGGCGCCGCTCCAGTTCTGCGCGCGACGGCGGCAGGATGAACACGCTGACGCAGTCGGTATGACAGGGTCCGGCGATCGCGACGAGCTTGTCGCGGATCTGCCGCGCGCCCTGCCAGTCGATCTCCAGCAGCACGTCGCGACCTTGTGCCAGCAGCGGCTCGACCGCGGCGCGCGCAGTCCCTTTCAGATCGCCATGCACATTCGCGTATTCGTAAAACGCGTCGGCCGCCGCCATAAGCTCGAAGACATCGCGTGAAACAAAGTGGTAGTGCCTGCCGTCAACCTCACCGGGCCGCGGCAGGCGCGAGGTGTACGACACTGACAGGCTGATGGCCGGTTCGCGCTCGAGCAACGCATGCACAAGGCTGGTCTTGCCGGCGCCGGAAGGTGCCGCGACGATATACAGCGTTCCTGGGGCACCGGTTCCGCTCATTCGAGGTTCTGTACCTGTTCGCGCATCTGCTCGATCAGCACTTTCAACTCGACCGCTGCGTTGGTCGTGCGCGGGTCGGCGGACTTGGAGCCGAGCGTATTCGCTTCGCGATTGAATTCCTGCATCAGGAAGTCGAGACGACGCCCAACCGCTTCCTTAAGGCCAAAGATGCGACGCGCTTCGGCAATATGCGCGGTCAGGCGATCCAGTTCTTCGTCGACGTCGATGCGCTGCACCTGCAAGACAACTTCCTGTTCGACCCGCCCAGGCTCGAGCGGCATTTTCAGCTCGGCCAGTTTCGCATCAAAGCGCGCCCGCAGCGCCGCGCGTATTTCCGGAAGGTACGTGCGCACGTCGGCAACGATTCGCTCCATGCCATCGAGGCGTTCGCGCATGAAACCACCCAGGCGTTCGCCTTCGCGAGCGCGCGCAGCAACCATTTCGTCAAGCGCGCTGCCAAGTAATCCGAGCGCGGCCTCGCGCAGGAATTCCTGGTCGGTATCGCGATCGAGCAGCACGCCCGGCCAACCGAGCAACGACGTAAAATCCACATTGAACTGGGGGAACTTTGCCGCGAGGGCCTGCGCCGTGTCCGCGAGTCGCGCAATCAGCGCCTCATCGACGACAATCGCAGACGCATCGGCAAGCGCCGGCTTGTAGCGCAGCCCGAGGTCGACCTTGCCGCGCGACAGCTTTGCCGCGACGCGTTCGCGCACCATCGACTCCAGGCTGCGCAATTCTTCCGGCAGGCGCATGCCGAGTTCGAGATAGCGGTGATTGACCGAGCGCAGCTCGATCGCAAGCGTGCCGTGGCCGGTATCGGCTTCGGCGCTGGCAAAGGCGGTCATGCTACGCAACATCGAGGTGTCCACGGGAGCCCAGGGGGGCGCAATGGTAAGCTCCACGGCCCATTTGCCAAAGCAATTCCTCGCATGATGGATTTTCGCCCATGACTTCGGTATCCACGACTGCGGCCGAGACGATCTCAGTCCGCCCCTCCGGCCGCGCGCCCGACCAACTACGCGCCTGCAGTATCCAGCGTCACTACACCCGCCACGCGGAGGGTTCGGTGCTCGTTGCATTCGGCGACACCCAGGTGCTTTGTACCGCGAGCATCGAGGAAAAGGTGCCGCCGTTCCTGCGCGGCAAGAATGAAGGTTGGGTGACGGCCGAATACGGCATGCTGCCGCGCGCCACCGGGACGCGCACTCAACGGGAGGCTGCGCGCGGCGGCCAGGGTGGCCGCACGATGGAGATCCAGCGGTTGATTGGCCGCAGCTTGCGTGCCTGCATCGACCGCCAGGCGCTGGGCGAACGCACAATCACGCTCGATTGCGACGTGCTGCAGGCCGATGGCGGTACGCGCACCGCTGCAATCACTGGCGCCTATGTCGCGCTGGTCGATGCGATCCGCTGGCTGACAGCGCGCAAGCTGATCAAACGCGACCCTATCTTCGGCGCGGTTGCCGCGGTGTCGGTCGGTATCTACAAGGGGATGCCTGTGCTCGACCTCGACTACGCCGAGGACTCGGACTGCGACACCGACATGAACGTCGTCATGAACGATGGTGGCGGCTTCATCGAGCTGCAAGGCACCGCCGAAGGGCATGCGTTCCGACGCGAGGAACTGGACGCGTTGCTTGTGCTGGCCAGCAAGGGCGTGACCGAACTTTGCGTAAAACAGCGCGAAGCGCTAGACATGGCGTGAGTACCCGCATGCGGCGCATCGTCCTGGCCAGCAGCAACGCCGGCAAGCTCGCTGAAATGAATGCGATCCTTGCCGATCTCGGCATTGAACTGGTTGCGCAATCGAAGCTCGGCATCGAGGACGCTGAAGAAACGGGCGCCACCTTCGTCGAGAACGCTCTGCTCAAGGCGCGTCACGCGGCGCGCGCATCCGGTTTGCCCGCGCTCGGCGACGATTCGGGCATCTGTGTCGATGTGCTGGACGGTGCGCCCGGACTCTATTCTGCACGCTACGCGGGAGGCCACGGCGACGCGAGCGCCAACATCGCCAAACTGCTGGCGAAGCTCGACGGAGCCGATGACACCCAGCGCAGCGCTCATTTTCACTGCACGATCGTGCTGCTGAACACGGGAGACGATCCCGCGCCGCTGATCGCCGAAGGTCGCTGGCATGGCCGCATACTGCATGCGCCACGCGGAGAACACGGCTTCGGCTACGACCCGGTGTTCTTCGATCCGCACCTGCAGCGCGGCGCCGCCGAACTCGACCATCGCACGAAAAATCTCGTCAGTCATCGTGGCCTCGCCCTGGCGCAATTGCGTGCACTGATGACTCAGCGCGGCGCCTGACGCCTGCAGCGCGCGACCGCACGTCGCACTCCGCCTACAATCGCTGCATGTCAATGATTGCCCCACCGCTGTCGCTGTATATCCACATCCCGTGGTGCGTGAAGAAGTGCCCTTACTGCGACTTCAATTCGCATGCGCAAAATGGCGCGTTGCCGGTCGACGCCTACGTCGATGCGCTGCTGGCGGACCTCGATCGCGACCGGCGCCAGTTCAGCGACGCACTGACGGGCCGGCCTGTGCACAGCATCTTCTTCGGCGGCGGCACACCCAGCCTGTTCGCGCCGGATGCGATTGCGCGCATTCTGGACGGCATCGGCGCGCGCCTGGACCTTCCGCACGGCATCGAGATCACGCTCGAAACCAATCCGGGGACCGTCGAGCACGGACGTTTCGATGGCTATCTGCGTGCGGGCGTTTCGCGCCTCAGTTTCGGCGTGCAGAGTTTCGACGATGCCAAGCTCGTCCGGCTCGGCCGTATCCATTCCGCAGCCGACGCCGAGCGCGCAATCAAGGAAGCGCAGGATGCCGGTTACGCGAACCTCAATCTCGACCTCATGTATGCGTTGCCGGAACAGGATCTGGCGGGTGCGCTTGCCGATGTCGAGCGTGCGATCGCACTCAAGCCCACGCACGTCTCGCACTACCAGCTGACCCTGGAACCGAATACGCTGTTCGCTGCGCAGCCACCGCCGCTGCCGGACGAAGACAGTGCGTGGGACATGCAGGAGGCGTGTCAGCAATGCCTCGCCGAAGCAGGCTACGCACAGTACGAGGTGTCCGCCTATGCGCACGGCAACCAGTTCAGTGCGCACAACCTTAACTACTGGACCTTCGGCGACTATCTCGGCATCGGCGCTGGTGCGCACGGCAAGCTCACTCATCCGGCTAGCCGATCGATCGTTCGCACGACGAAATTGAAGCTGCCACGCAGCTACCTCGATCGCGCTGCGCGCCGTGAGGCGTTCGGGAGTGCGGCCCTGATCGCAAGCGAGGATTTGCCGTTCGAGTTCATGATGAACGCATTGCGCCTGAACGATGGCGTCGCGAAGTCACTGTTCGCGGAACGTTGTGGACTGGCGTCCGGGGCGATCGATGGCAAGCTGAACGAGGCGCGCGCGCGCGGCTGGCTGGAAACGGATGCGGCGCGCATCCTGCCCACGGAGCTTGGCCGTCGATACCTCAATGATGTGGTCGGCCTGTTCCTGCCGGACTCGACGTAGCATCGCGACTGGGTAACAGCGTCAGCGCACTCGGAAGGATCCTTTTGCGAACCTGCGCCCAGCTGCCATCAGGATCGCTTGGGTGCTGCTGCGCTATTGTTCACGCCAGACTTTCAGGCGCCGACGCCACAATGCTCGAACCGATAACCCTGCACTGCCCCTACTGCGGCGAAGCTTTCGAAACGCAGGCCGATTTATCCGCCGGTTCGCAGCGCTACGTGGAGGACTGCGCGATCTGTTGCCGACCGATCGAGGTCAGCCTGCGTGTTGGCGATGACGGCGAACTGATCGGCATGGATACCCGAACCGACCGCGAGTAGCCCCCTGTTCGCTTGCGGGACGACGTGCAAGAATCGCGCAAGTGACGGGGGACATCGGGGAACGCGCCTGCCAGTGATGCAAAGCGGCCAAAGGCCAATCACGGCGTACTGCGGTTGAACGAGACGTCCACGGGTGCAACCGCGCGGCACGCCAATGCGAGCCAACCGGCGCGTGAATAGACCTAGCAGCCACGGAGAGATCGGCATCAAACGGTTAGACGGCGAAGCGTTCGTATTGCTGGCACAGAGGTCCGATCTGCCGCCGCGCGTGCGCGCGGTGCTCGATGGCCTGATCGAGCAGAGCTACGCGTATTTTGAATCTGCCGTTGTGCGCACGCTCGATGAAGTCGAGCACACCCTGTTCAAGCTGGCAGAGCGCGCCAACAACAATGAAGAGCAGCAACACCTGTTCGAGGGTCTTCGCGTCATCAAGGCTGCGCGAGCCGATGTCGCACCTCGATTTTTGCAATACACCGAATCGAAACTGGCGCAGGTCCGCACACCGCAGGCGGCCGCGCAGGCGGCGGATCCCTCGCTGGAGTTTGGTGCGCACCGAGGTCGAGCCGCGCTTGAATTGATCGATTCGGCTGTCCTGGATGAGGACCTCGCCTTGCGGGAAATCGCCAGCAAGTCCGAGGTTCGCAATAGCCAGGCGCTCTACGCGTTGTCGCATCGGCTGGGCGTACTCGCGGGAACGCCTGCATACACGAATGAAATGCTGCCGCTCGGTCCGGCACAAATCGCCGCCGCATGCCGCTACGCGATGCTTGCGCTCGATATCGACGCCGGCCACCGCGTTCTTGCATTCCGCGAGTTCGATCGGGTGGCGATGCTGCCGATCGCTTCGTTCTATGCACGCATAAACGCCTATCTGGCGACGCAGCGCATCCTTCCCAACCTGCAGGGTCAGGTTGCACAACGCTACGGCTCCGCGCAGCAGGGAGGCGCGCCCGACTCACCTGCACCTCCAGCGAGCCAAACGCGCGCTGCCGCGGCCGAGGCTGCCGCAGCTGCAGCCGCTCCACAGAAGAGCCCCAGGCCCGCGAGTTTCGGACCACCGTCCGGCAGCGACGACACGGAATTGTTCAAGACGCTGCGTGACCTGCTGGGCGAACGCCGCCGCGCCGACGGCGACCATGAGATTGCGAATCCGGACGCGAGCTTTGCCAGCCGCGATGACCTGCAATCCCTGCTCGGCACCCTGCAGCACGCAACAAAACCGACCGCCGGGATGGGCAAAAATGCGTACGACAGCGAACACTTCAAGAACACCTTGATGGTGAAGCTGCGGCGCGCAAGTCCGCAAGGACGGCCGCTCGAACTGGCCGAGGAAGACGGCGATACCATCGACCTGGTCGGCATGCTGTTCGACTTCATCACCCGCAATGTACGCGCGGGCAGCGGAGCGAACACGCTGCTGACGCGATTGCATGTTCCGGTTTTGCGTCTCGCACTCGGCGACAAGACGTTCTTCACTCGGCGCAGCCATCCTGCACGCGAACTGCTGAACACGATCGCCGAAACAGGCGCGCGCTGGATTGACGACACCGACGCCGATCCCGACCTGACCCGCAAGATGCAGCTCGTGGTCGACCACGTTGGTTCGGAATTCGACGGCGATGTGGCTGTGTTCGAGAACCTGCTCGGCGACCTGAGCCAGCACATGCAGCAGCTGGCACGTCGAGCCGAGGTAGTCGAGCGTCGTCATATCGACGCCGCAAAAGGACGCGACAAACTCGATGTCGCCCGTGAAACCGCACGCAGTGCGATCGTGCGCATCATCCAGAAAAGCGCGCCGACTCCGATGGTGCGTTCTCTGCTCGAACAGGCCTGGACCGACGCGCTTGCTCTGAGCGTACTGCGCCAGGGCGAGGGCGGCAGTGAGTATCAGCGACGCCTCGCGATCGCCGAGAAACTCGTGCAGAGCGGTGGCGCACCGGCGCTTGACGAATCGCTGACCAATGAACTGGATACGGGCCTGCGTCAAGTCGGCTTGCATGCCGATGACGTCGACCGCGTGCGCGAAACACTGTTTCCAGCCACGGGAACGGCTTCCAATTCCAGCGCGGAAAATCTGGACCGCATCGATCGCGCGCTCAAGGGCACCACTCGCCTGGGTAGCGAAACGGCACGCACCGAACCGCCCGACGCGCACTCTGCGCCGGCACTCAACGCGGCCGAGTCTGCTGCCATGGCTCAGCTGCTGAAGACGCCGTTCGGCACCTGGTTTGAATTCATCGTCAATCAGCAGGGCCTGACCGCACGGCGGAAACTCGCGTGGTTCTCGACGATGACCGGCCACTGTCTGTTCGTGAACCTGCGCGGCGCGCGTACAGAAGACAAGACGCTGGAACAACTGGCTCGCGACATTGCGCGCGGCCAGGTGCACGCAGTGGTCGAGGAACAGGCTTCGCTGATCGACCGCGCGTGGAAAGCGATCATGGAAAAGCTGCGTCCGCCGACAATCGGCACCGTCGCGAAGGTGCAGGCTTGAAGACTCCGGAGATCCGCGCATGATCGAAAAGCGCCGCCTGCCACGCAAGCGTCCTGATGTCGCCTTGCAGGTGACCGACGCCATGACCGGCGAAATAGTGGGTCGGCTTGGCAACGTGTCGATGGACGGCATGATGCTGGTTGCGCACGGCCCGATCGTCGAGGACGGCCTTTACCAGTTTCTTTTTCACCTGCCCGATTCGCATGGGCGCCTGCACCCGATCGAAGTGGGCGTGCACGAGTCGTGGATCGAGGCCGCCAGCTTGCGCGATCAGATCTGGGCAGGCTTTCGCTTCATCGATATCAGCGCGGACAGCGAAAACATGCTGCGCGAATGGCTCGTGCACACCAACGACTCTATCGGTTGAGAGGGTGCGAATGCAGCCCGCGCATCAATGCGCGACCGAAACGAAACCGTCGCGTTGGCTAGCGTAGGCGCGCAGGAAGAATTCCACCGTCGCGCTTACATGCGTGTCCACGTCGCGATTGGAAACCGGCTCCTGACAGCCACACAACAGCCGTGCGTGCACTTCGCCCTTGAGCAGCGCGAAGAACTGGGAAGCCGCGCGCGGAACATCGACAATCTCGAGCAAACCTGCCTCCACCTCGCTGCGCAGGAATTGCTGCAATCCTGCCTGCACAAGCCTGGGACCCGCATCCCAGAACAGCTGTACCAGCTTGGGTGAGGTGGCGCCCGAGGTGAGCACACGATGCAGCGCAATCGATTCCGGAGCCATGACCATGGTCAGGAACGCGCGCGCGATGGCCTCAAGCTGGTGCCTGACCGGCCCCTTCGGATCGAAATCGAATAGCGACGCCGGCATCTGCTCTTCGCAACGCGCCTGGATCGCAGCGAAAAACAGCGTCTCCTTGTCGGTGAAATGACTGTAGACCGTGAGTTTCGACACTCCCGCATCGGCTGCGATTGCATCCATGCTCGTCCCTTCGAATCCCGAATGCGGAAACAGGCGCTTGGCGGCATCAAGGATGGCCGCGCGCTTCTCGAGATCCTTCGGGCGACCTGGGCCGCATGACTTTGCGATGGCTAACGTCATTTCACCAATACTAGCTGGACTACCGGGTTTAGTTTTTATACTATACCGGACGGTACATGAATAATGTCGAACGATTCGGCAGTTCGATCTGGATGGATCGCAATTATGCCGTTCTATGGCGCCATGGACAGCCTCCGACGACGCTTTTGATATTGGAATGCTGACCTGCTCGTGGCGTCAGGCCCTGAAGCGCCGCTCCAGAAACCGGATTTCCACGCCTTGAAAGCCTCTCGCCACGTCGCCCGGGGAGTCCTCCCTCCCCCGCATCCCGGGCGGCGCGGTAGAGAGCATTCAATGTTGGGCTGGCTATCAGTCTGCTCGGCTCCGGCGAAACGATGAAGCGCGGTCCGCTTTCACGCTGGCTCATGTCTTGCTAGGAACCACATCATGCAACCTTCTTCTGCCTTCAGGCATCACATTCCCGCACACCGCGACGTGGCATGCGCCCGGGTGGTTCCATGATTGTTTTGGGTGCAGCACAGAGTTGGCAGGAGAGCAGCGCAGCGGGATTGCCTCTGCGAATGGCGCAACGGACGTTTGCAGCGCTGCTGGAGGGAGGCGAACGCGGGGAATTTGCAATGGCGCAGTTGCGCAGCGCAGCCAGGCGGACATTGTCCGCGCTGTCCGCGGACGAACAATCGGGCCTCTCGCGCTGGCTCAGCCTGCAGCTTGCATCCAGCGACGCAGGCGACGTCGTCGTCAACGCGAGCAGTCCGCTGACCAGGGTCGATGCGATGCTCGCTGCACGAATTGCGGCAGCGATTCCGCGCACGCGCGAGGAATTGCAGATGACGTCGCGCGAGGGCACTGTTGCCGCATAGTGCATGGATCTCGTGCGTCGCGGTGACTTCCGGCACTTCGACGGCGGCGCGCGCGCCGCCAAGGTAGATTGCCGTGGGTGCGGCGAGCGCCTAAGCTTTTTGGGTTTTTGCGTTCGTCCTCGATCACGAAGATAAAACAGCGGCCATCTTTGGCCGCGCATTTCAACTAGCGCCAGCAAAGGAGCGCTGACTGTGCAGATCAATTCCGAGCTGGCAAGACAGAACATGATCGAGAACCAGGTTCGAACCTGGGAAGTGCTCGATGCACGGGTGCTCGAAGCCCTGGGCACCGTGCGCCGCGAGGACTTCGTGCCTGCACGGCATCGCAACCTCGCGTTTGCCGACATGGCCTTGCCGATCGGCCATGGCGAGGCCATGTTCAAGCCCGTCGTTGAAGGTCGCATCCTGCAGGCGATCGCGCTGATTCCCGGCGAGCGCGTGCTTGAAATCGGCACGGGTACGGGCTTCCTCACGGCCTGCATGGCCCAGCTGGGCGCAACCGTGCATAGCGTCGAACGTCATGCAGATCTCGCCGAAGCCGCGCGCGCTCAATTGGCGGCGGCGCAATTGCGTAATGCCAAGGTAGAAGTCGCCGATGCCCTGCGCGATTTCGCCAGCAGCGAATCGTTCGACGTTGTCGTCGCTGGCGGCGCCGTCCATGCACTGCCTGACCGCTTCCGCGACTGGGTCAGGCCAGGCGGACGCCTGTTCGCGATCGTCGGCGATTCCCCGGCGATGCAGGCAACCTTGTTCGAGCGCGTCGACGCGACGCACTGGCAGCAGGAGAGCCTGTTCGAGACCGACGTACCCTATCTTTTGCACGCCGAACCACCGCGCCGCTTCGCGCTCTGAGCGCGGGCCTGCGAGCAAATCCCTGACACTTCGAGGAAGACCCGATGATTCGCTTTCGTTCCCTGCCGCTGGCCCTGTTGCTGGCGATTGGCGCCAACGCCGCACACGCCGACGACCTGATCCAGATCTATCAGGATGCACGCGCTTCCGATCCGACCCTGTCGGGCGCCGAGGCCACAAAACTCGCTACTGATGAAGGTGTCGACCAGGCGCGATCGGCGTTGCTGCCACTGATCGCGGCCAGCCTTTCCTTTTCGCGCACGCGCGGTGGCGATGACGGCCAATCGCTGATCCGCGACCCGTCACTGCCAAACGATCCCAATCCGCCGTTTATCGCGGTCGATGGCACGACGAGCACCAGCTACACACGTTCGACCGGCGCGACGCTCAACCAGAGCATCCTCGATATCAGCCGTTGGACCGCGCTCAAGTCGAGCAAATACACCGCTCAGGCCGGGGCTGCCACCTACGACGCCGCACAGCAGGCTTTGCTGGTGCGCGTCGCCACCGCTTACTTCAATGTGCTCACCGCGACCGATGCGCTGCGCTTCGCCGATGCGAACGAGAAAGCGCTCGGACGACAGCTCGAACAGGCGCAGCAGCGTTTCGAAGTCGGTCTCGCCGCGATCACCGATGTCAACGACGCCAAGGCCCAGCATGACCAGGCCG
>JBDSXV010000167.1:0-25921 GCA_039926025.1 Dokdonella sp.
GTGGCGTTTTCCGTAACCATCAGGAGACAACCATGACCATGCGCCCGCACCTCGTCATCGCAACTGCCGTCGTGATCGGCTTGGCCGCAAGCATTCCGGCCATGTCCCAGACCACGCAGACGACCGAGACGACGACAACCACGACCGTCAAGAAGGGTCATCACAATTATATCTACTACGGCGACCACGACATCTACTTTGCACCGGAGACCAAGGTCTATTACTGGCGCGAAGGCGAAGCATGGCGTTCGGGCGCGGAGTTGCCCACTGAAAGCCGTACCTATGTCACGACCGGCGGTGTGAAGATCGACCTCGATACGGAAAAACCGTATGAGCGCAACGAGTGGGTCATCGAGCACTACAAGAACGGCCATGATCGTGATGATCGCGACCACGATCATTGATCGAGCTGCGTTGACTCACCGACGCTCAGCACCAGACCCAGTCGCTCTGTAGCAGTCTGAGCGGAGGAACCGGCGGCGGAAACGTCGCCGGTTCTTCTTTGTCTGCAGGAACAAGTTCCACGAGCACACCCTTCCTCATGCGCCCTATTCGTTGCATTTGCTCAACGGAGGCGACAATCGCTATCCTTCGCTTCGTTCCTGATTCAAAGCGGTTTGACGCAAGCGTGGTCTGCATGCTTTCGCCGCCCCAGGAGTTCCATCATTCACGAAGCGACCATGTCCAACGATTTCCTGCATCGTTTCCAACTTGAAAACGCCGGCGTCCGCGGCGCCCTCGCGCGCCTCGATCAGAGCTGGCAGCAGATCCTCGAAAACGGGAACTACAGCGAGCCGCTCGCTGGTCTGCTCGGCCAGACCGTCGCGGCGAGTGCGCTGTTCACCAGTGCGATCAAGTTTGACGGGCGTCTTTCCATCCATCTGCGCGATAGCGGCGCTCTCAAGCTGCTGTTCGCCGATTGCACGCATGATGGCCTGCTGCGCGGTATCGCGCGTTGGGACGGCGCGCAGCCGCAATCGCCGATACTGATCGATCCGCGGGCTCGCCTCGCGATCACCATCGAGAATGCGATTACCGACACCCGCTACCAGGGCATGGTAGTGGCCGAAGGTGTGCAACTATCGCAAGCGTTCGAAGGGTATTTCGAGCGCTCCGAGCAATTGCCGACACGAATCGTTCTCGCTGCGTCCGGCGATCGATGCGGAGGCATCATGCTGCAGAAAATCGCGGGCGGCGGCGGCACGATGCCCGGCGACACTGATGGCTGGAACCGCGTTGGTCATTTGCTCGCGACGCTGACAGCGGACGAACTGCTCGATCTGCCGCCAGAGCACGTTCTGTTGCGTCTGTTCCACGAAGAAGGCGTGCACCTGCAACCCGCTCAGCCGCTCGCGTTCCGCTGCACCTGCTCGCGCGAGCGCGTCGAAGACATGCTGCGTTCGCTCGGTCGCTCCGAAAGCGACGCAACCCTAGCGGAACAAGGCTCAATCGAAGTCACCTGCGAATTCTGCAATCGACGTTATGTGCTGGACGAGGCGGATGTCGAGACTGCCTTCGCGTCAGCCCCAGCACCTGCATCGCCGACGGCGCCGCAATCGACGCGACACTAGATCGGCGCGCCCGGCGGAATCACAGGCAGTGCCCGCAACTTCACCGACTTCGGGTCCGCCAGATATTTGCGAATCAATTCCGCCGCCTCGCTGCGACTCGCACTGACGGTATCCCGTCCCGGGTTCTTCGCCAACCACACCTGCCATGCTTGCAACGAGGCGCGCACGTTCGCATCGACCTGCGCGTCCAGTTGCCCCGCATCGACTGCATTCAACAATGAATCCAGCACCACCCAGTTCGCGGCTGCCTGCACGGCGTCGCCGGCCGGAATGTTCGCCGCAATTGCATCGCGCTGCCAGGTGCCATGGAACACCGCGTCGAGTGTGTCGGCAACACCTGGTTCGTGCGCATCACGCGCGTGCTGCCAGGCGAGGCGATTGAGGCGCTGCGGCGCGAACAGGAATTGCGTGGTCTGCGCGGCGCCGGCTTCGACGGCCGCGAACGCGTCGAACATCGGCGCCATGCGCGTCGTGAAATATTCGCGATTGCGCTGGTAGTCGTTACCGGGTGGGGTGACGAGATCGAGCACATTGGTCGGCAGCGCGAGCTGGTCAGCGCCTAGCGTCGCGACCAGCCGATCGAGCGCGGCATGTTGCGTTTCAGCCGCTACGGCTTTCGTTCCAGCCTTCCGATCCGTCGCTTGCGAATATGCGTAGTCCACACCACCCAGCAGTCGTGCTACCGCTTCAACCTGGTAACGATGCAGCAGCTAGATCGGCACCAGACGCGCTTCGAGTTCACCAGCCTGGCGTTCCGGCGGCAGCACGCCGATCGAGAAATGCTCCAGCGCCTTTCGCCGCACGGCGAGCAGCGAATCGAAGGACTTCAACGTATCCGGGCCGAAGTCCCACAACAGTCCGTCCGGCTCGGCATCGCCGGGTGAGCGCGCGTCGGGATCACTGATGTAACGGAAACCGGCTTGTGCGATATCGGCGCGCAACTTCGCCAGTGATCCGACTTCGGTTCCCGCTGCAAATTGCGCATACGCATGCGCGACCAGGAAATCGTCCCATGGTCCGACGCCGACGCCGTATGCATGATCGAGGCTAATCGCGCCATCGGCGCCTAGCTGCAACAGCGGGTGCGGGTAGTCCATCACCGAGCCGTTGCCCAGTCGACTGGCGGCAAAGTTGTGCGCAAAGCCGAGCGCATGGCCCACCTCGTGTGCGGCAAGCTGGCGCAGGCGCGCGAGCGCCATCTGTTCGGCCTGCCCTTTCAGTTCTGCTGCATTCGCCTTGTCGTAGGGCGCGAGCAGGCTCTCGGCAATGAGGATGTCCTGTCGCACGCGCTGCGAACCAAGGGTGACCGAGCCCTTGATGATTTCGCCCGTGCGTGGATCCACGATCGGCTGGCCGTACGACCAGCCGCGCGTGTAGCGATGCGCCCATGTGATCAGGCTGTAGCGGATGTCCATCGGGTCGACACCTTCAGGCAGCAGCTCGACCCGATACGCATCCTTGTAACCGGCTTTCTCGAACGCCGTTTTCCACCAGTTGGCGCCTTCAAGCAGGGCCGAGCGCACCGGCTCCGGCGCGCCGCGATCAAGGTAGAACACGATCGGTTTCTTCACTGCGCTTCGCACTGCCGCAGGATCGACCTTGTCGAGGCGGAAACGCGGCTGCACTCGCACGTCGATACTCGATGCAAGCGGCTGCGCATAATCGTAGTAGCCGACACTGAACCCGCCCGAGGCCGGGTGATACGCGCGTGGCGAATAGCCGGGACCCGGCAGTCGCACGAAACTCAGGTGCTGATGCACGGTCAGGCTCGCCGCGTCCATAGCGACATCCTTGACGAATGATTCCTCGCCCGGCCCCTTGAACGTGAGCAGCGCCTCGAGCTCGGTATTGTCGGGAAAGCTCTTCGCATCAGCGAGCGAAACCACACTGCGCTTGTCGTCGACCTCGTACTTGCCCTGCTTCGTATCACTGAGTCGACGCGCAATGCCGTGACGGTCGGACATCAGCAGCGAGCTGATATCGACGACGGCCTCCGCGTCAGCACCCTTGCGTTCGCCTGCAACCTCACCGGACCAGAGTACGGACTCGGCAAACGCCTGACGTACGCTGAGCGCCTCGTCCGGATTCGACGACAGTGCACGGAACTTCGTGTTGTCCTCGACCAGCAGCACGCGCTTGCCGACACGACGGAATTCGACCAGATGCGACTCGCTGCTCTGGCCGCGATCGAGACCGATATCGTTCGAACCGACGGCCCAGGGCAGCGAGCTGACCAGCAGGAAAGGGTTGTCGAACACGCGCACGCCAAGCAGAACGCGACCGCCTGCCGCATCGCGGTAGATATCGAAGAAGCCCGTGATGTGTTCGCTGCCAAGGGTGGCTGTGGCAAGGTTGCTCGGCGCTTTCGGATCGGCAGCTTCCGCGAGCGCGGACGCCTCGGCCGAAACGGCGACAGCAAGCATCGCCCCAAGCAATCCCCAAGCCAAGTCGCGCATGCGATTCATCCCCTGCTCCTGTATCTGGACCGACCGACGATTCTGCACGGAATGGCAGGGTCTGCACATGCCAAAACTCATGCCGCTGACAGCCATCCGCGACAGGAGGTCGCACCTAGTGCAACATGGCATTCACTCAAACACGCAGCATGCGCTTGCCATCCTTGGTTTTCGTGCGGGCAGCGGACCGGCGAAGTGTTCGCAAGAAGGTGGATTGACGACTTCCGGCCATCAGATGGTCGCCGCGGAGCAAACTTCGGTGGCTAATGCTGGCGCCCGGACGGTGGTCGCTTTCCGGCTCGCGACCAGTCGACCAGTTCGTCGAACGCGTTGCCGATCTGTGCAGGCGTGAAAACGCAATGCCCTTCTGCGTTGACGTATTGCTGCACGAAGTGGTCGCCCTGCCCTGCGCGCTGCGCCAGCATCGCGTATTCAAACGTCGTCGATGCGATGACCAGTGGATCGCCGGTGTCGTGCAACTCAAGCATGGGCTTTAGCAATTTCCCGGTCGGCGTATACCAGCGCGACATCAGGGCCGACGCGCGCGGGTCTGCGCTATAACGCTTTACCCCATCATTCAGTGCGTAGTCGTCCGCGGAGCCGGTGTAGATCAGATCGGCATTGCCGAACGGATTGCCATGCGTGCGCTGCTGCATTTCCTTGATGTCGTAGGCGATCGATGCAATCACGCCGGGAAGATTGTGCTCATCGCCCGCACCATAGAGTGCACGCAACGACGCAGCCGCTTTCGGATTCGCGCGCATGGCCAGCGCGATTTTCCGCACGATCTCGTCGGTCGGCTGGTAGGCCTCATCGATTGGCACCAAGGTGCCGAAAATGCCGGGGAAATAGAAGTCGAACGCTGCAACCACGGCAAAATCGCGTTGCATGAGCCGGTCGCTGGGTTCGATCGCGCCACACAGCGACAGCCCACCGTCATAGATCTTGGGCGATGTCTCGAGCGCCATCACGGTGAGGATGCCACCCATCGACATGCCCATGACGAAGGTTTCCTTCGGCTGACCATGCTTGCCGACGAAGAATCGGCGCAGCCGTTCGCTGTCTTCGCCAGCTTCCTTCACTGCCCATCCTGCAGAAGAATAACCCGACTGGATTACCGCAAAGCCCTTGGAAAGCATCGGATCGAACATCGGCGACACGCGCTCGCCTTCATGAAACACGATCGGCTCGGTTGAGTAGCCATGGAAGAAAACCACCAGGCCTTGATTCCAGTCGGCCGGAATATCGATCCGATAAGCGGCGCCTGCCTGCGTACCGATCTCGGTGACGGCGTGAGCCCGTGACACAACCGGCGCCGTGTGCTCACCTGCGCCAGCCGATATCGAACAGCAAGCGAGCAGTATGCACACGACGGATAGGTGCATCACGCCTGCGGCGTCCGATCAGGATCTGCAAGCATGCCGAGGCGTTGATGCAAGCCGGCCAGTTCGTCGCGCAAGGTCTCCACCTCCGCTTCGAGCCGGGCAATGCGCTCGTTCACGTCCGCACGCGACGTACTTGCTGGTGATGGTGTTGCAGCCGCGAATGCATCGGCGTCGACCGGACCGCACAGCAGGTGCATGTAACGATCTTCGCGTTGACCCGAGCCACGCCCAAGCTTGATCACAAACGCGGGCTCGCGCTGGATCAGCCGCTCAAGCGTATCGCGCACGTCATCGAGGCCGGGAAATTCGGCGAGGCGGTCCGTGCGCGTGAGCAACTCGGCCAGTGTTTGCGGCCCGCGCAGCAACATCACGCACACCACCGCGCGCTGGCGCGCAGTCACGCCATAGATCGTGTCGAAGCGATGCTCGTAGCGGAGTGCGCGCTGCGAGATGGGCGCCACCTTCACCAGGCCCTTGTCCTCCATGACTCGCAAGGCATGTGCCACCGCGCCGGTCTCAAGATGCATCACCGGTTCACGACTGGTCTTCTGGTTGCTGGCCGCGACAATCGCGTTGACTGTCAGCGGATACACCTCGGGCGTAATCGCCGCCTTCTCGACGAGGCAGCCGAGGATGCGCGCCTCGATCGGATTGAGCGGCTCCAGTGGTTTCGCGATTTCGTTTTCCAAGAGCGGCTCGCGAGTCGGGACGAATACCCCAGTGTAGCGCGCCGCCCCCGGCCGCGCCGCACACCACAGAAACGGGTCGCGCGCCCGTGGACAGGGGCGAACGACCGTTGACTGCGGTGCTTCAGTCGAAGCTGTTGGCGAAGATCACGTCACCCCCTTGCGGAGCGAACACGAAGACGCCGGCGGCTTGCGCGAACGCGAAGATGCGGCCGTCCGCCGCGCGCTCGACCTTGCTCACGAAATACCCAGTTTCGTGGCGCATTGTGCGCACCGGAGCGGCTGCTTTGCTTATATCGACCTCGTCGAGGCCATCTTCGTTGCCGACGTAGGCGATGTTGCCGGCGACCACGACCGAATGGGCGACGTTGTAGTCCGGCAAGCCCGGCGATCCGGGCAATTCGATACTGCCGAGCATGGTCGGGCTCGCCTTGTTGGTGGTATCGACGATGCGCAATGCATTGGCGAAGCTGGCATCGGACGCGCAGGCAATGTAGGTCGTGTTCCCATCGGCGCTCACGTCGACACCGTCGGCGTACGGGCAACCGGTGTCCTGGCCAACGACGGCAGGCGCAGCGGGATTGGACACGTCAACGACGCGCAGGCCGCCATCGCCAAAATCCGCACCATCGACGAGATAGGCGTAGTTGCCGCGCACGGTCAGGTCATAGGTCTGGCTGGTCTCGAGCGAACCCAGTTCAACCGGCACAGCCGGATTGGACACATCGAGGATCTTGAAGATGCCGCCATTGGTCGTGCTTCCGACGTAGACGCGATTGCCGTGCGCTTCGATCGCACTCGCGAACGGAAACGGAAAACGGCCGAGCTCGACCGGATGCGCCGGATCAGCGAGATCGACAATCAACACGCCATAGCCCCACACAGCCAGATAAGCCCGACCGGCATCGACCGAGATGTCCTCGACATCCCGCGCGGCGAGGTCCGCCGGCAGGTTGGCGTCATAGCGACCGATCGGCGCCAGGGTGGTTGCGTCAGCGACCGAGAGGCCGTAGCCCTCTTCGGCGAAAACCGCATGATCCACATCGATCGCTCCGGCATGTACGGAAACGCCGATCGGCAACGTGAAGCTCGCCGCAAGCGCCGGATTCACGGGATCGGCCGTGTCCAGCAACACGCCACGATCGGTGTGCGTCAGGATCAACGGGCCGAACGGCGTCGCCGCCGTCTGGTCCGGCGCAAAGGTCGGCATCGGGACCGTGCGCAGCAGCGATGGCGCGGCAGGCGACGTGAAGTCCCACACCTGGATACCGCTGTCGCCGACGAGATACAGCGTGTCGCCGTTGCGGATCGCGCCGGTCGCGATATCAATCGAGGTGCTGAAAACCTGGGCGATATTCGCAGGGTCATGCAGATCGTAAACGAGCAGGTCGAGGCCGACGCCGATCGCGTAACCGTCGGTGAGCACGGCGCGCAGGACGGACCCGCCGTCGAGCGATGTGCTGCCGGCAACGATCGGCGCAGCTGGTGCCGTGATGTCGATGACATTGACGACGCGACCGCCAATGAAACTGTTGCCGGTCGTCAGCAACTGCGTACCAAAAGCGGCCATCGCATCGAACTCGTACACGCCAGGAACGGTACCGATGACCGCGGGCGCGAGCGGGTTGCTCGCATCGATCACGAACAATCCGCTCTGGCTGTCGCCGATATAGACGTAGTTGCCGGACGTCGCCAGGCCGAGCGGCCCCTTGTAGTCGGCTTGCACGTAGTCGTCAAACTCGCCGGTCTGGGTCGGTTGAGCAGGGTTGGCAAGCGAATAAATCGTGATGCCGGCGCTGCCATCAGGCGAACTCCACGCGGCATAGAGGTAGTCACCGACGATCGCAAGCGCGCTGACCGGGCCATGGGTGGGCGCCGCGCGGGTACGACCGGCATAGGCCGGATGAACCGGATCAGCCATGTTCCAGGCGCTGACGGTCGCGCCGGTGCCGAAATACAGATAGTCGCCGTGGGTAACGGGCGGCGATATCCAACCGCCACCGACATCGGATCTTTGCAGGGTCTGCGCATGCGCGCCCACGAACGTGAACAGGGCCAGGCACAGTGAGCAAGCGGCACGCAGCAACTTCATGCAGTAGTCCTCGGACAAGGTTGATGGTGCCCCGCCCCCTTGGTCCGGAGCCGACGCACGCCACCGCCATCGGTATGGCAGCGACTGGCATCGTGCTTTTTCGATACGCCAGGCGCATGCCGGATCGATGCGATGACGATGAGCTATCGATGTACTTGCCTGTGCAGACGACAGGAAATCCATGTCCGGCGCGACCGTCATGGCCGTACAGGTTCACCCTCCGCCTTTCGACCTTGCGTGAGGCGCGCGGCCGAGGCCTCCGCCTTGCGCGCCGCATCCTCCTGACCCAGCGCCCGGAACAGGCGCGCCTGCACCGTCGCCGCGCGCGCGTCGCGATCTGCCCACGCCGCCACGCGTCCGCTCACGGCGCGCGCCGTATCCAGCTGACTGGCTTCCACGAGCGCATCCACGTACGGCGCCGCGACCGTGACCAGGTCCTCGGGCGAGTTGATGCGCTCGGCCGATTGCATGGCGAGCGCGAACTTCTCCAAGGCCGGTTCGCGCTGCCGCATCGCCCGCGCCTGCTCGGCCTCGGCCAGCATCGCGATCATCGAATGCCAGTCATCGACAGCCGCCTGCGCACGCAATTGGCCTGCAATGACGTCAGCATCGGCTGAATTTCCCGTCTGACGCAAAGCCTGCGAACGCAGCAGCAAGCTGCGTGCATACAGCACGGGATCAGCGTCTTTGAGCGCCGGCACCAGCGCATTCCCCGTCAATTGCAGGGCCGAATCGGCATCACCGCGCAGCCACGCCGAGGCCGCTGCTCTCGCCTGCCCCTGCGCGCGCGCGGCAGCGTCATTCTGCGGATCCGATTCGGTTTGCAATTGACGGAGCAGGACATCGGCCTCGTCGAAGCGCGTCCCGTCGGCAAGGACGGCGGCGCGCGTCGCGGTCAAGGTCCAGCGCATGCGCAGGTTGTTGGTATGCGCATCCGCTGGCCAGAATCGCTGTGTGGTCGCCAGCGCCGCAGGGAATTCCAGCATTTCGCGCTCCGCGCTGGCCTGTTGTGAGAGCGCGTACGCCAAACCTTCACGCGCACCCAGTTGCGCGAATTCGCGCACCGCATTGCGCAGGATCGGCAAGGCGTCGGCCGGACGATGGCGCATCAGCTGGAAATCGCCGAGGTTGACATCGACACCGGCGACGCCGAGGCCATCGCCGATCGTCTCCAGTTCAATGCGTGCTCGCGACAGCTCGACAATCGCCTCGTCGAAGCGGCCTTTCTGCGCGAGCACGACGCCGCGACCAAGATAGGCGACACCGAGGACTTCGTGATCGGCGGCGTCCTTGCGAATCGCGATCGCTTCTTCGTACAGGTCCGCCGCCTTGGCCTGCTGGCCTTGCCGTACATAAGCGGCAGCCAGGGTCATCAGTGCACGCGCGCGCAGCGCTCCGTCACGTTCTGGCGCTAGACGATCGAGCAAGGCATGCAGGCGCGTCTCGACAGCCGCGTAGTCGCCGGCACGCAATTCGATCTGCGCCATGCGCTGTTCGATGCGCGGATCATGCTGCAAATCCGCTGACGCATTGCCGATCAGCGTACGTGCTTCGTCGAGCTGATCGGCCAGCATCGCCGCTCCCGCGCGCTGCAGCAGATCGTCGACCGCCGGCGAGCCGCGCACGCCGCCGGCAATATCCGGCGCATGCCCGAGCTTGCGCAACAAGGCATCGGTGGCCTCGCGTCCCGCGGTGATGGCGTCGTCGGACTGAGCCTCGGCACTCATCGAGCGCTGGGTTCCAAAGGCTTCGAGGTGCACGGTCCAGCGGTCATGTTCGAAGCGCACCTGCGGCAGCACGCGCAAGGTCGCCAGTTTTGCGAGCGCGGGATCGTGCAAGGGGTCGTCGATTCTCGCGCCACGCTGCTTGAGCAAACCGACGACACTTTCGCTCGGCATCGTCAGCAACGCGCCATCGCGCAGACGGGTGGCGACCAGATCCATGAGGCCGAATCGAAGCCAGCGCCAGTCATCCGGCGCGGTCACTTCGGCAGGCAGAACGAGGGCCGGCATCGCCAACGCATCGTGCTCGGCGTCAGCATTCGCTGTCGGCGGCGGCTGCACAGTCGACGAATTTATTTGTGCGGCCACACGCCAGATCACCGCAACGAGCGCGCAAGTCGCGACCAGCGCCAGCACTAGCCACTGCCGCCGCGGGCGGTTGTACGTTGGCAATGAAGCGACCATGACTGGCGCTGTACGATCGGACTGCGGAGCGGCGTGTGCCGTTTCCACATTCGCCTTCTCCGATTGCGCGATCGTCGGCGCGTCGTCGATCACGCCGATCCAGCGATAGCCGAAGCGCGGCACCGTGCGAATTGTGCGCTGCTCGTTGCCAGTGTCGCCAAGGCTGCGACGGATCTTCACGATCGTATGGTTGAGAAGCGCATCGCTGACTTCAACGCGCCCCCACACCGCCGCAATCAACTCATCGCGACCCACCGCGCGGTCGCGATGCTGGATCAGGTAGGCGAGACAGTCGAACGCGCGCGCGGGCAGCGTCAGGCGCTCACCGTCCTCACGCAGCTCGCGCGTGGCAGGGTCGAGCTCGAAGTGGTCGAAGCGATACGGCGCAGTCATCGGCATAGGGTAACGTGACGTCGCACTTGCGGACACCGTCGCGAACTTTCCCGACGGCATCCGGCACACGTCGGCGCCCTGCGCGGCCATCGATGCTGTGCGTCCGGTTGACGCCACGAACGCATGCAGCGATCCTGACGTTGATCCACTATTACGGCCGCGAGCGCGCTTGGACATGGATGAGGGTGTGACTTTCCTGCTGGCGGCAGCGAATCGTGGTGACACGGACGCGGAGCAGCGTCTGTTCGAGCGGCTCTACGTGGAGTTGCGCCAGTGCGCGCATCGCCACCTGCGCGCCCATGCCAGCGACATCCTTTCCACCACCGCGCTGGTTCACGAGACGTGGCTGAAACTCTCAGCGGCTGAGAACCTGCTGCCCGAAAGCCGCGCGCATTTCATGGCGCTTTCGGCGCGCGCCATGCGCCAGATCATGGTCGATCATGCACGCCGCGCTGGCGCCGAGAAGCGCGGCGGTGGCGCAGTATTCATGACCCTCGACGAGCAGGTTTGCGATGGCGCCGAGGAGGCTCTCGAAGTACTCGCGTTGGATCGCGCGCTGGCCACGCTCGAAAACATCGACGCACGCGCAAGCCGTGTCGTGCAATTGCATTTTTTCGCCGGGATGACGTTTCAGGCGATTGCCGAGCTCGAAGGGGTCAACGCACGCACGGTCAAGCGCGACTGGCAGGCTGCACGCCTGTTGCTGGCCTCGGAAATGCGCGCCACTCCCTGAACGGCGCTGCCTCCGTCGGCAAAACGTCAACCCGGGTCGCTTGCACGCGACTTCACCTGTTGCCTGCGGTTACGATGTCCGGTCAGCTGCCCAAATGATTCCATGCAGTCTCCCTACTTCACCGCCCCGCTTGAACTGCACCTGAGAGACGTACCTGCCCTCACGACGGGGCAGCTCCGCCGGATATATCAGGACCCGCGCAATCCGCGGATGTTGATCAAGGTAGTGCGCGAGGATGCCATCGAGCGCCGCTGGGGCGGCCGTGCACGCTGGTACAAACGGCTGCCGCGCACGCTTCACTACGGCGGCTACGTGCGCGAACTCAAGGAATATATCGCAACGCGCGCGCGCAACCCCGGACGCAACGCACCCATTGTCCATGTGGTCGGCATCGTGCATACCGACCTCGGTCTCGGCCTGGTCACCGAAAAGGTGCAGTCCGCCGACGGTGCTCTCGCGCCGACCCTCGCACTGTTGTACGAACGCGAGCGCGGTTTCAGCCCGGCGATCGAACACTCGCTCGCGCAATTTCTCGACGACCTGCTCGCCTGCAACGTGATCGTGGGCGACATGCACGCATGGAACATCGTCTACGGCGGCGATTCGCATGGCAGCGAACGTTTCGTGCTGATCGATGGCTTCGGCGAGAAGCACCTGGTTCCGCTTGCTTCGATGAGCCGCCGCTTCAACGCTCGCAACACGCGCAAGTTGTACCGGCGCATGCGCGAACAATTGCAGCGTCTGGTGCCGCTTGGCTCGGCCGCCGCCAGCGACTAGCGCAGACTACCCAGGTCAGGGATCGCCTTCTTCGCCGGCTTCGGGCTTGAGCTTGCCCGCCGGGACGCAGTCGGGCTTCACAGCATCGTTGCCGAGCAGCCACCATTCGCGCCGGTTCGCATGACCGACGTGCACCGCCTTGCTCTTGTCAATGCAGTTGTCGGCGATTTCCATCACCTGATCAAGGATGAAAATTCGCCGCTTTGCCGGAGCCTGCTGCAGCCACTGCGCGGCTTCCACATACTGCTTGTCCCACGGCGCCTTGAAGCCGAATTCGCGCACGGGCCCGACTGCCATCAGAAGGTTCTGTTCCTTCCACGCGACCATGCCAATTTCGCTGTCCACACCGGCGAGCTCGCGTGCGTGGCGCATGACGCCGGCGGACGAACTCGAGTCGTTGAGCAGCGGATATGCCCACAGACTCCATGTCATCCACAGACCGACAATCCCAGCAAGCAGCGCATGCACGCCGCGACGCGGACGGAACCACAGCGCTGCCGCGACGAACCCCATCCCGATGACGAAGACCATGCCCCACACCATGGAGCCCAGGTCCTCCAGCTCGCGTCGTTGCAGGAAGCTCTGCGCTGCCGTCGAATGCCCCAGCAGCGCCCAGACGCCCGCCGCGACGATCACCAGCCCGCCAGCCAGCGAGAGCGCAAACGCGCTGACGCGCAGCCAGCGCGATGCCGCGATGTCCTCGAGATACGGTGCCATTGCGAGCGCGACCATCGGCAACACCGGCATCAGGTAGACGTCGCGCTTGCCCACCGGGATGCTGAAGAAAAGGATCGCGAGCAACGCCCATGCGAGCGGTAGCAGTACGCGCGCTTCGCCCGCCTTGAGGTCACGCCACCAGCGCGGCAACGCTGCGGGATATCCGAGCGACAGCGGGAACCAGTTGAACAGCACGATCGGCAAGTAGTACCAGAACGGTTGCGGATGCGACCACGAGCCTGCATAGCGGCCTGCAGTCTGGTGGAAGAAAATGTCGTTGACGTAGGCGGTGTATTGCTCCCCGCCACGCGCGTGTGCGGCGAACACGACAGCACCGCCCCAGGCAAGGATGGGCGCGAGGAACGCCACTGCTCCGCCAAGCCATTGCAACGTCGATGCCGACGTGCGTGTCACCCCTTCCCAGTTTCGCTGCCGCGCAAACAGGTATGGCAAGAACATCAACAACGCCAGTATGCCGACGCCCTTGCTGATCACGCCCAGGCCGGCCGCGAAACATCCGAGCCAGTACGCGCGCCAGTTTGGCCCGCGCAGGAAGTGCAGCAACAGACCCCAGTTCGCGAGCGTGATCCAGCCCATGATCAACGGATCGATTTGCGCGCGCTTCACCTGGTACATGAACTGGAATGCGAACAGCACGCCGATTGCAGCGAGCAGCCCTGCCCGGTGATTCCACAATCGGCGACCAAGATCGTACGTGAGTCCGAGCGTGAGCAGTCCGGCAAGCAGGGACGGCAGCAGGAATGCGATGCGCCAGTTGCGCACGACCTCGTAGGAAGCCGCCTGCATCCAGAACAACATCGGCGGCTTGTCCGAATAAAGTTCACGCCCTCGATGTGGAAACAACCAGTCGCCAGACTCGACCATCTGTTTGGCGACCTGCGCATAGCGCGGTTCATCGGACGGCCACGGATCGCGCAGGCCCATGCCGACGCCGAGCAGGATCAGCGCAAACAGCATGAACACGACTAATTCGCGGAGTTGGCGCGTCGTGAGAATGGGCGCGGAGTCGATGCGGACCATGGATGTTCGATGCCGGCGGATAATCTGCAATGATAGCAGCCACACCCGCCGATTCCGGCACATGCACTCGGATGCGAGCGCCAGCGCATGACGCGTACCAGTCGCGCACGTTACCCTGTCGCGAATGAGCCACGAACGCTACCATTTCGACCGTTGCGTCGCCGACGCGGCCACGCGTGAACTACGCCGCGATGGCAGGCTGGTCGAGCCGTCGACCAAGGTCTTCGACTGCCTGATCTACCTGATCGAGCATCGCGATCGCGCAGTCGGTCGTGACGAGCTGATCGCCGCGGTCTGGGGTCGCGTCGACGTCAGCGATGCCCTGCTCGGGCAGACGATGTTGAAAGTCCGACGTGCCGTCGGCGACACCGGTCACGAACAAACGGCAATCCGCACGGTTCCGCGCCTCGGCTATCACTGGATCGCCGAGACATCGATCGAGTCCGCGCCTTCAATCGCAAGTGAATCCACCCGCGTGCCGCATGCCGCGCCGGCGCAAACTCCCGCGGCGGACGATTCAACGCGCGCGGAAGCGCGAGCGCCGGAAACCCCGCGTCGCTCGCGCTGGACGCGCGGCCGCCTGATCGGCGGCGCGCTGGCCATCGCTGCGATGCTCGTACTGATCATCGTCCTGCTGCGCGAATGGCAGCACGACACGTCGAACCATCCCGCCGCGACGACGCAGACACAGGCACTACCATCGCGGGCCACGCTTGCCGAAGGCAGCGCGGACAGTCGCGAAGCGGACGGCGCCGTTGCCGTGATGCCCGTCCCCAATACCGCCGGTGACGACTGGTTCTGGTTGCAGCTCGGTCTGATGGACCAGATTGGACGCCGCCTGCATCTCGCCGGCCAGCCGGTGGTACCGAGCAGCAATATCGTTGCGCTCACGCGCGCTTCTCCGCCAGCCCAGGCGATTGCCGATACGAAGGTGAGCGCCGCGACAGGTGCACGCTACGTCGTGCTGCCGCATGCCACGCGCACGTCGACCGGTTGGCGCGTCCAACTGGACCTGCATCAAGATGGCAAGTCGAAACGCCTGGTCGA
Source organism: Dokdonella sp. (assembly GCA_039926025.1). Classification (GTDB taxonomy): domain Bacteria; phylum Pseudomonadota; class Gammaproteobacteria; order Xanthomonadales; family Rhodanobacteraceae; genus Dokdonella_A. Next base: position 15,085 of record JBDSXV010000167.1, read on the forward strand.
GGCGCAAGCCGACGACGTGGTCGTTGCCGCCAATGCCGCCACCGATCGCCTGTTGATCGCGCTCGGCAGATCGCTGCCGAGCGAAAGCAACTCGACGACACTGACGATCGACCAACTGCTGCAACGTGCCGAGGCCGTGCTGCTGGGTTCGGATTTCGACCGTGCCCGGCGCGTGATCGAGACGGCTCCGCCGGCGCTGCGCGAGCAGCCTGCCGCGCGTTACATGCTGGCGCGAATCGACGGGCGCGCCGGCGCACTGGACACAGCGAGCAAGCACCTGCGCGACCTCCTCGGCGACGCTTCCGTCGCACACGATCCGGCTTTGCGCGCACGCGTGCTGTACACGCTGGGCGCGATCAAGATACGCGAGGATCGCAGTGCGGATGCCGAACCTCTGTTGACCGAAGCACTGAGATCGAGGTTGAGCGAGGATCAGCCAGCCGAGCTTGGCGAAACCTATACCGCGCTCGCTGGCGCGCTCATCAACCTTGGGCGTTACGAGGAAGCCGGCGACGCGCTGGCGCGTGCGCGCGTCCAACTCGGTCTTGCCGGCGATACGCTTGCGCTGGCGGTCGTCGATGCGAACGAAGGCACGCTCGACGTCGCACGGGGACACCCCGCGGATGCACTTCCGCTGCTGCAACGTGCGAATCACTGCTTTCGTCTGTTTGGTTCGTTGAGCGTACGGTTCCTGACCACCGCAGCCGAGATCAAGGCGCATCTGGCCCTGCTCGATCCGTCCGCGGCGATCGCGGCAAGCGACACGATCGAACCTGAGCTCGACCAACGCGACAACCCGCACATTCGTGGCACGCTCGGCGTGCAACGCGCACGCGCACTCGCCGCGAATGGGCACATCGGCGAGGCCACACGTCTGCTTCGTCAGCTCGCGGCTGACATTGCGCCTGACGATCACTCGGGCCTGTCCGGCGACATCGCATCTGCCAGCGCGCGATTGTCGTTGCGCGCGGGCGACTATGCGGCTGCCGCACGCGAGGCGAACGCAGCGGTAACGGCACTGACGACCGTCGATGAGCAATACGAGCGGGCGCGCGCATGGCGGACATGGATTCTGGCGTTGCAAGCGGGAACCCACTCCGACGAGGCGGCCGCTCAGCTGGAGCAATTTTCGCAGTGGGCGCGGACAACGGCACGGCCCGCACCGACGCTGTATGCCGCGCTCGCGCGCGCAGAGCATGCGCGCGACCTGCGCCATGCAGACGACGCCTATCGGGAATATGCGGCGGCACTGGACGATGCCGAACATTGGGGCGTGCCGGCAGATCTCGCCACGGTCGACGTGTCCTATGGCAACGCGCTGATCGCCGACAACAAGCTCGATCAGGCCAGCGAGGTGATCGGACGCGTCGCGCGTTGGGCCGATCACGATTTCGACTGCGCGCTGCTGCAGGCGCGGTTGTACAACGCGCTCGGGCAGCGGGCTAGCGCAGACGCCGCTATGCTGAGTGCACGAAGCCTCGCCGGCGAACGCGCTGTTCCGGTGCTGATCTCTACCCCGTTGGCGAAAGCTGCTCACGAATAGTCGCTGTCGACGCGAACTCCTGCCGCAAGCATGCAAAGGAAGGGTTTCAGTCTTTTGCATCCGTACGTCCGCTCAAGAAGCCGAACAAATCAGCGCCGCCCATATCCGGTACGGCCCGTGGGGAATTGAATGGCGGCGACCCTCGGATCGCCGCCGCACACGCCTTGCTGCCCGACCGTGATCGCCTTGCCGTCACCATCGAAGGCATAATCGACCAGCGTCACCGGATAACCCGTGGTGCCTGCGGCGGTCGTCAGGTGCATGTAGCCGTAGCAGAAGCCACCCGCGACCTGATGGGTCTGGCGCGGCATGTCGCACTGGAAACGGAAGCCCACATAAGCGTCCGCACCGGCAAGCCAATCCGGCGACGTGACGAACGCCGTGGCGGAGGAAGCGTAGGTGAAGTAGGTCGAAGGTCCGACCACGTCGCCAGGATGCAGCACGATCACGGTGTTGCTGGTGTCGACTGCGAGACCATCCTGGTAGGTCTTGATGGTCCTGAAAGTCAAACCGCCGGTATCACGCACGTTGAGATCCCACGGACCTGATGTCGAACCGGTGTCGCTGAACGTGCCGGTGGTCCAGTTGACCGTCGAGCCCGTGGCGCTATCGACCATCACGTGATTGAGAGCAGCCGAATGCACGACACCGTTGCCGCCTGCCAGCACCGTCACCGACGAGTTGGCATCGGTCAGGTTCTCGCCCGCATTGGTCAGCAGCGAACCGGCCGGTATCACGTTCTGATAAGTGCCATCCAGATTCGCGCTCACCGCCACGGAGATCACGCAATGAGCGCCGGCAGGAATCACCGCGCCGGCGTGCAGCGTGATGGTGTCGTAACCTGGATACGCGAGCAACGGCTCGGAGCTGCACGTATTCGACGCATTCGGCGTGGCGGCAATGATCAGTCCGAACGGAAGCTGGTCGATGAAATCACTGCTCACGGTCGCATCGGCCTTGCCGGGATTGTCGAGGTCGATGGTCAGTATGGCGGGTGCGCCTTGTGCGCTCTGCACGAGGATCGTGCTCGGCGAAAGCGTGGCGAAGACGCCGAGCGAGGTACCTTCGAAAGCATCAGAGAACAGTTTGTCCGGCGTAACAGTCAGCGCATATGACGCGGCCGTCGCACTGCCGGACCAGCCGTTCATGAAGGTGGCATCGCCGGTCATGTTGAGTGCGCTGCCAGCGAGATCCGGATCCCAGTCGGCCGGTATCGTGCCGCCGTTCGCGTTGATCCAGTCCACCAGCCGCATCGTGCCGATGCCTTCCTGCCAGATCAGCGCAGTGCGCGCGTTGTAGCTCGGGTTGGTGCCATTGCCTGCATTGCCACTTTCTGTATTGCCGAGTGTATTGCTGAGCCACGCAGGGCTGAACTGGGCATTGCTGGAGTTGGCGTTGCCAGACTCCGCATCGCCGCCCTGCGCAGGTCTCAACGGGCCAGTGTAGGCTGCGTTGCCGATGATGGTCTTGCCGTCATTCGAAACGGCGAACACATACGCCATGTCCGGAATGTAGATGACCGAATCATCCGCCCGGTTCCAGCGCCAGCCGCCTGTGTTGTAACTGGCGTCGTAGGCATTCGCGCCGACCACGAACTGGTCGTTCGCGCTGATGCCGTCTGCCTCGCCGGCGTAGGGCATGCTTGCGGTATAGCCGATGTCATGCGGGGCGCCATCCACCCAGATCGTGCCGGTACGGAACCCGGTGAGGTCGTCGTTCCAGCCATAGATGATATGGCCGTCCGTACTGATGCCGTTCGCGCGCGAGTATTTGGTCGGACGATTGACCGGCAGCTTCTGCATGCCCGCGGCGGCGGTCCAGACATACGCGCTACCAATGCCCGTCATGCCGGCAGCATCGGAGGACAGGCCAGCCACCGTGCCGTCATCGGAAATGCCATAGGCATCGGAATTCACCAGCAATGGATCTGGAATCGCAATCGGCTCGCTCTTGAGCGGTTGATACGCGCCAGTATCGGTTCCGCCCATGGGGACACCGCCGTTGACGGGCAACCAGCCGGAAAGCGTGCCGGCGTTGTTGATGTTGAGCGGGTACATCGACAGAAGGTCGACCTGCCCGGTCTTCACGTTGTACCGAAAGCCCGTTGAACCGTCTGCGCTCGAGCCGGACAGATAAGCGCCGTTGGGTGACATCCTGTAAATGTAGGCGGGCGAGATCGCGTCGATGTTGAAAGGTGAAAACGTAACGACATCGGCACGGGCTACGCCACAGACAGCCATCGCGACAGCAGCGGACAACAAGGTATTGCGCATGGAACCCCCGGGGTTGGACGGATTGGAACGGAGACGGTCGAAACACCAGCCCGGACAGGCCGGCTATCACCCCAGCAGATATCCGCGAGCGTCGCCGGCCACACTCGCAATCCGTCAACGATTCATGCGCGCTACGTGCAATAAACTGTTTTTCAAGCGTTTTTTATACTTCCAGCCGTACGAAATCCCGCCAACGAATCTGTCCCGGGGCGTGCTTGAATCGATGAGTTTGCGTTGCAATTGCCAATCCCCGTGGGCAAGCACATCGACGGCCCTCAGTGCGCCGAGGGTTCTCCGAAGCTATTCGCAAAAATCGCACCGCTCGATGAGCGGACGAGACAGGACTGCGTTCCGCTCGCGCCGAACGTTCAGCCGCCCATAAGCGAGCCATCGCCGGAAATGCCGCCGAAGCCACCGGCAAGGCACGGGTACGAGCCAGGGTGTTCGTCACAGGCATCGCCCATGCACCGTTCGCGAATGACAGTGCGAGCACGCACTGCGACAGGTCCCGCTGCTGCTTGCGATTCATTCGCACAGAGTTCGCCACGCGTGAGTGTGCGTGCAAGATATTGATTTCGCTTTTTTTTCGAACACTCGCCCATGGCATTGCTCAGGTGAATACGCGCGGCTGCGAACGGCGCGAGCGCGCCATTGCGTTGTTGCGCAGCGAGGCTGGATACTCCTGCCGAACCGCGAAGACCCACCACATGAAGCCCACCACTGCCGCCACCGATTTCAACGAACAAGCGCTGACAACCGCCTCGGCGTTGCCTGCGCGCTATTACACCGGCGTTGACGCATCGCAGCTCGATCGAAGGTCGGTGTTTGCGCGCAGCTGGCAACTCGTCGCACATGCATCACAGGTCGACCATGCTGGCGATCATGTCGTCGCGGAAATTGCGGGAGTGCCCCTGCTGGTGGTGCGGGGCGACGATGGCGCATTACGCGCATTGCACAACGTGTGTCGCCATCGCGCCGGCCCGCTTGCAACCTGCCCGGGACGCGGCGCCAGGCGTTTGCGCTGCCACTACCACGGTTGGACGTACGCACTCGACGGCAAGCTGCTGAGCGCACCGGAAATGCGTGATGCGAAAGACTTCGACGTCTCCGCGCTGCATCTGCCGCAGGCGCAGATCGAAGTCTGGCGGGATTTCGTCTTCGTCGCGCTGTCGAACGCGCCTTCGCTCGCCGACGTGCTCGATGGTATCGACGCGCGCGTCGGCGCGGATGCATTCGCCGGATACAGCCTGCAGCAGCACGTCGCCTACGACATCGCGTGCAACTGGAAGGTTTATGTCGACAACTTTCTCGAGGGCTATCACGTTCCGCACATTCATCCGGAACTCAACCGGATGCTCGACTATCGCAGCTACATCACCGAGCTCGCACGCTGGCACTCGCTGCAGTGGAGCCCACTCGAGAGTGCGGGCGACCTGTACGGCAACGGCGACGCGCTCTACTACTGGATCTGGCCGAACACGATGCTGAACATCCTGCCCGGCCGCCTGCAGACCAATCGCGTGCTGCCGCTCGGGCCGGACCGCTGCCGCGTCGAATTCGATTTCTACTATCCGGGCGACGACGCCGGTGCCGCGCGCCGCGCGCGCGATCTCGCCTTCAGCGACATCGTGCAAAAAGAAGACGTGGATATCTGCGAGCGCGTGCAGAAGGGCCTCGCGTCGGGTTCGTATCACGCCGGCCGCCTCAATCCTCGCCGCGAGAGCGGCGTGCATCACTTCCATGAGCTGCTGCGCGCGGCGTATCGCGCCGATTCGTGAGCGGTCGCCCACGCCGTTGAACTAATGCGCCTGCGCAACGCTCAACAATCAACGAAATGTATTGTTGAGGTGGCATCGCATGCGTGCTTGCGGGATGCCCATCATTGGTCCCGGCACACGCTGCAAAAATCCACAGTGCTGACACAACGGCCTTAACCGGACTGCAACACCACGTTAACCGCAAGCACACCGACGCTGCGTAATCTGCAGTCGGACCCTGACGGAGAACCTCTCATGCGAGATCAACGCCGAATCGAAGTGAATGTGCTGGGCTACAAGATCGAACGTGTTCGACAAATGGACGACCGCGGTGACGTCGCCGCACAATGGTACGAAGTGCTGGCGCCCGAGTCCGGCGACCTGCTCGGATCGTTCGCACATCGCGCGGAAGCCGAACGCGACATCGTCACGCGCGAGCTCGATGCATTGCCGCGTGCCGCTGCGGCCTGATTTGAACCAAACAATCGCGATCCATCAAGCCAGCAGCATGCCCCTGCTAGGGCGTGACCGTAAACTCGTCCGCATCCATCCATGCCGGGAAGCGTTCGCGATGCGCTGCGAGCGTGGAGGCGTCCAGTGTGATCGTGACGACCTGCTCCTGCGCACCGAGCTCGACCAGTGGCGCTCCAAGAAAGTCGAGAGCGGCGCTGTCACCCGCATAGTGCAGCTCATTGCCGTCGACGCCAACACGATTGACGCCGACGCAATAGCTCCAGTTCTCTATTGCGCGCGCCTGCAGCAAGGTCCGCCAGGGATGACGGCGCGCGCTGGGCCAGTTCGCCACATAGACGAGAAGATCGTAGTCGAAACGCTGCGCGCTGCGATCGTAGCGATTGCGCGACCACACCGGAAAACGCAGGTCGTAGCAGACCAGCGGGCAGATGCGCCAGCCATTGAGCTCCACGATGAGGCGCTCGTTGCCGCTGCCATAGCGTTCGTGCTCGCCTGCCATGCGGAACAAATGGCGCTTGTCGTACAGCGCATGCGAGCCATCGGGCCGCATCCATACCAGGCGATTCACGCATGTGCTGCCATCGCGCATGACGAGGCTGCCAGTCACCACGGCGTCGACTTCACGAGCGAGTTCGCGCAGCCAGCGCAGGCCTTCGCCTTCCATCGTCTCGGCGTTGCCGAGTGTCTCGTTGGTGAAACCGGACAAGAACGTCTCTGGCAACACGATCAAGTCGGCATGCCCGCGCAACGGACGTACCAGCGCACCGTAGTAGTCGCGATTGGCGCCTGTGTCGTGCCAGCGCGTCGCACCCTGGACGAGGGAGACACGCAGCGGGGTCCGCGCAGCCATGGTCGTCATGTCAGAGCGCCTTCAGGCGTGTCGCAGCCTGTTCCAGCGTCGCATCGCTTTTCGCGAAGCAAAAACGGATCAAGCGCTGACCGGCAGGTGGCGTCTCATAGAACGCCGAGATTGGAATCGCCGCAACACCGCCTTCCTTCGCCAGCCATTCGCAGAACGCGAGATCGTCGGCCTTGCTGAGTCGCGAATAGTCGGCGATCTGGAAATACGCGCCGCCCACCGGCAGCAGCTGGAATTTCGAGCCCGCAAGCAGCTCGCGAAAGCGATCGCGCTTGCCTTGATAGAACGCAGGCAAATCAAGGTAGTGCTGCGGATCCTTTTCGAGGATTTCGGCCAGCGCCACCTGCGCTGGCGTGAACGTGCAGAAAGTGAGGTATTGATGCACCTTGCGAAATTCCGCCGACAGCGCGCGCGGCGCAATCGCATAACCGACTTTCCAGCCGGTGCAGTGATAGGTCTTGCCAAACGAGCTGACGACGAAGCTGCGTTCGGCGAGCTCTGCATGGCGCAAGACGCTCTGGTGCGCGGCGCCGTCGAACACGATGTGTTCGTAGACCTCATCGGACAACACGAGGATTTCGGTGTTGCGGGTCAACTCGGCCAGAGTGTCGAGGTCGGTCGCATTGAACACAGATCCGCAGGGATTGTGCGGGGTATTGATCATGATCATGCGCGTCTTCGGCGTGATCGCGTCCTTGATTTTCTGCCAATCCGGCGCGAAGTCGCGCGGATCGAGTGGCACGTGCACGGCGATGCCGCCATTGAGTTCGATCGCCGGCTCGTAGCAGTCGTAGCACGGATCGAGCACGATCACTTCGTCGCCCGTGCGAACCACCGCAGCAATCGCCGCGAACAGCGCCTCGGTTGCGCCTGAAGTCACCGTGACTTCGCCGTCCGCATTCACCTTGCGCCCATAAAGGCGCTCGGTCTTGCGCGCAATCTGTTCGCGCAGGGCCGGTACGCCGGTCATCGGCGCATATTGATTGCGACCTTCGTTCATCGCGCGGGTGAGCGCGTCGCGCAAAGCCTGCGGTCCGTCGAAATCGGGGAAACCCTGACCGAGATTGACTGCCTTGTGCTCGGCCGCCAGCTGGCTCATCACGGTGAAAATCGTCGTGCCGACCTTCGGCAGCTTGGTCTCGATCTGCATATCGCCCCGTTCGTTTGGACGGCTAAAGCCGTCCGCGATGGTAGCACGCAGCGGCTGCCGTATCGCGGCAGCCGCCATGCGATCAGGCCGCGGGAGCGCTGCCCAGCAAAACGCGATTCACGCGTGCGATGAACGCAGCGGGATCGGCGAGCTGATCGCCAGCCGTCAGCTGCGCCTCCTCGAACAACAGCAGGCCAAGATCCTGCACGCGCGTGGCGTCGGACTCGTTCTCCAGCGCACGTACCAGCGGATGGGCCGGATTGACCTCGAGCACAGGTTCGCTGCCGGGCACCTCATGCCCCGCCTCGCGCAGCAGGCGCTGCATGTGCAGGGCCATGTCGTATTCGCCAAGCACGATGCAGGAGGGCGAATCGGTCAGGCGATGGCTGACGCGCACCTCGCTGACGCGTGAGCCGAGCGCATCGGCAATCTTCTTCAACAGCGGTTGCGCGGCCTCTTCCGCCTGCTTGCGGCGTTCGCCCTCCGCGCCGTCCACCATATCGAGCTCGCCTTTCGCTGCGTTACGCAGCTTCTTCCCGGCGTAATCGCCGAGATAGCCGATCATCCATTCGTCGATTCGATCGCTGAGCAGGAGCACTTCAATGTCTTTCGCGCGCAGCGACTCGATATGCGGGCTGCCGCTGGCTGCCGCGTGTGAATCGGCGGTCACGTACCAGATGGCATCCTGCCCGGCCTGCATGCGGCCGATGTACTCATCCAGAGACACGTTCTTCTGCGCGTCAACGGCTTTCGTCGAAGCGAACCGCAGCAGCTTCGCGATGCGTTCTCGGTTCGAGGTGTCTTCGGCGATACCCTCCTTCAACGTGTTGCCGAACGCATTGATGAACTGCTGGAACTTCTCCGGCTCGTCCTTCGCGAGTTTTTCCAGCAAATCGAGCACGCGCTTCACGCAAGCCGAGCGGATTTGCGCGACGAGACGATTCTCCTGCAGGATCTCGCGGCTGACATTGAGCGGCAGGTCATCCGAATCAACGACACCACGCACGAAACGCAGGTAGTTGGGCAACAGTTGCTCGCTCGCATCCATGATGAAGACGCGACGAATATAGAGCTTGAGCCCCTTGCGCTCGTCGCGCCCGCTCATTACCGCATCGAATGGAGGCTTTTCCGGGACGAAGAGCAGCGACGTATAGCTCTGCGAGCCCTCTACGCGGTTGTGCGACCACGCAAGCGCATCGTTGTAGTCGTGCGACAGCGACTTGTAGAAAGCCTGGTATTCCTCGTCGGTGATTTCACTCTTTGGGCGAGCCCACAACGCCGCCGCGTGATTCACCGTTTCGAATTCATCCGTGTCCACGCCGTCCTTCTGTACCGGCAGGCGAATCGGAAACGCGACGTGATCGGAATAGCGCTTGATCAGTTCGCGCAATTTCCAGGCGTCGAGGAACTCGCTCTCGTCGGCCTTCAGATGCAAGGTCACGGTGGTGCCGCGCTGCGGCGCGTCAACCGATTCAAGCGTGTATTCGCCCGTACCGGTCGATTCCCAGCGCACACCCTCGCCCGCTGCCGCGCCGGCCTTGCGCGTCGTCAGCGTGACCTTGTCCGCAACGATGAAGCCCGAATAGAAACCGACGCCGAATTGACCGATCAGCTGAGTGTCCTTGCGTGCGTCGCCCGAGAGCGAGTCGAGGAACCGGCGCGTGCCCGAGCGCGCGATCGTGCCGATGTTCTCGACTACTTCGTCGCGCGTCATGCCGATGCCGTTGTCGCGAATCGTCAGCGTCCGCGCGTCGCGATTGAACGAGATATCGATGTGAAGCTCGGCATCGTCGGCGGTCAATGCGGCGTCGGATAGCGCGGCGAAGCGCAGCTTGTCGCAGGCGTCGGACGCATTCGAGATCAGCTCGCGCAGGAAGATTTCCTTGTGCGAGTACAGGGAATGCGTGACCAGATGCAGGACCTGGGAGACTTCGGCTTCGAATGCGCGGGTTTCAACGACAGAACTCATGGGGCTTCCTCAGCGATGGAATGCGCTACAGATGGTGGTGTTGGGCGCGGGTTCAAGCGTAGAGAACGCGGAGAAGTGGCACGCGTTCACGCTGATGATTTGCAAGGCGCGGCGTTCAATGCACTCGCTGGCGTCAGGAAAGCCAGCGGATCGACCCGCAGGCATAGGGGGCGTTCGCGGCGGCGGGAGTGTTCGCGGCGCCGGGAGCGTCCGAGGACCCGGCGTACCGGCGATCCTGGCCATTGCCGAAAAATGCTCCTGCATTTTCGGCATACCGGCCATCCTGGCCATAAAAAAGCGGCCATCGTTGCCGATGGCCGCTTCTGACGAGGAGCACAGACGCGACTCGATGCTCCAAGACGTTTTTTCTGTTGGCGATCAGGCGCCTTTCTTGACGTATGCGCCGAGATCTTCCTTGATGCGCGCTGCCTTGCCTTCGAGGCCACGCAGATAATACAGCTTAGCGCCACGCACCTTGCCGCGACGCTTGACGACGACCGAGTCGATCGCGGCGCTGTGCGACTGAAATACGCGTTCGACGCCGGTGCCGTGCGAGATCTTGCGCACGGTGAAGGCCGAGTTCAGGCCCGCGTTCTTGCGCGCAATGCACACGCCTTCGTAGGCCTGGACGCGCTCGCGGGTGCCTTCCTTGACTTTGACATTGACGATCACGGTATCGCCCGGGCTGAACTCCGGAAGGGTACGGGTCATCTGCTCGGCTTCAAATTGCTGGATCAGGTTCATCACACTCACCAATTGGTCTGATTTCTTCATTCGTCGGATTCGCTCGCGCGACCCGGCGTCGTTATTTG
>JBDSXV010000168.1:0-2501 GCA_039926025.1 Dokdonella sp.
GATGCCGATCCTGATTGACCAGCCACGCGTTGGCCGTCTTTTCGTAGTGCGTGCCCGACAAGCGCCATTGTTCTTCGATGTTCAGGTCGCGCTGGAAATGCAGCAGCGTGTCCGCCGCGGGCATCAATCCGCCGGTGAAGAAGTATTTGCCCATCCAGTCGTCCTTGCCATCGGTCTCGAACGGATACATGAGTTCGCGATGGCAGAAGATGTGCACGAACAACTTGCCGCCGGGGCGCAGCCAATCGGCGATGCGCAGCAGCAGGTGTTCGTAGTTGCGCACATGCTCGAACATCTCGATCGAGACCACGCGATCGAACTGCGTCGATGACAGCTGCAACCGGTTGATGTCTTCGGTGATCACGCGCACGTTCGCGAAGCCGCGATCGCGGCAGCGTGCCTCGATGAATTCGCGTTGCGGACGTGAATTGGAGACCGCGGTAATCCGCGAATGGGGATAGCGCTCCGCCATCCAGAGCGTCAGCGAGCCCCAGCCGCAACCCAGTTCGAGGATGTGCTGGCCGTCGGCGAGCTGGGCTCGTTCGGCGTAGAGGCAAAGCATGCGCTCCTCGGCCGCATCGAGATCCGCCGTCGTCTCATCCCAAAAGCAGGAACTGTATTTCAGGCGGTGACCAAGACAGAGTTCGAAGAAGCGCGGTGGCAACTCGTAGTGCTGCGCATTCGCGGCTTCGGTTTCGATCGCAATCGAACTGGTGCCCAGGTCGCCGAGTACCGTGCGGAAACGTTCCCACGCGGACTCCAGGTTGCCGCCGCGTTCCGTGCGCAGGCGCTCCGCGCAGAGTCGGCGGATGCCCAGGCGGATCAGGCTGTCAGGTAGTCTGGCGCGTTCGGCGAGAGCGAGCGGCGACCACGCGCTGATGTGCGCGTCGCGCTCGATATCGCGCGCTTTCGTTTGCCGCGACGCCAGGACTTCGGTCGTCATTTCAATGCTCCTTCGGAAACCAGGGAATCAGCGCACTCGTGGTGCGTTGGTAGTTGCGGTAGTCGTCGCCGCGCGAGCGCAATGCCTGCGCTTCGGTGAAGGGAATGCCGGTGACCCAGTAGAGGGAAACGAGCATCAGCACAGGTCCGATGAAACTTGCGCCGACCAGCAGCGGGCCTGCGCCGACGGCGAGCAGCACGTACGTGAACCAGTGCAGCCATTCGAAGAAATAATTCGGGTGACGCGAATAGCGCCAAAGGCCAGCGCGGCAGGTCTTGCCGCGATTGCGCGCGTCGCTGCGAAAGGCAGCGAGCTGACGATCGGCGATCGTCTCGCCACCCAAGCTCATCAGCCAGACGGCGATGGCGAGCGTCGACCATGGTGTCCATCCGGCCGCCGGGTTGCTGGCCGCAATCCAGAACGGCAGCGAATAGAGTGCGGTCGCCAGTGCCTGGGCCATGAAGAAACCGAAGAACCGGCGCTGGTCGTCATGCCAGTGCTCGCGCAGATACCGGTAGCGACCGTCTTCCGGTTCGCTGCCAACGCGATGCATCAGGTGCAGCGCAAGACGAACGCCCCAGATGCCGCCGAGCACGGCGACGAGCGTCCGCGGCATCGGCGCTCCGCCGGCGACGCTCGCAAAGAAAAGCGCAGCACCGGCCATGCAGGCCGACCACAGCACGTCGACGATGCCGGCATTGCGCGTCTGTCGCTGGCGCAGCCAGCCGAGCAGCATGACCACGCTTGCGATCAGCCAGATAACGAAAACAGGCCAGAGACTCATGGCCGTGCCCCGGACATCATTTCCACGGCCGTCGGAGGGCTGCGCCGCGCAAGCGTGCGCGCAAGCGCAGCCAGGATCGGTGTGGCGATGGCCCACAGTGCGGCAAGAACCAGCAGTGTCGGCGCCATCGGTTCGGCCAGCCATACGGCATGCCATGCGCGCGCCGCAATCAGGTACGACAACGGTGCGCTGAGCGCGCCAAGGATCGCGGCGACGTAGAGATTGCGTTGCAGGAACGCGAGCGAATGGTTCAGCGTCAATGCGAGATTGACCCACAGTGCAATGATCCAGACAGGCGCGAACGCTTCGCTCGGCCACGGCGAGGCGTATTGCACGATCTGCGCGTGGGCGAGCCAGGAATCACAGATGCCGCCGAGCACGGTCGCGAACCCAATCAGGCAGGCATCGTTACGCGCGGTGCGCGATACGCCGAGTTGATAGAGGGCGAACAATCCGACCGCAATCGGACCTGCCCACGGGGCACCATACGCAGCGCCGGCTACGGCGCAGGTCCACACGATCTGGAATGCGATCGCGTTGATCCAGATTGCAGCGCGCTGGCTCATGACGTCGGCACAGACGGCGTGAACTGCGCGCGTTGCGAGCGCGGCCGTGTCAACAGCATCTGCACGACGCCGATGGAACGTTCGCGGAAGCCACCTTCGCAATACGCCATGTAGAACTCCCACATGCGCGCGAAACGCTCCGGATAGCCCAGCGCCTTCGCTTCACCGCGTCGCGCGAGGAACCGTTCGCGCCATGCCTTCAGTGTTA
>JBDSXV010000169.1:0-39411 GCA_039926025.1 Dokdonella sp.
GCATCTGGCGTGGCATCACGCTTGCCGAGAAGGCGGACGCCTATATCGACTACCTGCACCAGACCGGACTGCGGGACTACGCGAGCACTCCCGGAAACCGCGGTGTCAGCGTCTTGCGGCGCTTGCAAGGCGAGCACAGCGAAATCGTCCTGATTTCGCTGTGGGAGTCGATGGAGGCCGTGCGCGCATTCGCCGGCGAAAACCCCGAGCGCTCGGTGTACTACCCCGAAGACGAGAATTACCTGCTCGAAATGGAACCGCTGGTGCGCCACTACGACGTCGCCGAGCAGCTGTTTCCCTCCGATGTCGTCGTCCCGCCGCCTGCATCGGACGCAAAGAAAACGCGTCGCTGAGTCGCGACTTGCGGAAAAATCCGCGGATCGCCGTGATGCCGTCCCTCCAACGCGGGCGTTGCCGACACGAGGCCTTCCGACGCTGGTTTGCCCGATTCTTCCGCTACACTCGTTGGCTCCGCCGCTGCACTTTTCCGGGGATAAAGCCGATGTTCCTGTCCCGCGCGCGCTGCGCTGCGTTGTTGTGTTCACTGGTCGCCGCTGCTCTCGGGCAACCGGTCATCGCCGCCGATCCCGCGCTGGACGCCGAGATGAGTGCCGTCCTCGCGGCGCGACCCGCTTCGCCGAAGCCACTCGCCGCAATGAGCGCAACGCCGTGCGTCGGAGGCCTTGCCGGTATCTATCCCTGCTCGAATATCGACCTGCTCGCGTTCGTGCCGGTCGCCGAATTCGCCGCGACGAGCACAAACAGCCTGTGGGGCTGGACAGATCCGCAAGACAATACCGAATACGCGCTGGTCGGCGCCAACAACGGCACCGTTTTCTATCGCCTCACCGATCCGGCGCATCCGACCTACCTCGGCAAGCTGCCGACGCATACCGGCAGTTCGGTCTGGCGCGACGTGCGCGTCTACGAAGGCCATGCCTTCATCGTTGCCGACAACGATGGCGCGCATGGCATGCAGGTGTTCGACCTCGATGCGTTGCGCGGCGTGACCACGCCGCAGACCTTCACCGAGACCGCGCACTACGGCGCGTTCGGCCCCGGCCACACGATCTCGATCAACGAGGCGACCGGTTTCGCCTATGTGCCCGGCAGCAACCTCACCTGTCCGGGCGACTCGCACAGCGGCGGCCTGCAGATCCTCGATATCCACGTTCCGGACGCACCGGTATTCGCCGGTTGCATCAATGACGCCGGCTACACGCACGAGTCGCAATGCTGGGTGTATTCGGGCCCGGACACCGCGCACGTGGGCAAGGAAATCTGCGTCGATGCGAACGGTCCGAACAAGCGCATAGCGATCGTCGACGTGAGCACCAAGAGCGCGCCGCACACCTTGTCCTCCGTGACCTACGCAGGCGCGGCGTATCCGCATCAGGGATGGCTCACCGACGATCAGCGCTACCTGCTTGTCGATGATGAACTGGATGAGGAGAACATCGGCCACAACGCGTGGACCTACGTGTGGGACGTGTCCGATCTCGACGCGCCGGTGCTGGTCGGCCATCACGAGCATGCGCTCGGCGTCATCGATCACAACCTCTACGTGCACGGCCAGTACGTCTACCAGTCCGACTACGAAGCCGGCGTGCGCATCCTGCGCATGGACAACCTGTCGCAGGCGCAGATGACCGAAGTCGCGTACTTCGACACCTACCCGGCGAGCAACAGCGCAGCCTTCAACGGCAGCTGGAACAACTACCGCTTTCCGGGCACGGGCCACGTGATCGCGACCGGCATCGACGAAGGTTTTTTCGTGCTTGACCCGCACCTGTGCGACACGCCCGACGCACCGACCGGCCTGGTTGCGACGCCCAGCGGTGACCATCGCATCGATCTCGTGTGGAATGCGTCCGCGCTCGCAGGCGGCAGCTATCGGGTCGAGCGTGCCCAGGGCGGCTGCAGCGGAAACTTCGCGACGATCGCGGACAGCCTCGCCACGGCGGCCTATTCGGACACCGACCCATCGGGGCAGGTCACCTACGGATACCGCATCGTCGAGCGCGACGCGACCGGCCAGTGCGTATCGAATACCTCGCCCTGCACGGAAGCGCAGACCAGCGGCACCTGCACCGCAGCGCCGCTGTTCGCCGGCATCACCGCTGCGCAGAACGGCGCAACTTCGCAATGCCGCGTCGACCTGGCATGGAACGCGGCAAGTCCCGCCTGCGGTGCGACGACCGTCTATTCGGTCTATCGCTCGAACGTCGCGGATTTCGTCCCCGATACCGGCAGCCGCATCGCGCAGGGCATCGTCGATCTCGCCTATGTCGACAACGCGGTCGATGGCGGTGCGCCGCAGTACTACGCGGTGCGTGCCGTCGACAGCACCAGCGGCACCGAGGACGGCAACCTGATCCATCTCTCGGTTGTGCCGACCGGCACGCCGACCGACGGCACCTTCGCGAGCGGCTTCGAACCGGGCGATCCGCCACTCGATACCGACGTGGCGGGTCGCGCTGCCGATACCGATTCGCCGCGACCCAGCGAGGTCAAGCATGCGGGCTGGCATCCATCGACCTCGCGCATGCACACCGGCACGCAAAGCTTCTGGTCCACCGCGGCCAACAATCTCTGCGTCACACTGGTAACGCCAACGCTGGAGTTGAGCGCGGGTCAATCTTCGCAGCTTTCGTTCTGGACACTGTGGGACGTCGAGCAGGGCTGGGATGGTGGCGTGATCGAAATCTCGACCAACGACGGCACCAGCTGGACCCGCCTCACTCCCAGCGGAGGCTATCCAGGCGCGATCAGCAATGGCGGCACCCTCTGCGGTATCAGCCAGGGCTCCGGCGCGTTCACCGGCATGGGCCACCTCACCTGGTCGCCGTACCAGGTCGACCTGTCGTCCTACGCCGGTCAGAGCGTGAAACTGCGCTGGCTTTACCGCACCGATTCCGCCCAAACCGGCCAGGGATGGTTCGTCGACGACGTCGCCCTGACCCATGCGCAGGTGCCAGGCATGTGCACGAACGCGGCTGACGCGATCTTCGTCGACGGCTTCGAGTCCTCCAAACCCTAGCGCCAAAGACGCAAATCCGCGCAACACGCGGCGATCCGGGTTGGTGTAAAAGGGAACTATTGACCAGACAGACGCTCTGAAGCCCATCGCCGCAACGGCGGTGGTTCCAGACCAGCGAGGTGAGGCGATGGTGAAGCGCGGGATTTTCGTACTGGCCCTGGCAGCCGGGGTGTCGATGGCAACAGGACTCTTCGCAACACGCGATGCCGCCGCGCTGCCGGTCGTCGGCGCGACGGCGCACGCGGTCGACGTGATCATGTATGCGACCAAGGACTGCCCGTACTGCGCGCAGACGCGCGAGTACCTGACCAGTCATGGTGTGCAGTGGGAAGAGCGCGACATCGAAAAGTCGCCGCAAGCCGCCGCCGAATGGAAGGCCAAGGGCGGCGTCGGCACACCGCTGGTGCTGATCAATGGCGAGCAGATCCAGGGCTTCGACAAAGAGAAACTGGATGGAGCGCTGAAGAAAGACCAGAAGTAGCGGCGCTCGCGCATTCGTCGGATGAATCGCGCCGCGCCTGTGGGAGCGGCTTCAGCCGCGATGCCTTTCTCAGAGGGCATCATGCGCTGGCGCTTGACCACAAAGAGCGCGAAGTGCACATGCGTAGTCCGCACGTGAAGGCATGTCCATAACATGCCGGCGTTCGTCGACCGGCACCTCGTGCTCCGTCGGACGCACGATCCACGCGCCGTGATCGAACAGGAACTGCGAACCATATCGCTGCGACTGGCCTTGAGCGCGTAACACGCGCTCGGTCCGCATCGCGATACTCTCGCCCGACAATCCGCCGTGAGCGCCGCGCGCCGAGAGAAATTCGAGCAACCGCTTCTGCAGGGCAAGGCCGATGGCGGCAATCATCCATACAGCCGACCTACTCGGCCTGCTCACCTTCAAAATCTTCTTGCAGCAGAGGGATTGCATTTGCGTGAAATCGCGCAGCATTGTTGTCCGACACAAGCCCTTTCAAGGCGGCCTCGGCAATGAAAAGAAGGCACTTTGGATTGACAATGTAGGTATTGCCCGTTTCTTCGACGCAATTTGCCGCATCCGAATCGAATCGTGCCACCGACTTAATGCGGCCTTCGTGCACCAACCCATTCCTAAAACAATCGTAAACGACAGGCGACCACCGCGGGCCATCAACCTCATTAGGAGCAAACTTTTCAAAAGTCTCTTTGAAACGAACAGCGACATCACCACTTTTTCCAGTCCAGAGTCGGGCGATCGCATCGAACGCGCACAGGATAAGAACTCCCGCCGCGAAATCATCAGGCACCGATTTATCGAGCAAAGTGCGAGCTGGCTCGAAGTACAACCCCTTGAACCGTTGCGACAGCTGCTCTCGAAAAGCGTCTTCGCGCTCAAGATCTACTTCACTCCAGAAAATACCCGGAGCGAAATTCACCTTTCCGCCGCGAATCGACACTGACGCCTACTTCCGCTTCGGAATATACA
The DNA here is from genome assembly GCA_039926025.1 of Dokdonella sp. Lineage (GTDB taxonomy): Bacteria > Pseudomonadota > Gammaproteobacteria > Xanthomonadales > Rhodanobacteraceae > Dokdonella_A. The sequence goes on from JBDSXV010000169.1 coordinate 4,497, forward strand.
AATCCGTAATCGTCCCCTCGTAGACCTCGGCCGCCATCCCGACCGATTCGCTCAAGGTCGGATGCGGATGGATCGTCAGGCCGATATCGGAAGCCTCGCAACCCATCTCGATCGCCAGCCCAATCTCGGCAATCAGGTCGCCCGCGTTCGGCGCGACGATGCCGCCACCGATCACACGGTGTGTCGCGTCGTCGAACAGCAGCTTGGTGAAGCCTTCGGTGCGGCCGATGCCGACTGCACGTCCAGAAGCGGCGTGCGGGAACTTGCCGACGCCGTATTTGACCCCCTGCTTCTTCGCTTCGGTTTCGGTGAGGCCGACCCACGCGATCTCGGGATCGGTGTAGGCGACGCTCGGTACGACGCGCGCGACGAATTCGCTCTTCTGTCCTGCGCACACTTCCGCCGCAACCTTGCCCTCGTGCGTCGCCTTGTGCGCGAGCATCGGCTGGCCGACGAGATCGCCGATCGCGAAGATGTGCGGCACGTTCGTGCGCATTTGTTTATCCACCGCGATGAAACCACGCTCGGTCACGGCGACGCCGGCCTTGTCAGTGCCGATCTTGTTGCCGTTTGCCGAACGGCCGATCGCGACCAGTACGCGGTCGAACAGCATCGGTTCGGGTGCTTTTTCACCCTCGAACGTCGCCTTCAAACCCTTCTTCTCGGCTTCGATCTTCGCGACTTTCACCTTCAGATGGATGCCCGCATAGCGTTTCGCGAGGCGCTGCTGCAGCGGACGCACGAGATCCGGATCGGCGCCCGGCATCAGCTGGTCGAGCAGTTCGACCACGGTGACTTCGCTGCCGAGGCCTTCGTACACGCAGGCCATTTCGAGACCGATGATGCCGCCGCCGACGACGAGGAGTTTCTTCGGGATGTCTTTCAGCATCAGCGCATCGGTGGAATCCATCATGCGCGGGTCGTCCCACGGGAAGCCCGGCAGCTTCACCGCCTGTGAGCCGGCGGCGATGATCGCCTTCTCGAAGCGCACAAGCTTCTTGCCGCCTTCGCCATCCACTTCGATTTCGTTCGGCGAGATGAAGGTGCCGGTGCCTTGCACGACAGTGACCTTGCGCTGCTTCGCCATGCCGGCGAGGCCACCAACCATCTGCGCGACGACCTTGTCCTTGTTCGCGCGCAGTTTGTCGAGATCGATTTTCGGTGCGCCGAAGGTGATGCCGATGTCGGCCGCGTGCGCCGCTTCGTCGATGACGCGCGCGGCGTGCAGCAAGGCCTTCGACGGAATGCAGCCGACGTTGAGGCAGACGCCGCCAAGCGAGACATAGCGCTCGATCAACACCGTGGTCTGGCCGAGATCGGCCGCACGGAATGCGGCCGTGTAACCGCCGGGACCGGACCCGAGCACGACGACCTGACATTCGATGTCGGCCTTGCGACCGGATGCCGCCGATGCTTTCACCTCTCCTTCCGGGAGAGGTCGCACCGCAGGCGCGGGTGAGGGAGAAGCCTTGCCGGGCGAAGAGACGGCCGGCTGCGGCTTTCCCTCATCCGGCGCTACCGCGCCACCTTCCCCCGACGGGGGAAGGGAAGCAGCGGTCTCGATCACCACAACGACCGCGCCTTCGGCGACTTCATCGTTGAGCTTGACGCGCACTTCCTTGACGACGCCCGCAACGCTCGCGGGCACTTCCATCGTCGCCTTGTAGGATTCGAGCGTGACGAGCCCCTGATCCTTGGCCACGCTGTCGCCGACCTTGACCAGGATCTCGATGACCGGCACGCCCTTGAAGTTGCCGATATCGGGGACTTTCACTTCGAATGTTGCCACCGTTGCCTCCCGCCGTATGTTCGTCGCGTGCGTGTGTGAAACGATTATTTTTACTTGGCTGCCGTTGTCGGCGCGGCCGCGTTGCAGGTTTCGGCTGCCTGGCGAATACGTGGCCCGTATTCCTCACCGAGCTGCTTGAGCTCCGGCATCATCGATTTCATGCGGTCCTGCGAGATCTGCACCGATTTCTGCGCCAGCTCTGGCATGCGATCGAGCAGCTTCTTTCCCAGCGGCGATTGATAGAACGCGATGATCTCGCGTAGTTCATCTTCGCCGAAGACTTCAGCGTAAGCGGACGCGACATCGATCTTCATTTCTTCCGACCCAAACCCGATCGCGATCTTGTCCCCTACCTTGCTCGAAAACTCCCGCACTATCGGCAATGCGACATCGCACTTCGCGTAGTCGTCGTACTGTTTCTCCATCGTCAACCGAATCTGACTCTGCATCGCCTGCATGGTCCGATCGTAGTGGACGATCTGCATTAACTCGATCGCAAGTTTCGTCTTCGCGTCTTCCGGCTTCATCGCAGGTGCGGCAGCGGCCGCGAACGAAGAAAAGAACGCGAGCGCCGAACCCAGAACAATTTTCCGTATCATCATGACAATCTCCTTGGGAAGGTTCAGAGCAACACGCGCCGCATATCGGCCAGCACCTGCGCCAGATACGCCGTGAATCGCGCCGCTGAGGCGCCGTCAATGACGCGATGGTCATACGACAGCGACAACGGCAGGATCAGGCGCGGCACGAAGGCCTTGCCGTCCCAGTGCGGCTTGATCGACGATTTCGACACGCCAAGGATTGCGACTTCCGGCGCATTCACGATCGGCGTGAACGCCGTGCCACCAATCCCGCCCAAGCTCGAGATCGAGAAGCAACCGCCGGACATGTCGGCAGGGCCGAGCTTGCCGTCGCGCGCCTTCTTTGCGAGCTCGCCGGTTTCCTGTGCGATCTCGATCACGCCCTTCTTGTCTGCATCGCGCAGCACCGGCACGACGAGGCCGTTCGGGGTGTCGGCGGCGAAACCGACATTGAAATATTTCTTGAGGACGAGGTTCTCGCCGCTCGCGTCGAGCGAAGCGTTGAAGTCGGGATATTTCTTCAGTGCGGCGACGACGGCCTTGATCAGGAACGCGAGCATGGTCAGCTTGATGCCGGCCTTCTCGTTTTCCTTGTTGAGTGCGACGCGCAAGTCTTCCAGTTCGGTGACATCGGCATCGTCGTGCTGGGTCACGTGCGGGATCATCACCCAGTTGCGCGCGAGGTTCGCGCCGGAGATCTTCTTGATCTTCGACAGCGGCCTGGTTTCGACTGCGCCGAACTTGGCGAAATCGACGTTCGGCCATGGCAGCAGGTTCAAGCCACCGCCGAGTGCGCCGCCGGTTGCCGCACGCGGAGCGGCGCCACCACCCGCCAATGTCGCCTTGACGAAATTCTGCACGTCCTGCTTCGAGATGCGGCCCTTGCGCTCGCTGCCGCTGACCTTGCCCAGGTCCACGCCAAGCTCGCGCGCGAACAGGCGCACGGCGGGGCTTGCGTAGGGAATCTGGTCCGGCATCACCGCGCTCGCATCGAATGCGATCGGCGGTGTGCGCGGCGCGGCCGCTTCGGAATCGACAGCGGGGCTCGCCTCCATCGCGGCCGCGGGGGCCGGCGCGGCGATGGTCTCCGCCTTTGCCGGAGCGACCGTTGCGGCAGGGGCCGGCTTGGCAGGCTCCGCCGCGGCGGGTGCCGCCACCTCAGCCGCCTCGATCAGCGCGACCACGAAACCTTCCGCGATCTCGTCGCCAACCTTGACCCTCACCTCCTTGACCACGCCATCGAACGGCGCCGGCACTTCCATCGTCGCCTTGTCCGATTCCAACGTGACCAGGCCTTGGTCGCGGCTCACCGTATCGCCGACTTTGACCAGCACTTCAATGACGGGGACGTTGGTGTAGTTGCCGATATCCGGCACCTTCGCTTCCTGGACGGCCATGCTTGCTCCGAGATCGTGCTGCAGAACGCCAAGTTTCGCCGATTTGCACGTGGCGCGTCATGTCGCAAGCGAACGACCGTGCATTCCGGCACGCTGACCGGCCTCGGCCGGGCTGCTAGATTGCGCCCTTTGCTACCGGAGACCGTGCATGCGACCGCCTCTGATCCTCGCGTTTGTCGCCGCCAGCGTTGCCAGCCTTGCGTTCGCTGCCGAGCCTGCGCCAACCCGGCTCGCCGTCAGTGCTGCGGCGCTGGTCGCGCCGGACCAGGGCAAGGTCATCGCCCACCCGCTGGTGCTCATCGAGGGCGATCGCATCAAGGAAGTGCGCACGGACGGCCAGATGCCTGACGGCTACACGCGCATCGATCTCGGCAACGCCACCCTGCTGCCCGGCCTGATCGACTGCCATGTGCACATCACCGGCGACGCGACGCTGTCGTCCGGCAACTTCTACAAGGATATCCTGCAGCGCAGCGCGATCGACGAAGCGGTGACCGCGCATGTGTTCGCCAAGCGCACGCTCGACGCCGGCTTCACCACGGTGCGCAACCTCGGTTCGGCCGAGTACATCGACGTCGCGTTGCGCAATGCAATCGATCGCGGCCTCGTCGAGGGTCCGCGCATCCTCGCCGCAACCCTGCCGCTGGGCGCGACCGGCGGCCATGCGGACGATGCGACCGGCTTTTCGCCCTACATCGAGTTCGGTGGTTTCACCGGCGTCGCCGACGGCATCGACGGCGTGCGCAAACAGGTACGCGAAGACGTCAAGCATGGTGCCGACGTGATCAAGTTCATGGCCAGCGCCGGCGTGCTCAGCGCGGAGGAGTCGGTCGGCGCGCCGCAGTATTCGCAGGACGAAATGAATGCGATCGTCGACGAGGCGCATCGCTGGGGCAAGCGCGTCGCCGCTCACGCGCACGGCGCAGAGGCGATCAGGATGGCGATCAAGGCTGGCGTCGACTCGGTCGAGCATGCGAGCCTGATCGATGACGAGGGCCTCAAGCTCGCCAGGGACCACGGCACATACCTGGTGATGGACATCTACAACGACGACTACATACTGGCGGAATACACGCGGCTCGGCTTTCCGGAAAGCATGACCGAGAAGGAGAAGAAGGTCGGTCGGCTGCAGCGCGAGAGCTTCCGCCGCGCGGTCAAGGCCGGCGAGAAACTTGCCTTCGGTACGGATGCGGGCGTCTATCCGCACGGCTGGAACGCCAAGCAGTTTGCGAAGATGGTCGAATGGGGCATGACTCCGATGCAGGCGATCCAGTCGGCGACCACGAGCGCAGCCGATTTGCTCGGTCGCGCCGACAAGGTGGGCGCGCTGAAGCCTGGTTACTACGCTGACCTGATCGCGGTCCAGGACGATCCGCTCGCGAATGTGAGCGCGCTCGAACATCCGAGTTTCGTGATGAAGGGTGGCGCGGTGGTAAAGCGCGCGACGCCGTAACGCGATTTCGGCTTACCCTCTGCTGCAGGAGCTATCAATGTACGTGCTTTACTATTCGCCCGGAACCGCCAGCATGGCCGTCCACCAGGCCTTGCTCGAAATCGGTGTGCCGCATGAACTGCGCAAACTCGATCTGGACACGAACGCGCACAAAAGTGCCGAATACCTGCGCCTGAATCCGAACGGCACGGTGCCGACCCTGGTCGTCGATGGCCAGCCTGTCTACGAGTGCGCGGCACTGTTGCTGCTGCTGGGCGAACGTCATCCGGACGCTGCGCTTGCACCGGCTCCGGGCACGCCACAACGCGGCGCCTATTTGCAGTGGATGCTGCATCTGGCCAATACGCTGCAGCCCGCCTTCCGCCAATGGTTTTACGCGCGCGATTTCGCACCGGCTGAGCAGGAAAGGGAATCGAAGGACTTGGCGCGCAAGCGCATCGAAGCGGTATGGGACCGCCTCAACGCGCATCTCGCCGCGCATGGACCCCATGTACTCGGCGACACCTTCAGCGTGGCCGATCTGTACGCCACCATGCTGATGCGCTGGTCGCGCAACATGCCCAAGACCGCGACGGCGTGGCCCGCGCTCGCCGCGCTCGCGCAACGTGTTAAGGCGCGCCCGAGCTGGAAGCGTTTGTACGATATCGAAGGGTTGACCGAGTGGGCCTGAACAGGCGTTCCACCTAGCTGCTTTTGTGGGAGCAGCTGTCTGTGCGGCTTTAGCCCTCATGGTCCTGCGCCAACCGCCAAAACGCATCGGGACTGAAGTCCCTCCCACAAAGCCATCAACTCACTGGTAATACCACCGGTCTGTGGGAGCAACTGTCTGTGCGAGCAACAGTCTGTGGGAGCTATTGTCTCTGGGAGCTATTGTGTGTGGGAGCGGCTTCAGCCGCGATGCTTTTGCTCTCTTTCCACAGCGCAGGAGAGCTTCGCGGCTACCGCCGCTCGCACGGATTTGCGCGCAGGAGCGGCTTCAGCCGAGTGCCCTGGAGAAGACGACGCTAGGCAGTTCCCGCCGTGGAGACGCGATTGCGACCGGCCTGCTTGGCCCGGTATAGCTCCGCATCGGCCGCGCCGAGCAGATCGCCCAGGATGGTCATGCCGATCTTCCATACGGCCACGCCGATGCTGACTGTCACGTGTTCCGCTGTCAGGGGCTCGCCCAGTTCGATGGCCGCGATCGACGCGCACAGGCGCTGCGCATACACAGTCGCCTGCTCGATATCGTGTTCGGGTAGCACGGCGGCGAACTCCTCGCCACCAATGCGTGCAACGATGAATTCCTCACGCGTATCCGCACCGAGTACTGCGCCGACGCACTTCAGCACGATGTCGCCGGCCGGATGCCCGTAGCGATCGTTGATCGACTTGAAGTGGTCGAGGTCGATGATCAACAACGCGAGTGGGCGATCGTGTTTCGCCGTGCGCGCGAGTTCACGCTCCAGCAGCTCGAGGAAATGGCGGCGGTTGGACAACCCGGTCAGCGGATCGATCGTCGCGAGCTGGTAGATCTCCTCGTGGTAACGCGCCTCGACCGAGGACCGCTCCATGAACTTCAGCACGCTGGTCCCGATCGAGAGGTGATCGCCGTCCTTGAGCTCGGCCTCGATGATCGGCTGGTCGTTGAGCAGGGTCTTGTTGGTCGAATCGAGATCCTTGACGCGGTATCCGGTCGACCCGTGCCAGACCCGCGTATGCTGGCGCGAGATGCTGCGGTCCATGATCTGGAAATCGCACTCGGGTGCGCGCCCGATGATCAACGGCGTTTCCCCGATGTCGATGCGCTGACCGAGGCGCTGCCCCTGCAGCACAACCAGGCACGCCGACGTCGACGTATCGCCCGCTTCCTGACTGCGCGCGGCCCGGATCGTGCGCCGCTGTGTCGTGGTGGAGTCGCGATCGGCTGGGTTCATGCGCCTGTCAGGGGTGGCGTTGGCTGCGCATAGTCTAGCAAGGCCAACCGGGGCAGGCTCGGACCGCAAACCGGAATCGAGCGCCGTGCAACGTCATTTACGCCATGCGACGCACAACGTTCTGTATATTCCCACCGGCACGCGCAATCCGATGACGCCGCAGCATCCGTGCGAATCAGGAGTCTCTCGCAATGCACCAGCCCAATCCTCCGAGCGACGCCTCCGGATCGGACGCCACCGAGGTGCAGATTCCGCTCAGCGTTGCAGACTCGGGCACCGAGCTGCAGGCCGGCACGCAGCTGGGCGTCTACGTGATTCGTCGAGTGCTCGGCGAAGGCGGCATGGGGCGCGTCTATCTCGCGGAACAGACTCGACCGGTACGCCGTGACGTCGCTCTGAAACTGATCCGCGAACAGGTCGCCAGTCCGCTCGCGCGCGCCTACTTCGATGTCGAGCGGCAGGCGCTCGCGCAGATGCAGCATCCGGCCATTGCGCAGGTATTCGACGCAGGCACGACGGAACAAGGCCACCCTTACCTCGCCATGGAAGTCGTCGAGGGCCGCCCGATCACGCTTTTCTGCCGCGAAGAAAAGCTCAATTTGAGCCAGCAGCTGGAGCTGTTCGCGCGGGTCTGCAACGGCGTACAGCATGCGCATCAGAAGGGCGTTATCCATCGCGACCTCAAACCAGCCAACGTGCTGGTACGGCGTGTCGATGGAGAGCCGATGCCGAAGATCATCGATTTCGGCATCGCGATCGGCGGCAACGCCAGCGTCGATGGCTCAACCGTCACAGCCACCGCAACGGACCGCGCCGGAACAGCCATCTACATGAGCCCGGAACAGGCCGGCTTGCAGCATCGCGACATCGACACGCGCAGCGACGTCTATTCCCTCGGCGTGATGTTGTGCGAAGTGATCACCGGTTCCGACGCAAGCGCGCTGACCTCGCTCGCCCATCGCTCGGCGCGCGCGCCGCACGAAACCCTGCTCACCGCCCTGATCAGCGACGCCGACATCGGCGAGACCACATCGAACGCAAGCGCGCTGCTGGCCGCTGCGCGCAAGCTGCCGGCGGAACTTCGCGCATCCCTGCGAAAGGCGCTCGCCACAGATCGCGGCGATCGCTACGACTCGGCTGCCGCGCTCGCCGACGACCTCGAACGTTTCCGTGAACGGCGACCGCTCAAGGCGATGCCGCAGACTCGCTGGTACCTGGCGCGCACGTTTATTGCCCGGCACCGCCTCGGCCTTGCTGCAAGCGCTGTCATCGCCGCCTCGCTCATCGTCGGCATTGCACTCGCGCTGGACGGACTGGCGCGCGCGAGAGAGTCTGCGGCGCTTGCGCAGATCGAAGCGACCAAGGCTGTCCAGGTCGCCGACTTTGCACGCAGCATCCTTGCAGGCATCGATCCGGACCGCGCGAAAGGCATGGATCGCAGTCTGATGCGCATGGTGCTTGATTCCGCTGCGGAGCGTGCCGGCCGCGAGCTGTCCGGACAACCGGCCGTGCGCGCGTCGATCGAGCGCACGATTGCCGACAGCTACTCCTCGCTTGGCGAACTCGGTCTTGCAGACACGCATTTCACCGCATCGATCGATGCCGCGCATGCGGCGCACCTCGAGCCCGCTGAGATTGCGCATACAGCGATGCATGCCGCGCGCAATCTGGACAATCAGAATCACGCCCAGGGCGCACTCGATACCGCCGAAAAAGCTTTCGCGATGGTTGCCGATCTTCCCGCCGACGACCGCGACCGCCTTGCCATCGAATCGAATTTTGCCAGCATAGAGGGCGATTCTGGAAAGCCGGACGCGGGACGCACGCGCTTGCAGCGCATCCTCGCGCGACAGCGGGCGCTGTTCGGCGACGACAGTGAAGATGCGCTCGCCAGCATCGAAAGTCTCGCGGCCATCGATATCGACACGGCGCGCCTGGATGAAGCACGAACGCTGGAAGAAGAGCTGCTGGCACGGCGACGCAAACGTTACGGCGATGAGCATTCGAAGACGCTGGCGGCGATCAATGGCCTCGCCATCATCGCCCTCGAGCAAAAGCGCTATGCCGATGCGGAGAAGCTGCTCGCACCAGAACTTCCAGTGTACGAACGCGTCTTCGGCAAGGAGCACCCACTGACCCTGCGCCTTGTCAGCAATCTCGGCGGCGCGATCCGCCAGCAGAATCGCAACGACGAGGCGCGCCCCTACTACGAGCGCGCCCTCGCGCTCGCGCAGAAACTGCACGGGCCGGCAAGTCCCGCCACGGTGGTCGCCGAGTCGAACTTGTCCCTGCTGCTGCGCGACGCCGGCGATCTGGCCAGTGCCGACGCGCACGCGCGCACCGCGGCGACGAACGCGGATTCGGCGTTCGGTGACAACGCGATGCGCGGGATCATGTATCGCGAATGGGCGACGATACTGATCCGCGAGCAGCGCTATGCCGATGCGGAGAAACAACTCGATCGTGCATGGGCGGTGTTCTCAGGCGCCGAAGGCTTTGGCCCGCAGCACACGCGCAGCCAAGACGTGGTCGACAGCTATATCGAGCTGTACAAGGCCTGGAACAAGCCGGCGGACGCGGCCACCTGGCAGGCGAAGAAAAGCCCGCCGGCAAGCGCGTCCTGAGGCGCAAGCGAATCGGACAGGTCGCCCGCTAGTCCTCGATGCGCACCAGGTCCAGACGGCTTCCATCGGACAGGCGCAGGTCGAGCTGGCCTTCGATGCCCGCCAGCGAGCGCACACGCGAACAGAGGCCCAACGCGCGTTCCTCCAAGTCCTTGGTGTGCCTGGCGACGATACGGTCGATGTTCTTTTCGATGCCGTTCGCACGCGCCTCGAGGTCCGCCGCCGCTTTCTCATCGCCGCTGAGCGCCACCGTCACTGCGCGCGCCGCCACGCTTGCCGCGATTTCGCCGACCATGCTCTGGACCGCGCCGCCTATGACGCGTTCGACATCGGCGCTTTGCCAGCCGGCGAAGCTGTCGCTGGTATCGATGCGTGCGTGCAAATCGTGTGCGGCCTGGGTCATGCGTTGCGCGCTCGCGCGTGCGGCGTCCGCGTCCCGGGCGAACGCGGCGGAAACTTCGCCGACCGCTTCGAAGGCGACGGCGATTGCGGCATGCGCAATCGCCTTCACTTCGGGCGCGCTGGTGCGCACGCCACGCTCGATATCGAGCAGGCGCTGGCGATCCTCCGCTGCGACCGCGACCTGGCGACCGTCGATCTGCAGCGTTCCGTGCGAGATCACGACGTCGGCGTGCAGGCCGGCCGCACGCGTGAAGACAAGGCTGTCGGGCTTGATGGTCAGCGAGTAGTCGCTGTGGACGCGACAATCGGCCTGCCCCAGATCGATGCCGGCACAGGCGATCGACGTGCACAGGGCGCTCAAAACGCATGCAGCGACAATACGGATCATCACGACTCTCCATCGGAAGGCTGGGGCTTCGATGCAGAGAATCGCATTTCGGTTTAAGTGGGTGCGCGTGCCTTGCGTTGGGTGAAGCGCGGCAGGGGTGTCGGAAGTCATGCAGGGATCGCGCCGCGATCACCGCGGCTGAAGAACGACCGGGTGCTGCGGATTCAAATTCCGCGCGAGCCGCGCCGATGGCACGATGGCCACCGTGCGCGGAAGGGGCATGCGGTCAGCGTCGATCGGGCGACTCGAACAACGCGCGATAGACGACGCCACCGAGTGCGCCGCCGATGATCGGCGCGACCCAGAACAGCCACAACTGCGACACCGCAACACCGCCCGCAAAGAACGCAACGCCGGTCGAGCGCGCCGGATTCACCGATGTATTAGTGACCGGGATGCTGATCAGGTGGATCAGGGTCAGCGCAAGACCAATCGCGATCGGCGCGAAACCGGCCGGCGCACGGCCGTCGGTAGCGCCCATGATGATGAGCACGAAGAAAAACGTCATCACGATTTCGCAGACCAACGCAGCCTGCATCGAGTAGCCGCCGGGGGAATGCTCGGCGTAGCCGTTCGAGGCGAATCCGCCAGCGGCATCGAAGCCGGCCTTGCCGCTCGCAATCAGGTACAACACGCCGCCGGCAGCGAGGGCACCGACAACTTGCGCGACGATGTAGGGAAAGAGATCTTTCGCAGGAAAACGTCCGCCCGCAAACAGACCCACCGACACGGCGGGATTGAAATGGCCACCGGAGATGTGCCCAACCGCATACGCCATCGTCAACACGGTCAGACCGAAGGCGAGCGCAACGCCCGCGAAACCGATACCGAGCGTCGGTACGGCTGCGGCAAGTACGGCGCTGCCGCAACCGCCGAGGACCAGCCAGAACGTACCCAGAAACTCTGCACCCAAACGCTTGCCGATGGACATGACATTACTCCCTTGATGCCTGCGAAAACCGATGCGACGGCGCCCGCTATCGCGCCGCTTCGGGGAAACGAATCTCGCGTTGCAGTTACTCCAGGCCTTGCGTCATCCTGCCACCGACCGCCCGTCTTTTGAAAGTGGACGACGTCTCGGGATCGGCTTCAGAAGGAACGAATGCGGCGCGGTTTCAGCATCGCCGCCATGCCGATGCCGGCAAGCAGCCAGCCACCGAACTGGTCAGCGAGATCGCCAATCAGGAACGGCGTCGAGAAGCTGTACCAGGTCCATTGCGAGACCGAGATCGACAGCCATGCAGCGATACCGATCGCGCTCATCGACAATACGCGCCGGCCGAAGCCGCCCGGTAACTGGATCAAAAGCAACGCGCCAAAGAACGCGGCGAGCACGTTGGAGACGAATTCGCTGATCAGCTGGCGCGGCGACATCGCTTCGGCGCTGTTCGGCTGGTAGATCAGGAGTCCGGAGGGTCCACTTGAGATCTGCTGCTGCCACGCCTTCTGCTGCTCCGGCGTCGCCTTGCCGCTCATGTCGGTCCAGGGGAAGTAGTACATGCCCGGCGCATTGAGATTGCTGCCTAGCGTGGACAGTACCGCCGCCTCGTTCGGAATCGGCTTCATCGCCTCGCGCTCGAACGGCAGCACGATGTGCGCGACCGCGCCCCACACGAACATCAGCAAGCCGCCGAGTATCGCGGCCAGAACAATACGCACCATGTCCACTCCCACCCTTGGGCACCCGGGCCCGCAAGGGCCGCATCATACGCGCGCACGGCCTCCCGGCGCGTGCGCGCTGACGATGCTTACTTCGATGCCGGGCCCGGCGCTGGCAGCGGGGCCTTCGCGGTTGGGTTGTCCTGGTTCTCCTTCAGCCAGAGCATCGATGCGTGTACGCGCTGGTAGCCACTTGGATGATCGTAGAAAAGGATTTCCTCGATCGGACCAGGCTTGAGCTTGCGGTACGCGGACAAGCGCATAGCGGACATGGCGAATCCGTTCGGCTCGCGCGCCGCATTGAGTCCGAAGGCATCGGCTTCGGCTTCCATCTGGCGGATGATCGAATTGACCAAGGGTGTGGCGAGGAAGAAAAACACTGACAGGATCGCGACCGCGAGCGGCAGTGCGGCCGGGTCGGTGCGCCCGCGCAGACCCAGGCGCACACCCCAACGTACGAGCAAGGTATCGAATACGCGATGCACGAACCAGAAGCCGAAAGCGAGCACGAGGGTCAGATAAACCGCGCCGCGCAGGCCATGATTGAGCACGTAGTGCCCCATCTCGTGCCCCATCACTGCCTTGATCTCCGGCAATGAGGTCTTGTTGAGCAGATTGTCGTTGAGTGCAACACGTGTGGTGCCGGCAAAGCCGGCGACGTTCGCGCTGATCCGCGTGGTCTGCTTTGACGCATCGAATTCGACCACGTTGTCGGTTGGAATCTGGTTCGCGCGCGCCATCGACAGGATCGCCTCGCGCACGGCGCCCTCGCGCAGCGGTTTGTAGTCGTTGAACAACGGCTCCACGAACACCGGCGAAAACATCATCACAAACAGCAGCAACACAAACGAGCCGCCCCCCGCCCACACCCACCAGCGCGCACCGGCGCGTCGCACAGCGGCATAGACGAGTGCGATCACCAGCGAACCCATGATCAGGCTCACCATCAGACCCTTTGCCTGGTCACCGAACCAGCCGCCAAAGTCCTGCGTCGCCAGCCCGTATTGGTGTTCGCGCGCGAAATCCTGGTAGATCGAAAACGGCAGCGCGAGCAGGAAGCCGACGAGCAGCCATTGCAAGGCATAGATCACGGTCTGCAACCACGGCCGCCGGCTGATGCGCTCAGCGAAGTCGCGCATCCAGCGTGAAAGCCCGCTGCGCAGCAGAATCACCGCGACCAGCAGGCCGTACAGCAAACTCCACAGCTGCAGCCAGTAGTTGCCTTCGAAGTACGCATCGGACGAAGCGCGCTGTTCGGGCGAGAGCAGATTGAGATAGGCCTCGGTTGCGCGATCGACATCGAAACCGGGACCTGGGCGCGCCGCGTCGGGAATCTGCAACCCAGGCGGCAGGTCACGCACCAGCGGCGTTTCTGCATACGCAAAAGAAATTCCGACCCAGATCACCAGCAGAACAGCCATGCCGCGCAACAGATGTCTCATGAAGCTCCCCTATCAAAACGGACGCTAGCGCGAACGTCTGCAGCGTCGGTGATCGGGACAGGCAACGTCAACCGCCGAAAGTCGGGGGCGCGCTACCCCATCGCATAGCGTCCGGGGGCGATCGCGCGATCAGCGACTACGCTGCAGTGCCGCACGCTTTGTGGGGAGTCGCGGCCGGTCTGTTGGCGTTTTCGTGTGCGCCATTTTCAAGTTATCGGTCGCGCCATGCGCGAATACGACAAAGCCGACCGCGAGGGTCGGCTTTGTCTTCACCGCTTGTCGGCAATCGCTGCAAGCGATCACTTCATCGCGTGGTGAGCACCTTTGACGCGACCAGCCTTACTGATCGTGAACCCGCCGACGCTGACGCCAAGCTCAACACCCTCGCCGGTACCGGCCAGCGCGAGCGAGACGGTGCCCTTACTCAGGATTTGTGCCGTGCTCGACTTCCCCGCGCCCGCACTGGCGTCGCCCTGCGCGTAGGTGCCCAGCACATCGTTGATGTTGTGCACATCCGTGAAGCGGCCATTGCCGTTGTCGATGTGCGACTTGCCGACGGTGATGCCACCACCCTTGGCTTCGATCTTGACCGGCATTGAACTGCCGTTTTCGCACGTGACCACGCCATGTCCTTCGGCGTGCTTGTAGATGAGTGACCAGCCGGTCAGTGAGAACTGGAGTTTGCAATCGAGATCGGCGGATGCGGCGCTTGCGCTCATCGGAGCGATCGCAGCCATCGACAGCGCCATTGCGGCACCCAGTACGGAAACAGAATATCGCTTCATGGCTCAGACCTCGTGGTTGTTGGATGTGCGCAGTCTCTGCGCATGAACCTGAACAAGTGGAAAACTCGCCGCGCAGTCGTTAAGCCACAACGATTTTCAACCCATGCCGACCATCTCCGTTGACGCTGACGACCATCGCAACAGCTCACTCCAACGATCGAGCTTTAACGCGCGCGGAATCGACGCATTCGCCGGACTCGTCGACGGCAGCGCGAGAATCGTTGTTCGCGCCAGGCGCACAGCTTCGATCCGCGGCGCGATGCGTCGCGTGAACAACTTGCTTGCTTCCTTGCCGTTCAATGCGATCGCACGTATGGACGGGTGCGATTCGAGCAAGGCCTGAATATCGTTCGGCACGGCGCTGTCGGCGCGGATATTGCTGTCCAGGCTGCCGTTGCGCTCGCAATGCGCGAGCACGTCCCACAGACCAATGCCTGCATCGTGCAGACGAGCGATGCGGGCAGCGTAGCTTTGCTCGGGCGCCGCGCCATAGAGCGTTCCCATGAACAGCCAGAACAGATTTTGCGGGTGCGCATAGAACTGGCCCGCCATCAATGAACGCACACCCGGCATCGTTCCAAGTATCAGTACGCGACAGCCGCTACCGATTTGTGGCGGAAAACTCGAAACAATCGACGCCGCAGACATGCATTCCTCGACGAAGGGTTCAGAGCAGTCTACTCCTCGCCTGCGAGTGACAGGCATGCAGCGACAAATCATTCAGTCGCGACCTGCCATGCTTGTGAGCGATGATGGCGCAGACGGATATCCGGCAGTACAACGATGATCCTCAAGCATCTCTACCACGCGCGCGGCAGTGACGGGAACGACTACGAGATCCACGTCTATGTCGAACCGGCCAATCACGATAATGCGCATATCGAACGGCTCGTGAAGATCTGCCTGGCCGATGGTGGCGAGTTGCGCGTGCTGGCAAAACGCCACTATGAAGTCGTGGCCACCGGCGTGAAGCTGGAGGCGCACGCTCATGAAGCGATCTGATTCGCGCATGGCTGGGTGACACCCGTCGGCTGCACAACCGCGCTTTCAACGCACGCTGAACTCCGGCCGCCTCGCTGCTTGATGGCTCTACTTTTTCTTCTTCGCCAGCGGCGGAAATTTGTCTGCATCGAAGCCGCCGACCTCGAACACCAGGGTGCGTGGCGCCTTGGCTTTCTCGGTCACCTGGATGCTGAGTTTCTGCGTGCCATGCAGCTTCGCGATGAACGCCTTGTCGTCATTGATGAACAGCGCCGGCTCGCCGGTTGGCGGCAGGTAAGCCTTTATTTTCTGCGGCTGATCGTCGAAGCGCGCAGCAAGACTGCAGGTGCCGCGGCAGTCGAATCCCTTGCCGTTGCCAAACAGGTAAGCACTCTCCCCCCAGGCGGAATGCCGGCGCAGGATCAGGCGCACGCGATCGTCGGTCGTGGCGTCGCTGCTGTAGATCGACGCGGTGTTCTGCTCACCACCCGATTCCTTGCCAGACTGATAACTCCACAGACGTTCCAGACGCCGGTGCTTGGTCTGTGCAGTCGCCTGCGCCGAGGTATCGTCCAGTGATTGCTGCACTTCGGTCGCGGCAGGGCTGCCCGGGTATTTCATGACGACTTCCTGACCAACCGGCGCGGCCAATTCCCAGTTCTTTTGCTCACGCAACTGGCGGTAGAGATCAAGCGCCTTGTTCGCCTGCAGGTTGGCAACGGGGGCTGCGGCTGCCGCCGGCCGCGGCGCCGACACGGGCTCCGGCGCTTTTGAACAGGCGGCCAATACGCCGACTGTGCACAGCGCAAGCAAGAACGGGAAACGGATCGGCATTGCCTCTCTCCATGAAAGCCAGATGCCTATCCTAAACCGCAGCCATCGCTGCCGCACCCGCGTCGCCAACAGGACATCAAAAGTGCCGACAAGGATCGTGCCCCGCATTGCGGTCGTAGGTCGAGACCTGATCGTCGTGTTCGTGTCCAGCGCGACCGAGACCACTGGCGGCCTGGCGACGGCAGGCTTCCGCTCGCGTCATCGGCACCGCCGATACGGTAACCGAGTCAGCGCCCTGCTTCTTGCTGCTGCCACGTCCCCGCGCCGATCCACTCGACTTGATTGATTTCGGACAACCCGAGTGCCGGTAGAAGACATCGCCGTTGGCGGCGCGGCATTCGTAAGACACGACTTCGCGCGTGTCCGCACGGCCGTGGCCCGAGGCGGCGCGCGAGGATGCACGGTGTGACGGCGGGTGCGCATGTGACACGGCGCCGTATTCGGGCGTTGGCGTTGGCGCCTTCGTGATTTCAATCACGGTTTCAAATTGGGTGCTGGCGCAGGCATGATCCTGATAGGCGACATGGCCGCGTGCATCACGACATTTGAAGACGGAATCAGCGTCGGCGTGGTGCACGAAACTCAAAAGTATCAAGAGTGCCGATGCTGCATGCCGTCCAATCACTTCATTGTGCCGCCGCATTCTTGCGTCCATCGTCAACCTCCCCGTTTCCGAAGGGACATCGTCTGCTCAGGTGCGCTGCGCGTCGATCCGGAACTTGCGCGACTCCTTGTAGGAATTCTGCGCGGAACGTTTCGTGAAGATGAGCAGGAAAGATCCAGCGCATTGCGCTCGCTCGTCGCTAGCGCAATCACCGACGAACACCGCGTCGGGAGTAGGATCACGGATCCGATCTCTGCCCCGCAGGCGCCATGCGCAAGATCATCCACATCGACATGGATGCGTTCTACGCATCGGTGGAACAGCGCGACGATCCTTCGCTGCGCGGGCGGCCGGTCGTGGTGGCGTGGCGTGGCGCGCGCTCGGTGGTCTGTGCCGCGAGTTACGAGGCGCGTACGTTCGGCGTGCGTTCGGCGATGCCCGCCGTCCGCGCAGAGCGGCTGTGCCCCGACGCTGTTTTCGTGCCGCCCGACTTCGTGCGCTACAAGGCCGTATCGCGACAAGTGCGCGAGATCATGCTGCGCCAGACCGATCTGGTCGAACCCTTGTCGCTCGATGAGGCGTATCTCGATGTGAGCGAGGCGAAGTCCGACCTTCCATCGGCGACGGCGATCGCGCAACTCATCCGAGCGCAGATTCGCGAGGAAACCGGTTTGACTGCATCCGCCGGTGTTGCACCGGCGAAGTTCCTGGCCAAGATCGCCTCGGACTGGCGCAAGCCGGACGGCTTGTTCGTGATTCGTCCGCATGAAGTCGAGGCATTCCTGACGCCGTTGCCGGTTGCCCGCATTCACGGTGTCGGCAAGGTGATGGATGGCAAGCTGGCTGCACTTGGCATCCGCACGGTTGGCGAGCTGCGCGCATTCGATGTGCAGGCATTGGAAGCGGGTTTCGGCCGCTACGGTCGGCGCCTGTCCGAACTGGCGCATGGCATCGACCACAGCGAAGTGAAACCGGATCGGCCGACGCAGTCGATTTCCGCCGAGGACACCTTTGCCGACGATCGCCCGCTCACGCAGATCGAGCCCACGATCCGCGAGCTCGCCGCAAAGGTGTGGGCGGCTGCGAGCAAGGACGAACGCGTCGGTCGCACGGTCGTGCTGAAACTGAAGACGCGCGAGTTCCGCATCCTGACCCGCAGCTACACCCCGGCGACACCCCCTCGCGACGCCGACGAGCTGACTTCGATTGCCTTCGGATTGCGCGAACAGGTGAATCTGCCTGCGTCCATCCTGTACCGCCTTGTCGGCGTGGGCCTGGCGAATTTCATCCACGCCGATGAGGCGCCGACACAGTCGAGTCTGTTCGGAATCGACCGGGCGTGAGCGCGAGCGTCGTCGCGCGCGAACGCACCTTGGCCGGAATCAGACGCGCAACGCGCGGCGATCGAATTCGTGTCCGATGTTCGCGCAAGGCGGCCGCTGCTCGGCGCGGTAGTTGGCGCCCAGCACCACGTTCTGCCTCGCGCTACAGTAGATCCGCTCGATTTCTTCGTCCGACAGCATGCGTATGTATCGGGCGGGATTGCCCAGCCAAAGCTCGCCTTCGCCGATGAGCTCGCCCGGGGTCACAACAGCGCCGGCACCGACGATACTGTGCTTCCTGACCAGGCTGCCATCGAGGATGGTCGCGCCCATGCCTATGAGGCAGGCATCCTCTACCGTGCAGGCATACAGGGCCGCGCCATGGCCAATCGTCACATTGTCGCCAATGGTCAGGGCGAGTCCACCGAACGCGCATCGCGCTTCGTAGGTGACGTGTAGCAAAGCGCCGTCCTGGAGATTGCTGCGGGCACCAATGCGGATCGCGTGCACGTCGGCGCGCACCGCACTGCACGGCCAGATCGATGCATCGTCACCGACCTGCACATGGCCGACCAGTTGGGCCGATGGGTCAACGTAGGCAAGCGGGGACACATGAGGTGCGAATCCATGGAAGCCGCGGATACCCGTCATTTGTCAGTCCCGCGTCACGCGTCCAGGCCCGCGAAGGCAGGGTTCCAGTCCGCGACTGCATGCATGCGGCCGCTTCAGGGGCCGACGCGAGGCTGCGGAAGATGATATGCACAGCGAGAGAATGGCCCATCCCTGGGCCGCCTATGGATCCTGCTCGCGAGCGGTCGAGAGCAGGATCCCTAGATCCTGCGCGACGATTTGTAGCTGGCCTGCACAAATATCGAAAGCTGTCGATTCTTACAGGCTGCGTAGATTGGCTCAGGTCTCTACCGTCAACGGTGGCAGCAAGATCGCCGAAGTTCTATCTGTCACTGCATTTCGATGCAGGCCCTTGTCGATTGCACTGCCCGGGGTTTTGGTGCCACCTGCGTCGGACGAGCGTTCGAGCCGCGTATGGTCAGGACCACGCCGCTCACAGCGAGCACGCCACCGGCGATGGCCAATGCACTCAGGGTCTGACCGAGCCAGAACCATGCAATTGCGCTCGCGAACAACGGCTGCACATACAAGAAGCTGGTCACCGTCGATGCCGGCGCGCGGGATAGCGCCCAGTTCCAGCACAGATATCCAAGGATCGTCGGTGCAATGCCGAGATAAGCAGCCGATGCCAGCTGCGCCATCGAAACCTGCACAAGCCTGGCCGGCAGATCAAGACCAAATGGCAATAGACCCAAGGTCCCTGCAAAGATGCTCAGGGTCGTGAATCCGAGCGGAGTCGTGCGCGCAAGCAAGGGTTTCTGCCAGACGAAATAGATGCTGCTCGCGAGCACCGATACGAGCACCAGCAAGGCCATCGGCTCGAAACGCAGCGCTCGGCCGCTCCCGAGCATGACCAGGACCACGCCGGCGAACGCAATCGCAAGTCCGACGCCCATGCGCGAGGTCAGTCGTTCACCGAGACGCATCGCGGCGAGTACCGAGGTCACTCCGGGCGCAAGCGCGATGATGACCGCGGCCGCACCAGCCGGGATGCGCGTCAGCGCGAAACCGAGGGTCAATTGATAGACCGTCATGCCAAGCAAACCGAGCACGGCAATCGCCGGCCAATCGCTGCAAGGAGGCAAGCGGATCGCTCCGAGCGCAACCGGTACGGCGAGGACAAGCGACGCAATGCCGAAGCGCAGCAGGGACAGTTCCGCCGGCGTGAATGCCTGCAGTCCGTAGGCAATCGCCGCGAACGACGACGACCAGAGCACTACGGTCGCGCCTGCCGCCACCAGCGGCAGGCTGACCGCGACGCCTCGAGTATCAATTTTCATCGCGGCGTTACCAGGCGAAGTAAGAACGCGCGCGCACCGGCACGACCTGCACCCGCGACGCTGCTGACTTGCCACCTGCACGCATGCTCTCGGCGCACGTTTGCTTGACCTGTGGTGCGCGCTCGAGCGGCGTTTCCGCAGCGACAGTCGGACCCACCGGATAGCCGTGCAGGCCCAGCATGCCATTGGCGATGCTGTTCAATTCCTTCAACATGACGCGTACTCCTCTGCTTGCGATAGTGTTGCTGTAGCGAGAAGATAGGCCGTTCCCGTAATGCGCAGTAGCGATATCTTTGATAGTCAGACTTGAGAAATACTAAATATGGAACGCCCTCCTCTGAATGCGCTGCAGGTCTTCGTGACCGCCGCGCGCGCGCAGAACATGACGCGCGCGGCAGAACGCCTGCACCTGACCGTAAGTGCGCTCAGCCATCAGGTGCGACTGCTCGAACAGCGCATTGGCTGCAGTCTCTTCCTGCGAGGGCCACGCGGGCTGAAGCTCACTGCTGAAGGTGCGCGTTTGCTGGAACACGTCGGCCCGCACCTGGATGCGATCGAGGTCGCATTGCGTCCGCTGTGCGCGCGACGCGATACCGGGCTCAATCTCAGCGCGCTGCCCTCGATGGCGTCGAGCTGGTTGATGCCGCGCCTGCCGCGTTTCGTGGCGCTGCGCCCGGATCTCGAATTCAGCCTCGACTCGTCGATCGAGCGGGTCGACTTTGCGGACGGCCGATTTGACGGCGCGCTGCGCTATGGCCCCGGACAATGGGACGGCCTCAATGCGGAACTCCTGTTCGAGGAGTGGTTGACGCCGGTGGCAAGCCCGAGCCTGCTCGCGGGCCGCAAGAAACTGCGCCTCGATCAACTGGGCGAGTTGCCCCTGCTGTGTCCAGACGACCCTTGGTCACGCTGGTTCGAGCTGCACGGCGGCAAGGCGCCCGCCCGCTTCGCGGCGAATTTCAGCGATTCGGAAACCTTGCAACGCGCCACGCTCGAAGGCATGGGCGTTTCGCTTGGCCGCGCGACGATGGCGCGCCCCCTGATCGAAAGCGGGCGCCTGGTTGCGTTGTTCCCCGAGCGCATGAAGGCGCGTTACGCACACTACCTCGTTTACCCGAATCGCTCGCGCGAGCACTCGGGCTTCATGGCCTTCAAGCTCTGGCTCATGGACGAAGCCGCGGCGTTTCGTGTCAGCGAGGAAACTGCGCAGCCGCGCGCGATCACGAAGACCGCAACCAAACCGCCGCTGCGCCCACGCAAGCGTGTTGCCTGAACCCGGCATGCGCTGCCGACGCAGCACCGGCAAGACGAGATCAGGCGCGTTCAGTTCGTGCAGTGCGGATTTGCCTTGAGCGCCTCACCACGCAGGCTGTTGTCGACGTAGTAGTCGATCAGCGAACGCGCCAGCTCGCGATCGGTCGACGGGATCAGCGCATCGGCGTCGCGCATCCAGCCTTCGGTACACGTCGCCTTCGGCTGCGGACTCGCAGCGCAGGCGAGCAGGTTGTCGAATGCGTGGCGGTACGTCATCAATTGTGCGCGGCGCATCGGCGCGCCGTGGCCGGGAACCAGTTGGCTGAAGTCGTTCTTTGCAAGCCGGGCCAGCGCCGCCTGCCATCGCGCAGGACAGGCGGTGTCGAACAGCGGCGCCGGCAAGGTCACCAGGTCACCCGCCGCCAGCACGCGCGTTGCCGGATCGAACAGCCACACATCGCCCGCGGTCACCGCATCGCGCTCGAAGCCGACATGAACCTTGCGGCCGGCCAGCTCACGCGTGAAAGCCGCGCGCACGGGCTGGTCCGGATACAGCGCGGGGCCAGCGTCGATCAAGGCGATCTCGTCGCGGAACGATGCCTGCTTGGCCGCATCATCTGATCCCTGGGCGATCGCGTCCTCGAGTTGCGCGCGATATTTTGCGAGGAAGCCGTGCATCGCATCCTCGATCGCCACGCTTGCGTACACCTGCGCCTTCGGAAACGCCTTGCGCAGCATGGCATTGCCACCGACATGATCGAGATGCCAGTGGCTGTTGACGATCGCGGCAATCGGCAATGCGCGAGCCTTGGCGTATTCGATGATCTGCTGTGTGTGGCGCGCATGACGTCCACTGTCGAACACCAGCAGACCGGCGCTGCCGTCGAACAGCACGGTATTGCCATCCGGCTGCGCCCCGGCGACGACCTTGCCCGGCAGCCAGTGCACGCCCGGCGCGAGTTCGGCTGGCGCTTGTGCAAGCGCATCGAACGAAAACAAAAGCGCGATAGTCAATGCAAGTCGCAACATCGCCGCCTCTTCGTCGTATACGGTAGCGAAGCCTCGCGTGGCGCGCGACCGGCACGCCACTGCCATTCGTATCGCCTGCGCCAAAGCGTGGCTGGCGCAGGTCGATTCCCTTTCCGATGTTCGGTCTCAGGCTCGTTCGATGCGCGCCGCATAGCAACCGGGCTTCGCGAAATGCACGTGGATATAGCGCGTACGTCCGTTGCCGAAAAAACGCTCGATCAGGCCTTCGAGTTGCGTGCCTTCGACGAGATCGGCTTCGGTGATCATGCCGCCGTCGTCGAAGCCACGCACCGACAAGGAACGCCGGCGCAATTGCTCGGGCACTTCGTCGATGGCGTCGTAGCGCGTTTCGCCTTCGCGCACGTAGATCGCGTGGCAGGAACGATACGGCGAGTCCGCCGGCTGGTGCAGGTAGTTGACGAGGATCAGGCTGTCACCGGGCTCGGCATCGGTGAGGCTGACCCGACAGGGATAACGACCTGCGGCCACCTCACGCACGGCACCATGCGAGGCGAGTTCGGCGTCGGACAGCGCGAACAGGTGCGTGAACGGTTCGGCGGGCAGGCCGGAAATGCGAAAAGCCATGGGCTGATGTCCTTGCGATGACGGGACGCCAGCATCGCAATCGGCGCTGTCGCGTACTATCCGATTCTTGTGCTGCCAGCGCTGGCAGCCGCACCGAATGCGGGAGCAACGCGTGGCCATTGTCGTTCATCATCTCAACAACTCGCGCTCACAACGCGTGCTCTGGCTGCTCGAGGAACTCGACCTGGCCTATGAGATCGTGCGCTATCAGCGCGGCCCGCAGACGATGCTCGCACCCGAATCGCTGCGCCGCGTGCATCCGCTCGGCAAGTCACCGGTGCTCACCGACGAGGACCGCGTACTGGCGGAGTCCGGCGCGATCGTCGAGTACCTCGTCGACCACTACGGCAAGGGTCACCTCGCACCGGCGCGCGACACCGCGGAGCGCCTGCGTTACACGTACTGGTTGCACTACGCAGAGGGCTCGGCGATGTCGCCACTGCTGCTCAAGCTCATTTTCGCGAAGGTCGCGAGCGCGAAGATGCCGTTCTTCGTGAAACCGATAGCGAAAGGGATTGTCGACAAGGTCAATCGCGGCTTCGTCGATCCGCAACTGAAACTGCATTTCGACTACCTCGAAGGCGAGCTCGCGAAGAATCTATGGTTCGTCGCCAACGAATTCAGCGCCGCCGATATCCAGTTGAGTTTTCCGATCGAGGCGGCGGCAGCGCGCGGCGTCCTCGGCACGCAGCGACCGCGGCTTTCGGACTGGCTCGCGCGCATCCATGCCCGCCCTGCCTATCAACGCGCACTGGAGCGCGGCGGCCCCTACGATTACGCGGGCGACTGACCGGTCTTTTGCGGAGGGGCTCCTTATGCCAGCCGTTGCGTGTGGGAACGGCTTTTTGTGGGAGCGGCTTGATGGACAATCAGACAGTTGGCGTGGCCGAACGCGTCGCCGCGCGTTCGATCCACCACAGCGTGACGACGACGGCGAGCCACGCGAGATAGAACGGCCAGCGGGGCAATGGTTTCGCACGGACGGAAAGCGCGGAAGGAGGGTCGGACGCACCCAGCAACGCGCGGGTGGCGCGTGCATCGGCGGCGCGCAGGAGTGACGGCGCGTCATGTTCGGGGCGCACGTGGAAGGGCCAGCGTCCGCCGCCCGACACCAACGTGTGCCAGCCCGATTGCGCGGGCCAATAGCCGGCGCAATCGGGCGACGATGCAGCGTCGATGAGCAGGCTGATGCGCTCGCCTTGCTCATTCTCGACGAAACTGTCCGGCTTGATACCGCACACGACGGCGCGCTCGCCCACGCGCGCATCCAGCGGCGTCGCCGGCTGTGACACTCCGCGCGCACGCGCGATCGTTGCCAACGCATCGCCCCACAGCGTCGCGAATTTCGCACGTTCGCCACCCAGTGCGAGTCGCCAACTGTCGGCGAGCCACCACAGTGCGACGCGACCTTGACCTTGCGCGCGCCAGAGCGCGAGCGATGCACCATCATCGGCACGCAGCAACGGCGCCGCATCCGGCGCATCGATGTCAAGTGCACGCCGCGTGAAACCGGTTGCCTCGTCGCCGAGACCAACGGCTTGTGTGAGCGCGACGGTTTGCGCTGCATCGCTCGGATGCAGCGCAAACCCCATGCCCGCCCAGTCCGCAGCGACGGACGCGGGCACCGGGCCGGTCACGCGCAACAGGAGGCCCAGGCCGTCGCGCACGGCGGCCATCAACGCCGCTTTTGCGGTGACATCGAGCGCGGCCCATGCGCGCTCGTCGATGATCGCGATATCCGTCTTGCTCAGCGCGTCGGCATCAAGCCGGGCTTCGCCTTCGGTCAGCGCGACGCCTTCGGTCAAGACAACGCGACCGTCGATAGCGATGCCCGCATCGACCGCCCAGCGGCGCAGGTACTTGAGTTCCGGGTCGGGCGCGCCAGCGAGCAGCAGTATCTTCATCGGTTCTGCATTGCGCGCAACCAGGGGCACAGCGACATCGTCGACGCGCGCGCCATCGCGATCGAGTACGCGCACTGCGAACAGCGCGTTGCCTGCGCTTTTCGCCTGTGCCTGCAATCGGAACTGGCCCGCATCGTCGAGGTTGGCATTCGCCACGAGCTTGTCAGCGGGATCGCGCAATTCGACACGTCCATGCGGCATGTTTTCGACGCGGCCGCGCAGCCACCACAGACTGCCTGAGCGAATATCGGGTTGCGTCTCGAGTTCGACCACACCGCGCGGCAGCGGCGCCGCATCGAACTCGGCGACGAGTCCGCGCGCGGCATCGCGATCGCGCGCCGGCAAGCCGCCGCCGACGATGCGCATTCGGCGACTGTCCGGATGACGGCGCAACGCCGTGCCGAGATCTGGAGTGGACTCGATGCCGCGCTGATCCGTACTGCCGGGGAGTGCGATCGTCAGCGCGCTCGTCTGTAGCGCATCGAGCTGGGCCGTCGTGACGCCGGGCGTAAGCACGACCAGTTCGCCCGCCGCAAAATCCTCGTGCGTCGATGGCGGCAGCAGGCACAGGTAGAGCAAGACAACGGCTACGACCTGCATTGCGATTCGCGCGGCGCGATACGTATGCGCACCGCGCAGGATGCGCGCGATGCCCAGCGCGAGCGCCAAGCCCAGCAGCGTAGCGATGATCCACGTAGCGTTCACCGCGGCACCTGCGTCGACGCGCCATTGCCGGTCGCGTCGACACGCGCTTCATCGGCACGAATCGCATCGAGATAGCCGCGCCCGACGACGTCCGGTGCGGTGCGCGGATCGCTGCCTGCCGCCGGCGTCGGCAGCAGGGACCACAGCAGGTTCTGCAATTCCTTGCGGCAATCGGCGCACGCGGGCTCGCGTCGCGCGCGATCGATCGCAGAGAGCACGCCGAGCGCATCCGGCAAGGCCGCCTGATGCGCCGCAATCCAGGTGTCGGCTGCGCTCCAGTCGGGCGTGCCGTTTTCGGCAAGCGCGCGCCAGAAATCGGTGAGAGTCGCATCGTTTGTGGTCGCCGCGGCAAGCGTGCCGACGCGGTCGCTCAGATCCTTGCGCTCGCCGGTCAGCCGACGTGCCTCATCGGGCGCCGGGAGCTCCAGGCCGACGCGCGCGAGGTAGATGCGCGTCGACTGCTGCACCTGCTTGATGAATTCGAGCGCGCGATGCTCGTATGGCAACGCCTCGGCGGGATTGCCCTGGCGCAGATGCAGCTCGGCCTGCCACATCTCGTTGAGCGCGGACTTCAGCGTGGCCTTGGTGTCCGGATCGAGCAGGGTCGCCGCTTCGGCGATGTCGTGCACATGGCCGTATTCGGCGACGGTGTTGCCTTCCTGTCCGAACTTGGTCGGTGCGGCGGCATGCCCTGGGTTCTCGTGCGCTTCGTGCACGCCCGCGAGCGCACCGGCCTGCGTGTCGGCAGCGTCGCGTGGCACGGTGTCCGGCGCGTGCTCGGCCTTGCCTTCCGATTCTTCGCCGAGGAACTGGCCGTAGCGCAGGCGCAGGATTTTCTGGTCGACACCGATTCCATCCGAACGCGCCATGTAGTGCACGTCATCGAGGTTCGGTTTGTCAGCAAGCAACGCTTCGCTGTCGATGATGATCTGGCGTTGGCTGCGAAAATAAGCGGGCATCGTCTTCTGCACGATGCCTTCGAGGCCGGCACTTTCGGTCGACGCGTCAAGTGGCCAGCGCAGGATGAAACTGGCACTGCGTGTCACGTTCGGCTTTGGTTCGCGATTGTCTGTGACGGCGAGACGAACGATCACGTCGTCGCCCGGGGCGATGCCGAGGGCAGCAAGGTCAAGCACATGCCGATAGTGCTGGTGACGCGTGCCGCTCGTGTCACCGAACGCTTCACCGTCGAGCGCAATCGTCTGTTCCTTGAACGCGACGTTCTCGCCCGTGCCCTGCGCAAGCGTGAGGTTGAGTTCGGCGCGCGCGAGGCCGTAGTCGTCACTTGCTTCGAACGCAAGTTCCCAGGTCTTCTGCTGCGCATCAAGCAGGGTCAGGGACTTCTCCGGCCGGATCACGCGTACGTCGGGAGGGAAGTCGGCGACGGCGTCGAGTCGATGCAGCCGATCGTCGGCGAGGCGCGGCGCCCCTTCGAGCTCGATGCGGTACAGCGTCGATGCGGCGAGGACGCGCTCGGCCTGCCAGTCATCGCCGCTGCGCACGAGCGCGAGATGCCTCCCGTCATGGAACTGCAGGGACGCCGCCTCGGGCTGCGGATCGAAACGCAGCCGCCATGCAAGCTGCGATCCCTCGGGTACCTTCGCGTCGAGCGCCAATTCGCTGCGCGCGGGCAACTGCGTGTAAGTGGGCGCTGCAATAGCGAGTTCTGCCCGCGTGATCGCCGTCGTGGTCGGTACCGCAGAACGGGCGACCGTGCCGGACCGATCCGACTCCGCTTCGCGCATGGGCCACGCCGCTGCGGCGGCGAGGATCGCGAATGCAATTCCGACGCTCGCGAACTGCATTCGTCGCGGCCACGGCGGACGCAGGTCGGCGTCGAGGTCGATGACACGCGCGCGCAAACGCGCCTGCTGCAGGCGTCCAAGCATCGACAAGCGCTGTTCATCGACAAACAGCAAGGCCGCACTGTCGTCCATCACTGGCACCAATGCATCGAGGCGACGCGAGATCCAGCGCGCGTCGATGCGACGCCACGCGCGCACCGCAACAACACCCAGGATCGCAATAGCGACGGCTGCAAGCAGCACAGCCATCGTGACGCCACCGATGCGCGCTCCGAGTACGACCAGCGCACACGCGATCGGTGCAGCAAGCGCAAGCACGATGGCGACGCGGCGGCGCGCCGCCTCGCATTGCCACCGATCAATGCGCGCTTCGACGCTCACTCGGCGACCTCGGCATGCACTCGTGTCGCAAGAAAACGTTCGAGCATGAACAGGCCCGCGATCAAAATTGCGAGCCACGAATCCAGAGGACGCGCGCGGCCTGCTGCAACACTCGCGCTGCCGGCAGCAGCGACTTCCTGCAGCGGCCGCATCGCCTCCGCGCTTGCGCGCGTCGGTGCAGGCGGCGCTTCACGCATCACCGCAAGCAGGCGATCCGGGAAATTCGCATCGAGCACGATGGGCAGCGCCTGCGCTGTCAGCGCGCCGTGCAACGCGACAATGCGACCGCGACCGGATGCGTGGCGTTGCGCCAGTACGTTGCCGCCGGCATCGCGCCACACGGCGTCGCCGCTTGGTTCCGGATGATCGGCCAGCACCGCGGTACCGCCTTGCTCGATCCAGCTCGCTATCGCCGGGGGCAATTGCGCGTCCAGCCAGATCAGCCAGTGCTCGTCGGCGTGGATCGGTGCCGATAACGGCTGCGCATCGAGGGCATAACGGCCGGGCTCGCGTGCATTCCACGCGGCGACGGTAGCGCGCAGATAGCGCAAGGAAGATTCGCTCTCCGCGGAATAGCGAACCGCCAGACGAATCGGCGCATCCGCAATAGTCGGCACACTCGACGCCATGACACCAGGCAACACGCGCCAATCCACTTTGCGACCGAGGCTCAGACGTTCGCCATCAAGGCCGGCGAGCTCACTCGGCACCACGACAGTCAACGCGGTCGCTGCCGGCAGGTCCGCGTCGAGTTCGCGCAGCAAACTGGCGAGCGGTACGGTGCCAGCAGGCGGTGCTGCGTCCATGGCGGGGAATCCGGGCGCGAGCCAACGCCAATCCGCTGCAGCATCCCCGACAGCCGCATACACAGCTGCGCGACCGACGCCCGGGGCGATGACGACATGTGTGCGCAGCGGGCTCGATGGGTCAGTCATGACCGGGCGCGCGAGCAACAGTGCCAGCAGTGCGAGCAGCAACAGGCGCATCAGCAGCAACCACGGGCGCTCGAATCGCCGACGACGGCGCGGTGTGACGCGTTCGGAGATCCAGCGCAGGGCCGCGAAATCGGTCGCCGTCAGTTCCAGTCGTCGGATCAGGTGGATCAGGAGCGGCAGTGCCAATGCCGCAAACGCGGCGAGGCCGAGCGGCGCAAGCAGGCTGAAGCTCATGCGCGCTGCTGCCGCTGGCCGAAGAATCGCTGCAGAGGCGCATCCAGCGGTTCGTCGAGCACGTGCGCCGTATTGCGCACGCCGCTCGCAGTGAGATGGCTGCTCAGCCGCGCACGCGCGACCCCGAATTGCTGCAGATAGTCCTTGCGCACGGCCGCCGCGTCGACGCGACGTTCGTCGCTGGATTCCGGATCGCGAAAGCGATGGCCGCCGGTGAACGGGAAGTCGCGTTCCTCCGCACTCAGCAGTTGCACGGCGACTACTTCGCGTCGGGCGGCGGCGAGGCGCGTGGCCAGATCGGTCGCCGCGTCATCGAAGAAATCGGACAGGAACACGACCAGCGACAGTGGGCGGACGCGTTCCCACAACGGCCGCAACAATGTCGTGTCCGGCCAGCGCCCTGCCGCGCCGAGGCGCGCGAATTCGAGCAGGCATCGATCACGCTGCCGTGGCCCAGCGGACGCCGGAATCAACAGCGGCGCCGCTCCGCCGAGCGCAATGACGCCGAAGCGATCACTTTGGCGCAACGCGAGTTCGATCACGCAGGCAGCGAGCCCCTTGGCGGCATCGAGCTTGCTGAAACCCGGACGCGCGGCATCGGACTGCTTCATCGAGCCCGTCGCATCGATGATCAACCAGACCGTCAACGGACTGTCGCGTTCTGCTTCGCGAACGAAATAGCGATCCGAACGTGCATAGAGTTTCCAGTCGATGCGTCGGGGTTCATCGCCGGGTTCGTACGCGCGATATTGCGCGAACTCGAGTCCGGCGCCACGGCTGCGACTGGTGTGCTGGCCAAGTCCGTCGCCGCCTGCGCCGGATCGCGCGACCAGGCGCAGGTCGCGCAAGCGTGCGCGCACATCCGGTGCGACGAGATCGATCGCGTTCACTCGCGCAACGGGCTCTCGGCACGTAGAACGGGATGAGCCGCGCCAGTCATTGCAGCGGTCATCGTGTCGTCTCCACGAGCGAGATCACGCAGGAAAAGGCATGCCGCGCAACAGCGCGGCAATCACGTCATCGCTGTTGCGCTGCTCGGCTTCGGCGGCAAACGACAACAGCAGGCGATGGCGCATGACCGGTGCAGCGAGCGCCTTGACATCGTCGCGGTTTGCGGCGAAACGTCCATGGATCAATGCGCGCGCTTTCGCCGCCAGCACCAGCGACTGGCCCGCGCGCGGGCCGGCGCCCCAGCGCACCCAGTCGCGCACTTCGGGCAGCTCGCTGGTCTGTGGCCGTGTCGCTCGCACGAGCCGCGTGATCCAGGCAAGCAGATCGTCGCCGACATGCACGTCGCGTGTAAGTTTCTGCAACGCGATGACTTCTTCGCCACTCATCACGGATCGGATCTGCGCGCTGGCACTGCCGGTGGTCTGTGCGAGGATCGCGCGCTCTTCCGCCTCATCCGGATAGTCGACGCGGATGTGCAACAGGAAACGGTCGAGCTGCGCCTCCGGCAATGGATACGTACCGGCTTGTTCCAGCGGATTCTGTGTCGCCAGCACGAAGAACGGTTGCGGCAGGATGTGCGTGGTGCCGCCGTAGCTGATCGTGCGTTCCTGCATTGCCTCGAGCAGGGCTGATTGGGTCTTCGGTGGCGTGCGGTTGAGCTCGTCGGCGAGCAGCAGGTTGGTGAATACCGGCCCCTGCTGGAACTTGAAATAGCGCTTCCCGGTGCCGTGGTCCTCTTCGAGGATTTCGGTGCCGATGATGTCGCTCGGCATCAGGTCGGGCGTGAACTGGATGCGCCGGAAATCGAGCGCGAGCGCCTGCCCCAACGAGCGCACGAGCAAGGTCTTGCCGAGTCCGGGTACGCCTTCGAGCAGGCAGTGACCGCCCGCGAGCAGACCGATCAGCAACTGCTCGACGACATCGCGCTGGCCCACGATGACTTGCGCGATCGCGTCACGCAATGCAGCAAGCTTGTCGAGCTGGCGCTGCACGGATTGCTCGGTAACCACATCATTCATCACGCTGTCCATGGATTCGTGCTCTTCATGCCGTCAGTGCGTACATGACGACGTTCACTGCAAACTTCGTGTTGTCTTCCGCCAGCCAGCGCTTGTTGCGCCAGTCGTAGTCCCACTCGCAGCCGTAGTCCTTATTGCTGTAGAGCACGCCGAGGCGCCCGTCGATCTCGATGCCCTTGAGGTATTCGTGCACGAGATCGTCGCCCCAGCCGTTGAGTTCGAAGTTCGTGTTGGGCGGCCCGTCGAACCTGAAAAAACTCTCGAACACCGGATGGTTCTTCGGCAGCTTCTTCAGCGCATCGGCGCCGAAAATTTCCGTCATTTCGCGTTCGAATGATTTCGCGAAGAGCCCGTCGATGTCGTGATTGCAGTCATCGACGAGGACAAAGCCGCCATTGCGCACGTAGCGCTCGAAATTGCGCCGCTCGTCCGGGTTGAATTCAACCAGCTTGTGTCCCGCGAGATAGCAGAACGGCTGCGTCAACATGCGCGGATCGGCCAGCGGCAGCACGCGCTCCTTCGCATCGACGCGCAGCGTCGTGTATTGGATCAGGGCGTCGAGCAGGTTCGATGGCATGCGCTGATCGACATCCCAGTCGCCGGACTCGTACATCAGGCGCGTGAACCAGAAGTCGTACGAGGAGCCGGGATTCGGGATTCGGGATTCGGGATTCGGAGAAGCCGCCAGCGCGCCCGCGCGCGGCACGAGCGCGAGACCGGCGCTGCCGAGGAGCATGACACGAAGGAACTCTGAGCGCGTCATGGGAAGGCCGTCGCCAGTGATGCGGGACAGGAGATTGCGAAGAGCGACTTCCGCGTCACGCGATACATCGCTTTGCCGAATCCCGAATCCCGAATCCCGACTCTACACAGCGTCCGACAGCGACGAGAACGTGAAATCGCGGATTTTCATCGGCGGGATCATCATCACGAACGGCGATTCGTCGTCGCCCACGCGCACCGGCTTGCCGATCTCCTCGATGTTGTTGAGCATGATCGCCGGCGATTCGTTGAAGCGGAAATTCTTGATCGGATACTTGATCTCGCCATTCTCGATGTAGAACGTACCGTCGCGCGTGAGGCCGGTCAGCAACACGGTTTGCGGATCGACGAGGCGGATGTACCAGGTGCGCGTGACGAGCACGCCCTTCTTGGTGCCTTTGACCAGATCCATGGTCGACTTGTCGCCGCCGACCATGATCAGGTTGCCGGGCTGGCCAATCGCCTTTTTGCCTTGTTTCTGCGCCCAGTACCGCGAGTACTGCAGGTAGTCGACCTTGCCCTTGGTGATGATCGGCGTGTGCTCGCGTGCGAGGCCGTCGTTGTCCCACGGCAACACGGCGGCTTCGGTGTCCCACGGGTCGGCATAGAGCGTCACGCGATCGTCGAACAATTTTTCGCCGAGCTTGTTGCCACCGCCCTTCTTCGACAGAAAGCTGCGACCCTCGTCGGCCTGGCGCGCGTCGAAGCCGAACATCATGAACGAGATGAGGCCGGCAGTTGCCGCCGGCTCCATGATCACCGTGTACTTGCCCGGCTCGAGCGCCTTCGCATCGGCCGAACCCTTGGCCTTCTGGATGGCCGTCTTGATGTCGCTCTTCGCATCGAACTTGCCGATATCGGAAAGATTGCGCGCAACCCAGCCGGAACCGTGCCCGTCATCGGTGCGCACGGTGCAGGTGAAATCCGCGCCGGTCGACGTCTGGTAGCCGAAGTTGCCCTTGCTGTTGGCGATCGCGGCGAAGTTCTGCGTGTCGGTGAAGAAGCCGGCCGCGACGAGCTTGTCCTTGCGGCAGGGCTCGATGCAGTCGGCCGCGACCTGTGCACGGTATTCCGGCGTGATGGCAGCGGTCTTCTCGATGAAGGTGCCGGTCGGCTTGTAGGTCTGCTTTTCGATCGCCGGCACGAACTCCGGATTCTCGGGTGCCAGCTGCGCTAGTTCCTCGGCACGTCGAACGACCGCCTCGATCGACTTGTCGTCGAACGCGTTGATCGTGGCGGTGCCGATACGCTTGCCGAACGCGACTTCGATCGCGAGGTCGGCGTCGCTGACGTAGCCGCTGGTCGATACGCTGTTCAACGCATAGCGGATGTTGCCGCCGCTCGCGCCGGTCAGTGTCGCGGTGCACTGGTCGGCCTTGGACGCCTTGATCGCCTTGTCGAGGATCGCCTTGGCTTCTTGCTCGGTATACATGCTCATCTGATTTCTCCAATCCTGGCTGCGACTGCTGCTCCGGCACTCGATGCCGGAGCCGGTGCGCGCGCTTTGGCAAATCCCGAATCCCGAATCTCGAATCCCGGCTTCATCAGCCGAGGCTGCGCGCAGTGTTGATGACGTTGGCGCCATTGAAGCGCGCGGTGCTCGATCCATGCGACACGGCCGATACCTGGCCAGGCTGGCCCTTGCCATCGAAGAACGAACCGCCGAAACGGAAATCGCTTTGATCGCAGACTGCCGCGCAGGAATTCCAGAATTCCGGCGTGCGGATCTGGTAGGCGACGTCCTCGATCGGCTGGGTGATCTTGCCGTTCTTGATTTCGTAGAAGAGCTGGCCGCCGAACTGGGCGTTGTAACGCTGCTGGTCGATCGAGAACGAGCCGTCACCGATGATGTAGATACCGTTCTCGATGTTCTTGATCATCTCTGCAGGCCCGAGCTTTTCCTTGCCCGGCTCAAGCGACACGTTCGCCATGCGCTGGAACTGCACGCTGGACCAGTTATCCGCGTAGCAACAGCCCTGCGATTCCTTCAGACCGAGGATGTGGGCCTGGTCGCGAATCACCTGGTAGTTCACCAGGATGCCGTCCTTGATCAGATCCCAGCGCTGCGTCTTGACGCCTTCGTCGTCGTAGCCGACTGCGCCGAGCGTGCCCTTCTGGATCTTGTCGGCGAAGATCGTGACCTTGTCACTGCCGTATTTGTAATCCTTCGATTTCCACTTATCGAGCGTGGCGAAACTGGTACCGGCGTAATTCGCCTCGTAGCCGAGAACGCGATCGAGTTCGGTCGGATGGCCGACCGATTCATGGATTGTCAGCCACAGGTGCGACGGATCGAGCGCGAGATCGTACTTGCCCGGCTTGACCGATTGCGCGGTCAATTTTTCCTTCGCCTGCTTCGCCGCGGCGATCGCGTCAGCACGCATGTCGTAGGAATCGCCGTAGACGACCGCGCCGCCGGGCAATTCGACCCGGTCGGATGCCTTCGCGTCGAGGTATTCGTATCCCATGCCGCGCGGCGCGGAAAGGCCCGAACGGATGCGGAACTTGCCGGTCTTCTGGTCGACCGCGGTCACCTGCATCGGCGCCCAGATCCTGTGCACGTCCTGATCGATGTAGGAACCATCAGACGATGCAAAATATTTCTGCTCGTTGACTGCGAACAGGATCGAGTTGATGAAACTCGCGCCTGCCTTCATCGCATCGGCATTGACGCCGAGCAGGAGGTCAACCTTTTCCTTGATCGGAACTTCCATCGCGCTCTTCACGATCGGCGTCGACCAGCTGACTTCACCGACGCCCTTGACCGGCGCAAGTTCGACCGGCTTGGCCTGCATGCGCGAATTCGCCTTCGCGATCGCGATCGCCTGCTTGACCGCCTTGGCCACGCTGTCGTTGCTCATGTCGCTTGTCGCGGCAAAGCCCCAGGTGCCGTTCGCGATCACACGGATGCCGATGCCGCTGGACTCCGTGTTGACAACGTTCTGCACCTTGTCTTCCCGGGTGATCACGAACTGGCGCAGGTAGCGCCCGATGCGCACATCGCAGTACGTCGCACCGCCGGACTTGGCCGCGTGCAGGGCAACGTCAGCGAGGCGCTTCTTGGTCGCGACATCGATCTTGCTGAGCAGGACTTCGGCTGCGATCGCGCGCCCGAAGTAAGCGGGAATCACCAGACTGCCGACACCGGCGCTGGTGATCTTGAGGAAATCTCGTCTGTCCATCGTCGGCTCCGTGGGTTCGATTCATCGCGGCAGGCTGAACCTGACGCCCGATCTTGTCGGATGCGGGTGGGCCGCGTCGTGT
>JBDSXV010000170.1:0-10979 GCA_039926025.1 Dokdonella sp.
TCGCGGGCATGCTCGGCGACGCTTCCACCGAACCACAAGGAATCACGTTGAAAAGAAGAAAGACAACCAGTGCTGGCGCTCCGGCCGAGCGCAACAAGCGGGGACCCGGCAAACGCGCCGGCCTGCCGAAATTCATGCCGCAGCCGCTGCCGCCGCTGCCCGGGAAGAAAGGCGCAAAGCCGCCGCCGATCCACGATCCGTATGCCGACCGCGAGGCGACCAAGTACGAGCGCCCGATCGCGAGTCGTGAAGCACTTGCCGCCTTGCTCGAAAAGCATGGCGAATTGATGAATGTCGAGGCGATCGCGCACGCGCTGAGCCTGAGCACACCGCAGGATTTCGAGGCGCTGACCCGGCGCCTCGCGGCGATGTTGCGCGATGGCCAGCTGATCCAGAATCGCCGCGGCGGCTATGGCGTCGCAAGCAAACTCGATCTGATCCGCGGTGGCGTCATCGCGAATGCCGAAGGCTACGGGTTCCTGCGCCCGGAAGAGGGCGGCGAAGATCTCTACCTTTCGCCTGCCGAGATGCGCAAGGTGCTGCACGGCGACCGCGTGCTCGCCAGCGTGGTCGGCGTCGATCGCCGTGGGCGTCGCCAGGGTGCGATCGTCGAAGTGCTGGAACGTCGTTCGCCGCGCATGGTCGGACGTGTCATCGAAGAAGCCGGACTCGTCCTGGTCAAGCCGGATGACCGCCGCCTGCATCAGGACATCCTGATCACGCCGGGCAAGGATCGTGGCGCGCGTTCGGGTCAGATCGTCGTGGTCGAGATCACCGATCAGCCCACTGCGCAGCGCGGCCCGATGGGCAAGGTGCTGACGGTGCTTGGCGAGCGCTTGACGCCGTCGCTGGTGGTCGAGATGGCGATCGCCAGTCACGACTTGCCGCACGACTGGCCTGACGCTGCCCTGCGTGCCGCGGCCGATGTCGAGCCCGAGGTTTCTGCTGCCGAGATCCAGGGGCGGGTCGACCTGCGCAAGACGCCGCTGGTCACGATCGATGGCGAAGATGCGAAGGATTTCGACGATGCGGTATTCGCCGAACCCAACGACAGCGGTTTCCGCCTGCTCGTCGCGATTGCCGACGTGTCGCACTACGTGCAACCGGGCAGCCCGATCGATACCGAGGCCTACAACCGATCGACTTCGGTCTATTTTCCGGGCTTCGTCGTGCCGATGTTGCCGGAGACGTTGTCCAACGGCATCTGCTCACTGAATCCGAAGGTCGAGCGCCTGTGCATGGTCTGCGAGATGCAGGTCGATCACGAAGGCGAGGTCACGCGTGCCAAGTTCTATCCGGCCGTGATGCGTTCGCATGCGCGCCTGACCTACAACCGCGTATGGCAGGCGATCGGCGAGAAGGACGCGGATGCGCGGGATGAACTCGCCGACGTGATGCCGCAGCTGAAGAACCTGCATCAGTTGTACAAGTTGTTGTCGAAAGCGCGTCAGAAGCGCGGCGCGATCGATTTCGAAAGCCGTGAAGTCGAATTTCGGCTCGGCGCGAACGGGGAGGTCATGCAGCTCGGCTCCTACGACCGCAACGACGCGCACAAGCTGATCGAGGAATGCATGATCGCGGCGAACGTGGAAGCTGCGAAGTACCTGCAGAAGAAGCACATTCCGTCGCCATATCGCGTGCATGCACCGCCGCCGGCATCGAAGTACGAGGATCTCCTCGAATTCCTGCGCGAGTTCAAGCTGACGATGCCGCCGCACGATCAGGTCACGCCCGGCGACTTCTCCGCGCTGTTGAAGAAGGTGCGCAAGCGCGCCGACTCCAGCCTGATCGAATCGGTGCTGCTGCGTTCGCAGAGCCTGGCGGTGTATCAGCCGGAAGATCCCGGTCACTTCGGGCTCGGCCTCGAGTTCTACACGCACTTCACTTCACCGATCCGGCGCTATCCGGATCTGCTCGTGCACCGTGCGATCCGCTACGCGCTCGGTGGTGGAAAGCCGACCGGTTACGAATACAGCCCGAGCACGATGGCTAGCATGTGCGTGCACTGCTCGCACAACGAGCGCCGTGCGGACGAAGCCGAACGCGATGTCGATGAGCGCTACAAGTGCGCGTGGATGGAGAAGCACGTCGGCAGCGAATTCGAAGGCATCGTCGCGGGTGTGACGTCATTCGGGCTGTTCGTCGAACTGACCGAATCTAAGATCAGCGGTCTCGTGCACATCACCCAGCTGCCGAACGACTACTACCACTTCGATGCGACCCGGCGCCTGCTCACCGGCGAACGCCGCGGCCTTAAGTTCCGCCTCGGCGACGCCGTGCGCGTGCAGGTGCTGCGCGCCAGCCTGGAAGATCGCAAGATCGATTTCAGGCTGGTGAGCGGACGTTGACCCAAACCCTCTCCGTTCGGGAGAGGGCTTCGACTCTCCTGCGCAGCTAGAATTGCATCCCTCAAACATCACCTACGCCTATCCATGAGCACCGAATTACTGATCGGCATCCACGCCGTCGAAGCCGCGTTGAACCACGACGTCGGCAACCTGGTCGAGTTGTATATCGAGACCGGCACCCAGAACACGCGCGTCAAGGAGCTCGGCGAGCGAGCGCGCGAACTTGGAGTGAAGCCACATGCGCGCGATCGGGCGGCGCTCGATCGCATGACCGGTGGCGCACGCCATCAGGGCGTCGTCGCGACCTACAACGCGCCGCCGCCGCTGCCGGAAGCGGCGCTGGCCGAGCTCATCGCGAAAGCCGGGCGCGATGCGTTGATCCTTGTCCTCGACGGCGTCACCGATCCGCACAATTTCGGCGCCTGCCTGCGCAGTGCGGAAGCGGCGGGAGTGACGGCGGTCGTGGTGCCGAAAGATCGCGCCGTGGGCGTCACGCCAACGGTGCGGCGTGCTTCGGCTGGCGCGGCCGATCGTGTTCCCATCGTTGCCGCGACAAATCTTGCGCGTGCCTTGAAGGGACTGAAAGATGCCGGCGTCTGGCTGGTCGGTCTTGCGGGTGACACGCCGCAGTCGATCTATTCCGTCGATCTCGATGGTCCGATTGCGATCGTGCTCGGCGGCGAAGGCGAGGGCATGCGCCGACTTACGCGGGAATCCTGCGACTTCCTCGCGAAGATCCCGATGCGTG
The DNA here is from genome assembly GCA_039926025.1 of Dokdonella sp. Lineage (GTDB taxonomy): Bacteria > Pseudomonadota > Gammaproteobacteria > Xanthomonadales > Rhodanobacteraceae > Dokdonella_A. Next base: position 3,097 of record JBDSXV010000170.1, read on the forward strand.
GCGACATCGAGAGCCTGAACGTTTCGGTCGCGACTGGCGTCGCGTTGTTCGAGACCCTGCGTCAACGCGCCGCGAAGGTCCCGGACGCCAAGCGCTGACGGCGCTTCCGGTGTATCGAGTCGCTCTTCGGTGAAATCCAAAGGGCGGCTCCGCCGCTTCTTGCCCTGTCGGTTGCGAGTTCGACTTCAGTGCGAACGCGCCGATTTGCCTGATCTTGCTTCCCGGCCTTCTTCAACGCGGCACGCAGGCTGCGCGCGTAGTCGCGTGGGTGGCGGGGTTCACCGCGCTTGCGTGTTTTATCTCTTCAGGGCCAGCCGCGTGACACATCGCGGCGGACCCGCGGACTGACCGCTCCATGTCGAACGATCACGTTCCAAATCCAGGCGTCCATCGGGTGCGGGAGTGGTGCGGGCCAGTGGGCAACCGACCAACCAACGTGGGGAGAGGAAATGAAGAGCACGTATTTTTTCCTGATCGGATGGACTGCGCTGGCCTGCACGACGGCAGCGATGGCGCAACCGCCGCAGGTTGCGAACCAACTCGAGGCGGATTTCGCGGCGCAAGCCGCGCGCGTGTCCTCGCCGGCGCGCATGGGAGCCGTGCAGTCGTTGCGCAGTTTCGCTGCTCGATACCAGGGCGAAGCCGGGACCCTGCCGCAGGGCTTCCCGTTCGACGTGCAGGATGCTGGCGACATGCAGGGTGCTTCCATCGGCTACGGCTTTCAGGTGTATGACGCCGATCCGAACAGCCTCATGGCCGGCGAGAGTCTGGATGCGAGCGCGCATGCGACGGGTATCTGGCGCTTTGCCGTCACCGTGGCGGGTCGGCCCGTCGGTCTGCTGACGATGGCCGAGGGTGCTGCAGGTTGGGAAGCGGTGTCGATGGGGGGCGCCGGTCTCGTCAAGGAAGTCGATGCCGTGGTCTATGCGCAGGGCAGCAAGCCTGCTGCGCAATTGCGCTATGTACGCGTGCCGCAGGCGACTGCGGACTTCATCGAGATCAAGGGAGCTGCAAACGGCGAGCGCTTCGCTCCGCTGCAGGCGGCACGCGAGTCGCTGCGTCTTGCAACGGGCGACAAGAGCGCAGGCAGCGATGGCTTGCTCGCCGACGCTGAGGTGCGGTCGCAACTGCGCGATGCTGTCGCCCGCAATCTCGCCAACTGATGTCCGCGCCTGACAGGAGAACTGAGTCCATGAAAACTCTCGTCCATTTCGTCGCCGCGGCTGCGCTCGCCGCGCTCTCCACCAGCGCCGTTGCCGCCAGCGGCTACAAATATCTCAACGTCGCCCTCGTCACGCAGGAGCACAGCAACTGGTGCTGGGACGCGACCTCAGTCGACATATTGCGCTTCTACGGCTCGACGCAAAGTCAGTGCGGTGTCGCGAACTGGGCGTTCGGTCGCTCCGACAGCTGTGGCAACACCAACTTCGACTGGACGTCGCGCGCGAACTCGCCGAATTCGGTGTACGGCGTGGCCGGTAGCGTGCAGGCGATCCTGCAGCACTGGGGCGTGGGCAACAACGCCTATGCGTCCGCACTCAGCTGGAGTTCGGTGGTCAGCGACGTGAATGCGAGTCGGCCGTTCGTGATGCGTTTCGGCTGGTACAGCGGCGGCGGGCACATTTTGGTGGGCTACGGTTATGACGATCGCAGCGGCACGCAGACGATTGGTTATATGAATCCATGGCCGGGTGAAGGGTATACATGGTCTTCTTACAACTGGACCGCGTACGCAGCGTATGACCATACCTGGACACACAGTTTGCGCATGACGCGCTAGGAGCCGATCGAAACGACGTTCGATCGTCTACGACGAGTCAACCGACTGGAGTCGAAGAGAGGAGCGACTCCGGTCGGTTTTGCCCCAGGCGGTGCCTTGCACCGCCTGGGGCACCTGACGAATCAGCCGCGGTGCCTTGCACCGCCTGGGGCATCTGACAAATCCGCCGCGGTGCCTTGCACTGCGAACTTACCCGTCGACTCGAGCAGCGTCGCGTTCGTGCGCGACAACGTTCACTCGAGCAAGCGTCGCGCGTCGTCAATCTGGTTCGAGCGACAATCCGGGCGGTCGCCGATGATGTGCAATGCATCGCGCAACACCACCTTGCCTTCTTCCGTGGCGTGCGCGCCCAGCATCGCGAGGCCGCGACCGAGGCGCATCACGGCCAGACGCGGATGTTCAGCCGGATACAGCGGGGTGGCAGCTTCAATTGCTGTATCGAAGCGCTTGATGGCTTCGGCGTAGCGATGCTGGGCGAGCATGAGATCTGCGCGATTCTCGAGGGTCACCGCCTGCGCATACGGTGTTTCGCCAGGATGTGTCGCCAGCACGGCCTCCGCCGTCGACAATTCCGCGTTGGCCTCTTGCAAGTGCCCTTCGCGGATCAGCGCCATCGAGAGTACCGCTTCACTCATGGCATACCAGGGATGATTCCTTCCAAGTACCAGCGCGCGACCGTCCACGGCCTTGCGCAGCCAGACCGCGCCTTCCTCGGCACGGCCGGCACAGGTGATCGCAAAACCCAGGTCGTGGGTAACGGTCAGCGTGGTGGGATGATGCTCGCCGTAACGATGCGCAAGCTCCGCATTGAGGTCGTGCAGCACCACGATCGCTTCGTCGTACTGGCCGAGCCCGACCAGCGCGGTCTCGAGCGAGAGGCCGGTCTCGAGCGCGAATGGATGATGTGGACCGTTTTCCTGCACGCGCAATTCGTGCGCCTTGCGTGCATGCTTGAGCGCAGACTCCAGCCGACCAAGGCGTGATTCACACATGCTGAGGCCATTGTAGACATCGGCCTGGTTGGCGCGTCCCATCTGCTCGATCCGCGGCAGCAGTGCGCTGTAGCGCGCCTCGCACAAGACGAAATCGTCGCGCAGCATCGCCACGTGGGCGCTCTGCACATCGACATCCTCCAGTAGAGGTGCCTTCGGGCCAAGGCTCGTCAGCACATCCTTGCGCAAGCTTTGCAGGCGTTGATCCTCGTCGGTGACCAGTTGCTCGTTCAAGTCGGCCTGGTCACGCGCCAGTCGCGCGGTCAGCACGTCGACGTGATGCGGGCCGTAGGCTTGGGTCAGACGCGCAATCGCACGATCCAGCGCGACCATCGACAGGTCGAAGCGTCCGAGATTGGAGAGTGAGCGACCGAGGCTCAAGTCGAGCTGGCCTGCCACCTCGGGCACTCCCTGCAAGTGTTCCACTTTTTCGAGCGCGCGCACGGTCAGTTCGAAAGCCGTGATGTCGCTGGAACCATCCTGAAGCGGATCGATCCCTGGCAGCAGGTCGTTGTTGAGGAAGTTGTTCACGGCCACCGCGACGGCACGCGCGTGCTCAGCCTCGTCGCGCTGGCCGGCAAGGTTCAGCATGAATCCGACGACGACCGCGGCAAAGACAAGACTCACCAGGGCACTGCCGAGAGAGACCCAGGGATGCGCCTGCAGCAGCAGATGCAGGCGGTGCGGCATGTTGGGCGGACGCGCCGCGACCGGACGAAAATGCAGCACGCGCTGCAAGTCGGCAAGCAAGGCCGATGCCGTGGGATAGCGCCGCAATGACGAGCCTTCGGTCGCCTTGGCCAGAATCGCCCCCAGATCGCGAGGCACCTGCGGCGCCGCGCTGCCCGGCGCTTTCGCGGCCAGCATGACCTGCAGCAGCCGGCCGAGTTGCCACACATCGGAAGCAACATCCGGCCGCGCACCGCTGCGCTGTTCCGGGCTGGCGAAGCCCGGCGTGAAGGCGAGCCGCGCCTGCGCATCCGACAGCAGGCTGGCGACGCCGAAGTCGAGCAGCTTGGGGCGACCATCGCTGTCGACGAGGACGTTGTTCGGCTTGATGTCCCGATGCACGAGCAAGCGACCGTGCGCAAACAGCACGGCCTCGACCACGGGCAGGATCAGGCCCACGCGATCGCGCCAGCCGAGGCCCAACTCGGCTGCATGGCGATCGATCGGCAGCCCTTCGACGTGTTCCATCGCGAACCACAGCTGGCCGCCATCGCAGTGGCCGCCATCAAGCAGGCGCGCGATATTCGGGTGGCTCAGCTGGGCGAGAATCTGGCGTTCGCGTCGGAACTGATCGAGGTGGTCGGGATCGAGCGCACCGCTGGGCAGCCATTTGATCGCGACTTCGTGCTCGTATTCGCCGTCGGCGCGCGCAGCGAGGTACACGATACCCATGCCGCCGCGACCGAGTTCGCGTTCGATGCGAAACGGTCCGAGGCTTTGACCGATGGCGAGTTCGGTGACATGGCCGCTTTCACGCAGCAAGCTGTTGACCAGTGCGCCGCGCAGCAGGCGACCCGGTTCGAGCAGGCGATCGAGCCTGTTCATCCAGGCAACGTCAGGCGACGACCAGCAGCGACTGCAGACGCTCGCGCGCCTGCGACCACAGCCGTTGCACGGTGCGCAAGGAAAGGTCGAGCGCAGCAGCGGTTTCGGTCTCGGTCAATCCGCCGAAAATGCGGCAATCGACGACGCGCACGAGACGTTCGTCGTCCTGTGCGAGTTGTTCAAGTGCCGTATCCAGACCGAGCAGTTCTTCGGCCTCCTGGTCGGCGGCGACGTCGACATGACCAAGGGTTGTGTGCGCAGCACCACCGCCGCGTTTGGCGGCAACGCGGTCGCGCGCGTGGTTGACGAGGATCTGTCGCATGGCGCGACCGGCCAGTGCAAGGAAGTGCTCGCGACTGCCGATGGACGCGGCACCTTGCTTGGCAATGCGCAGATAACACTCGTGCACGAGTGAGGTCGCGTTGAGCGTATTCGCCCGACCAGCAGTGCTTGCGCAGCGTGCGAGGCGCAGCAGGTCGTCGTAGAGCAAGGCGATAACGCGCTGCCATGCCGCGTCGTCGCCGCCGCGGGCGCGTTCCAGCAGCTCGCTGATCTCGTCCATCTCCCACCCCCGAGAGAGTCTAGCGGGGCGAGTCTAGCATCGGCGTGCGCCGACGCTTATGAGAATTCTGTCGGACGAAGTGGGTACGTCGATAGCACCCGCGCCGCGCCGTTGTCCCGACAGCGCGGCGCGCGGATGTTGGAACGGTGGCGCGGTCAGGCACCCGCAGCGGGGATGCCGCTGGTCGAATCGCCTTTGCGCCGAATCTGCTTGATGTGCGTGCCGTGGACAAGGAAGTAGACGTTCTCTGCGATGTTGGTCGCGTGGTCGCCGATGCGCTCAAGGTTTTTCGCCATGAACAACAGGTGTGTGCACGGCGTGATGTTGCGCGGGTCTTCCATCATGTAGGTGAGCAATTCACGGAACAGGCCGGTGTACTGCTCATCCAGTTCCTCGTCGCGTGTCCAGGCATCGAGCGCCCGCTCGGCGTCGTTGTCGTGGTAGGCCGCCAGTACTTCGCGCACGAGGCTTTCGGCCAGGCGTGCGAGGCGCGGCAGAGCGGAAGCGAGTTGCACCGGTGCAGACTGGTTGAGAACCATCGAGCGCTTGGCGATGTTCGCCGCGTAGTCGCCAATGCGTTCGATGTCGGACGAGATGCGCAAAGCGGCGAGAATTTCGCGCAGGTCTCGCGCCATCGGCTGGCGCAGCGCGAGCAGGCGAACGACGTCGTGACTGACATCGTGGTCGAGCGAGTCGATCGCGCTGTCGTCGTGCACGATCTTCATCGCCGCATCGCTGTCGCGCTCCATCACGGCGTCGATCGACGCCGTGAGTTGCGCGAGCGCGAGCTCGCCCATGCGCTGGATTTCGCCGGTGAGACGCTTCAGTTCGGCGTCGTAGCCCTTGACGATGTGATCGGAATTCGGCGTCGTGGTCATGGTTTCGTCTTCTCAGCCAAAACGGCCGGTAATGTAGTCTTCGGTCTGCTTCTTGGTCGGTTTCGTGAACAGCATTTCGGTGTCACCGAATTCGACCAGCTCGCCCAGGTACATGAAAGCAGTGAAATCCGAGCAGCGTGCCGCCTGCTGCATGTTGTGGGTCACGATCGCGATGGTGAAGTGATCTTTCAATTCCGATATCAGCTGCTCGATCTTCCCGGTCGCAATCGGATCGAGTGCCGAGGTTGGCTCGTCAAGAAGGATCACTTCGGGCTTCAGCGCAATCGCGCGCGCGATGCACAGGCGCTGCTGCTGACCACCCGATAGGCCGAGCGCGCTCTGTTTGAGCTTGTCCTTCACCTCGCCCCACAAGGCGCCCTGATTCAGGGCCTGCTCGACGCGTGCGTCCATGTCCGCCTTTGACAGCTTCTCGTAGTGGCGGATGCCGTAGGCGATGTTGTCGTAGATCGACATCGGGAACGGCACCGGTTTCTGGAACACCATGCCGACTTTCGAGCGCAGACGATTCAAGGGAAATTTCGGATCGAGGATGTTCTCGCCGTCGAGCAGCACTTCGCCTTTTGCTTCCTGCTTCGGATAGATCGAATAAATGCGGTTGAACACGCGCAGCAGGGTCGACTTGCCACAACCGGACGGCCCGATCAGTGCAGTGACACGCTTCGCAGCGATGTCGAAGTTGACGTTCTTCAGTGCCTGGGAGCCGTTGTAGTAGAAGTCGAGATTGCGCGCGGCCATCTTCGGTCGCTGAGCGGACGCGGACGCCACCGCGGTTGACGCAGCAGCCATGGAGTCGGCGGAAAAGTGGGCGTCAGTCATGGGAGACCTTGTTGCGCAGCAGGATTGCGCGGGAAAGGATGCTGAGAAGCAGGACGAAGATCGTGACGACAAACGCACCGGCCCAGGCGAGAGATTGCCAGGACTCATACGGGCTCATTGCGTACTGGAACATCACCGCCGGCATGCTCGCCATCGGTGCGTTCATGTCGTGGCTCCAGTACTGGTTGTTGAGTGCGGTGAAGAGCAGCGGTGCGGTCTCGCCGCTGATGCGCGCGAGCGCCAGCAGGATGCCGGTGACGATGCCAGGCAGCGCCGACCGATACAGCACCTGCATGGTCACCTTCCATTGCGGAATGCCGAGCGAAAGAGCCGCTTCACGCATGGTGCTTGGCACCAGCTGCAGCATCTCGTCGGTGGTGCGCACGACGATCGGGAGGACGATCAGGGCCAGGCTGATCGAGCCTGCCCAGCCCGAGAAATGACCGCTCGGACGGACGATGAGCGTGTACACGAACAGGCCGAGCAGGATCGAAGGCGTCGACAACAGGATGTCATTGAGAAGACGGATTGTTTCGCCAAGCGCACGCTTCTTCGCGAACTCCGCGAGATAAGTTCCGGCGGCAATGCCGACCGGCGTGCCGATCAGGATCGCGGTTAGGCTCATCACCACGCTGCCAAACATCGCGTTGGCGAGGCCACCATCGGAACCGGGCGGCGGCGTCATTTGCGTGAAGAGGCCCGGCTTCATCGCGGCGATGCCGTGACGCAGCGTGGTCCACAGTATCCACACCAGCCAGAACAGACCAAAGACGGCACACAGTCCCGATGCGACGAGGTTGAAGGCGTTGATGACCGCGCGTTTGCGATAGAGACGATCGGCGACGGTTCTCATTTTGTGCCCTCGTTGCGTGCGAGCCGGCGCAGCATCAGTTTCGCCGCAGCAAGCACGATGAACGTGACCACGAACAGCAGGAAGCCCAGAGCGACGAGCGATGAACGGTAAAGGTCCGAATCTGCTTCGGTGAACTCGTTGGCGATGGTCGCCGCAATCGAGTTACCGGGCTCGAGCAAGGAAGCAGACAGGCGATGCGCGTTGCCGAGCACGAAGGTGACGGCCATCGTTTCGCCGAGCGCCCGTCCGAGGCCGAGAAACACGCCACCGATCACCGCCGAGCGCGTGTACGGAAACACAATGTCCCAGACGACTTCCCAGGTGGTGCTGCCGAGCGCGTAAGCGGACTCCTTCAGGCGCGTCGGCACGGTGAGGAAGACCTCGCGCATCACCGAGGAGACGAACGGAATGACCATGATCGCCAGCA
>JBDSXV010000171.1:0-18791 GCA_039926025.1 Dokdonella sp.
AGGCCTACGTGGGTGCTATGTCCGAATTCGATCATGCGCTGGGCAGACTTCCTTGAAGGGACCGACGCCTTCTGACGGGCGCATGCGGCCGCCTTCGCGCGCCGTGGCGCATAGGATGCCGCCTGCCTTGCGCCGGGCGCAAGGTCATCTGCATCGTGGTCGATCCCGGCACGGTCGGCGACCGGTCGCAGCGCCGGCCGGTAGCATCGGGGCAAATCAGCGTTTTCCTACACGGAATCGCGCAATCGGCACTTTTCCCGAGGCCGCAGCGGGGCCCATATGGCCGTGACCCTCGCGTCGGCGACGAGTGTCCCGTGGGAAGCGGATACCGGCATGAAGCCAAGCAACGCGCGGGTCGCATCCATCCCCTGTGTCGGAACGGTCCCTGGACCGCTCCCGGAGTATTTCGATGAAGATGCGATCAGCGACCGTCGATGCCGCGACGGCGATCAACCTGTTGAACCACGCCCGCAGCGTTTGCGATTACCTCAATCCGCTGGGCGGCGAACTGACGATCGAGGAACTGTGCCAGCGCGCGGAAATTGTCGACAGCGTGATCCGTGCCAGAAACAAGCTGCAGTTGATGCGCGATCGCGCGATCGCGCTCGAGCAGGCACTGGAGCGGTTCAAGCAGAGGCGTGCCAACGGCAGCGCGTTCTAGCAAGACCCACGCACATCGGGTCCCCGGTTCCCGCCATCGGCGCTGCTATGCTGATGGCGGGCATTCTTGGGAAAGACGCACATGAAAATCGGATGGATACTGACGTGCGCACTCGTGGCGACGGGCTGTGCGCGGTCCTCGAATGACGTCAACACCTACACCCTCTATCGCAGCAGTGCGGTTCCCGGCGACCCCCTGTCGCGCTATCACGTTGCCACCTTCGACACCTCCGAAGCGCCGCCGTACAACCAGCAGAATTGCGACATGGTCGCGCGGTTGTGGGCAGAGAGCGGCGTGAAGGTGCGCTATTGGTGCGAGAAGGGGCGATTTCATCTCTGACCGCCGACGGAGCGACGCGCTAAGAGCGCTGAAACTTGACGCAGCAGCAGGGCATGCCGAACATCATGTGCGATGCCTCGCATCGCGGGCCTGTTCACATTTTTGCCGCTAGCCGAAGTCCTCCCGAATGAAACGCTCCATATACTTGTTTTCGGTTCTACTGTTCGTTGTTGCGACGAGCATAGGTGCATTCGTCCTTGGCGTAGTGTGGGGGAGGTTCCAAGGCGCGTTGGAGGAAAACAAAATAGCGATCGTGAACCTGGATCACGCGCCGAATCTAGATCCCCAGTTCCGCGAATACTTGAAAGCCCGTGTCTACTGGAACGTCAGAATGTTTTACCCTGCAAATCCGGGCTACCTGATCCAAAAAGACTGGGATCGTGGGGCTGTGGACGAAGATGTGCTGGGAGAGGTCGCCGCGGCAAAGGATCCAACCGTCTCCATTCTGAATTGGCAAAACGCAACGAACTCAGAAGCCAAATGAACGCGGCCCAGATGTTCAGTTGAGAGGACGATAAGGGACGGAGTAATTATTCGTTTGAATCTTGACCGATCACTCGTCCGTCGCCGACCGAATTCAAGCGGACGATTCCTCCGCGCCCTTTTGTCTGGTCATCCGACAACTCAGCGAATCGCGATGCTGAAGCGGAACGACTGCATCGTCGCAGTCCATCCGCTTCCGTTCATGCGACACGAAATATCCTCCGCCGATGAACTCGAGCCTCCACGCACGCGAACCCAATCCCGCCATCGTTGCGGCGCTCGACGCGTTCGAGTCCCGCCTGCCCCAACTCATGGCCGACTTTCCGGATGTTGGCGACTTGCTCGATGCGTTCGGGAACATGGCCGACGAAATCAGCCAGCGCGCTGCGCAGGACGATGGCGCCTACGTGGACGCGCGCATCGAAGTCATGCTCGTTAAAGTGGGTTTGCATCCCGACCCGCATGCCGACTGAGCGAAGCGCTCTCCATCTTGCGCGCGTGCGCTCACGCAGATCAGAAACGTTTGCGGAGGTGCATCCCTGAAGCACCGCGGCACAAACAAAAACACCGGCGCAAGGCCGGTGTTTTTGCAAGTCCTTGATATCTTGGTGGAGCGGAAGGGGATCGAACCCTCGACCTCTGCATTGCGAACGCAGCGCTCTCCCAGCTGAGCTACCGCCCCATGATCATCAATCGCCCGGCGATGAAGCCGGGCGAGGGTGCGAATCATAGCGCGCAGGCCGGTGAACGCCAAGCCCGGCTCTCGCGGCGCGGTTTGCATGGCGCCACAACATACGCGTCTGCGTCGAAACCTCTCTCAGGCGCGAGACGCCGGGTGCGCCAGCCGCCTGCGCAGCGCGGCATAGTCGGCGGCGATGGGCTCGGCCTGGGCGGGGCGGTCGAGCAAGCTGGCAAGCGCCGGCGGCACCTCGATGCGCGTTCCAATCAGCGGTTCGATGACCGTATCGAACTTGGCCGGGTGCGCAGTCGAGACGACGGCGTGATCGCGCCATTCGTCCGCTGCGCGAAGCTGTTCGAGCACACACAACGCGGTCGCGGTGTGCGGGCAGACGACGCAGCCGTAGCGTTTTTCGCTGAGGCGGATCACCTCGCGGATCTGCGCATCGTCGACGGCTTCGGCGTGCAGCGCGGCGCGCATCCCGGTTTCCTGCGGATAGAGCCAGCGCAGCCGTTCGAAATTGCTCGGTGCGCCCACGTCCATCGCGTTGGCAAGCGTGGCGATACTTGCGCGCGGAGCGTAGTCGCCGCCGGCGAAGAAATCCGCGAGCACGCGGTTCGCATTCGTCGCGAGCACCACATCACCGATCGGCAGTCCGAGCGCGCGCGCAAGCAGACAGCCGAGCGCATTGCCGAGATTTCCGGTCGGTATCACGAAATGCAGCGCGTCGCGGTGCATGCGCCGGTGGGTGAGCGATGCATGCGCGTAGTACGTCATCTGCGGCAACAGGCGGCCAAGGCTGATGCTGTTGGCCGAGGTCAGCGGCACGAAGGCCTTGAGCGCCTCATCGTTGAGTGCCTGCTTGACGAGTGCCTGGCAGTCGTCGAATGCGCCGGCCACGCGCAGTGCGACGACGTTGTCGCCGAAGCAACCGAGCTGGTGTGCCTGGCGCGGTGACACGCGGCCATCCGGATACAGGATCACGACGCGGAATCCCGGTCGACGATGGAACGCCGCAGCGACCGCAGCGCCGGTGTCGCCCGAGGTCGCGACGAGGACGGTCAGTTCCCTTGCGTTCTCGCTGCGGCTGCGTGCGAGGCAGGCGGCGAGGAAGCGCGCGCCGAAATCCTTGAACGCGGCGGTCGGGCCATGGAAGAGTTCGAGCAGATGCGTGCGCGCCGGTTTGAGCGCGCGCAGGGGAGCCGGTGCGTCGAGCGTCTCGGCGCAGAGGGTGCCAAGGTGCGCAGCGAGCGCGTCGCCCTCGAAGAACGGTTGCAACAGACGCTCGGCCACGGAAGCGAGTGTGTCGCAGCCATCGAAATCCTCGGGCGAGAAACGCGGCAATACCTGGGGCACGTAGAGGCCGCCATCGGGTGCGAGCCCCGCAGCGAGCGCGGCGCCCAGTCCGATCGCCGGCGCATTGCCACGTGTGCTGACGTACTTCATGCGACGATTTCCGCAGCGGGACCGGCGACCGGCGAAACCCACGCATCGCTGTCCATGCCAGTTTTTGCGAACGCGGCGCGCATACCGGTGGCCGCGGTGTCTGCGGTCACCTTGTCCGCACACCACGCAAACACGCTCGGCCCTGCTCCGGAGATGCTTGCGCCGAGCGCACCGGCATCGAGAGCGGCTTGTTTCACTGCGGCGAAGCCTGCGATCAGTCTTGCGCGGCGTGGTTCGACCAGCACGTCGTGCAGGCCGGTGCGAATGAGATCGATGTCGCTGCGGTAGCAGCCGGCCAGCAGCAAGGCGAGGTTGGCGCTTTGTGCGACGAAATTGCCGAGCTCATACGCGCCTGCCAGCGCGGCCCGCGCCTCGCGTGTTTCGAGCACCGCATGCGGATGCACCAGCGCGCAATGCAGGCCAGGCAGTACGGGTACGGGCACAAGGCGATCACGCGTGGCGAGCACGAGGCCGCCAAGCAGCATCGGGCCGACGTTGTCGCCGTGGAGGCCGCCGCTGGCGACCGCTTCGCCTTGCAGTGCGAATGGGTATAGGTCGGTGCGTGAAAGTGGTTCATCCAACAGCGCGTTCGCAGCGACGAGAGCCGCGACGGCGGATGCCGCGGATCCGCCCATGCCGGAGCCGAACGGTATGCCTTTGTCGATATCGATCTCGAATCCGAACGGAAGCGCGAGCGCCGTGCGCATGGCGATCAACGCAGCGCCGGCGGTGTTGCGTGCGGCTTCGATCGGCAGCAAGGCCATGCTGCCGCGGATGGCTGAGATGCGCACGCCGGCTGCAGCGACGCGGCGCACCGTGACCTGGTCGCCGGGCCCAAGCAGGGTATGGCCTAGAATATCGAAGCCGACGCCGACGTTGCCGACGCTGGCGGGCGAGAACGCGGTGGCCTGTTCCCTCACAGGCGCGCTCCGAGTCCGGCTGCGACGCGCAGCAGGTCAGCGAACACGCCGGCTGCGGTGACCTCGGGTCCGGCGCCGGGACCTTGTACGACCAGCGGATTGTCGCGATAGCGCCGCGTCGTGAACTGCACGACGTTGTCGGTCAGGCGCAGATGCGCGAACGCATGATCGGCCGCCAGCTCGACGAGGCCTACGTGCGCGTGGCCGTCGCGATCAAGGTTGGCGACATAGCGCAGCACACAGCCATTGCGCTGCGCATCGGCATAGCGTGCTGCGATCGGGGCGTCGAGTCCGTCCAGGTGCTGCATGAATTCCTCCGCCGGCCAGGCGCGCAAGGATATCGGTACAAGGCTGTCGACGGCGACATCCGCAAGGTCGAGGTCGACCCCGGCCTCGCGGGCGAGGATCACCAGCTTGCGCGCGACATCGGTGCCGGACAGGTCATCGCGCGGATCAGGTTCGGTGTAGCCGAGTGCGTGTGCTTCACGAACCAGGTCGGAGAATGCGCGGCTGCCGTCGTAGCGATTGAACAGCCAGGCCAGCGTGCCGGAGAAAATGCCCGCGACGCCGAGCATCTCGTCGCCGGTGTCGAGCAGGTCGCGCAAGGTCGAGATCACCGGCAGGCCGGCACCGACGGTAGCCTCGTAGCGAAAGCGCGCGCCGTTGGCCGTTGCGGCGCGAATCATGCGCCAGCGTTCCGACGGACCGGCGCCGGCGTGCTTGTTCGGCGTCACGATGTGGATGCCGGCGGCGAGCCAGCCGGCATAGCGTTCGGCGACGGCGTCGCTCGCGCTGCAGTCAATGATCACCGCGTGCGGCAGATGTTCAACATGCACATGACGCGTGAATGCGTCGAGGTCGCAGTCCAGTCCCTCTTCGGTTTCCCACACTGCCGCGGCATCGGCTTCACCCAGCCACATGCGCCGGCTGCCGGCGACTGCGCGCAGGCGCAAATCCAGTTGGATGCCGTGCAGCAGGCGTGGCCGTGCCGATTCGATCTGACGCAGCAGCGCGGCGCCGACCTTGCCGGGACCGATCAATCCGATCGACAGTGTCTGCGGCGAGAGCCAGAACGCCGCATGCACCGCGCGCAACGCACGCGGCGCATCGGCACTCGCGATCGCGACCGAGATATTGCGCTCCGATGCACCCTGCGCGATCGCGCGAATATTGACGCCGGTGCGCGCGAGCGCACCGAACAGGCGCGCGGCGACGCCGGGCGTGCCTGCCATCCCGTCGCCGACCACCGCGAGCACACTGATGTCGCCGGCGACGCCGACGCTGTGGATCTCGCCGCGCGCAAGCTCGGCCGTGAACGCACGTCGCAACGCGAATTCCGCCGTTGTTGCGTCGACATGTCGCACGACGCAGCAGATCGAATGCTCGGACGAACCCTGCGAAATCATGACCACCGATACGCCGGCTGCGTGCAACGCGCCGAATGTGCGTTCGGCCGTACCCGGCACGCCGATCATGCCGGCGCCTTCGAGCGTGACCACTGCAAGCTCGCGCACCGCGCTGATGCCCTTGACCGGTGGCAGCTGCGCGTCCACTGTCGCGTCCACACCAATTCGCGTGCCCGCGTGTTCGGGCCGGAACGTGTTGCGGATACGCACCGGCAACCCGCGCGCAATCACCGGCGTCAATGTCTGCGGATGGATGACCTTGGCGCCGAAGTAGGCGAGTTCGCAGGCCTCGTCGTAGCTCAGTGATGCGAGCGGAATCGCATCGGGCACGAGGCGCGGATCGGCCGAAAGCACGCCATCGGTATCGCCCCACAGCGTAAGCTCCGCAGCGTCGCACAGGCTTGCGAAGATCGCGGCCGAGTAGTCGCTGCCATTGCGCCCGAGGACGGTTGCGCGACCCGTCGACGTGCGCGCGACGAAGCCGGTAACGACCAGCCACGGCTGCGGATGCTGCGTTTGCCAGCCGGCCAGGCGTGACTTGCTTTCGTTCCAGTCGATGATGGCGCCGAGTTCGCCATGGCTGGCGACGAGCACATCGCGCGCATCGAGACAGGCGCAATCGATACCGTCGTCACGCAGATAGTCAGCCAGGATGCGTGCCGACCACACTTCGCCGAGTCCCTGGATCGATTCGAGTGCCTCGCGATTGGGTGTGCCGAGCACCGCGAGTGCGTTGAGCAGGTTCTCCAGTTGCACGAACCCCCCTTCGAGCCAGGCCAGCGTCGTCGACGCACGCTCGGCGAGCAAGTCTCGCGCGGCGGCAAGATGACGATCGCGCAGCGTGCACCAGTTTTCGTTCCATTCCGGTGCCGCCCGCACCGCGGCGTCGGCCAGCGCGATCAGCGCATCGGTGGTGCCGCGCATCGCGGAGACGACGACAAGCTGGCGCGGCAAGGTCTGGCTCCGCAGGATCGCGGCGACGCGTCGGAAGCACGCGGCATCGGCGAGGCTGGAGCCGCCGAACTTGTGCGCGGCAAGCGCAGGTGTGGACGGCGGCACGGGTGTTTGCGCTGCTGCTGCTGCGTCGACGCTGGCGGTATCGGACATTGGAACTGGCCTCCCTGGTTGGAGGCCCCGTTTCGCGAGGGCGGGCTGTTGCAGCGGCCGGCCCATCCCTTGCGAGGGCGGGGCCGTTGCTGGATCGAATCAATCTCGCGCAGGCACCCGTACCACGATTGTCGTGGTCGTCGTCGTAATCGGCGTCGAGAGGATGCTGCGGATGCTCATGTGGTCGAGTGTGCCGGTACAGCCCCCGTGCCTGTCAAGCGCGGGTATTCGAGTTGCCGGGTGTTCCACCAGGAAATCCTTCTCCCATTGGGAGAAGGTGCCGACAGGCGGATGAGGGAGACATCTCTCATGCCGCCGGAAACCAAAATGCGACCGACGTCCCTCATCCCGCGTCCACCCAAGCCAGCGCCCTGGACATGACAACGACACGTGTCCATCCGATCGACGTCCCTTGTCGCGCTCAGTCAGGCAACAACGCAATCAGCGCATCGTGCAGCACTCCACGGCGCCAGCCTTCCAACGTACTCGGCCAGCTGCGTGTTGCTAGCAGGGATTCAAGGTGCCGGCGTGCACACAGCAGACCTTCCGGCAGGTCGAGTTCGAGCGCGCGCGCGGCAACGATTTCCTTCATGGCGGTGATCGTCGCCTTTTCGCGCGAAGATGGCGCGCGTGGAATCGGCGTGAACTCGAGGTCTTCAGCGGTGAGCGGCGCATTCAACACGTCGAGCAGTTCGGAGCGCTGTGGTCCGCGCAATGCGCGTTGGCCCTTGCTGCGTTCGGTCAATTCGTCGGCGCCTCGCGGTGGCCGTGCGCAGAGATCGAGCGCGTGCGCGTCGTCGAGCAGCCATGAGCGCGGGCGATTGACCGTGCGCGCCGTCGTATCGCGCCAGCGCAGTACGCGTCGCAGCAGGGCCTGTCGCTCGCGCGGCCACTCCGCCGCGCCGCGCATCGTGACCTGTGGTTCGGGGTCGGGTTCGCGCTTGCTGGCGCGCTCAAGCATGCTGGCGCAGTCTGCCATCAACCATGCGTCATAGCCGCGCGTTGCAGCGCGCGCAGAAAGCTCGGCATGCAAGGTGGGCAGGTACACCACGTCCTGCGCCGCGTACTCCAGTTGCTCGGCGCTGAGCGGTCGGCGCAGCCAGTCCGAGCGCGTCTCCGCTTTCGGTACTTCCTCGCCAACCAGTTCGCGCACGAGCTTCTGATAGCCGAGGCCGGCACCGAGACCGGCGAACGATGCAGCGATCTGAGTGTCGAACAAGTGTGCGATCGAACACGACCAGGTCGCAAACGCTTCCAGGTCTTCGCTTGCGCTGTGCATCACGCATACGCGTGCGGGATCGGCGAGCAGGGCAGCGAGCGGCGTGGGATCGATGTCGGCCGTCGGGTCGATCAGTGCGATGCGGCCGTCGATCTCGATCTGCACCAGGGCCAGGCGCGGCAGGAACGTATCGGTGCGCATGAACTCGGTATCGAGCCCGATCGCGGTCGGGACGTTTTCGAGCAGGCTGAGCAGCGCATCGTTGCGTTCGATCCAGTCGGCCAAGAGATGATCCTTCTCGATTCAGGTGATGTAGGGTGGCTCAGGCGCTTCAATATCCTGCGCCCAGCGTTGATAATCAAAGCACGATGCCCGGTACCGAAGTCGCACGCAAGCAGCATACCCTTGGCGGCGCCGCCGGCATCGCGCTGCTCGCGTTTGCGCTGGCGTATCGTTTCTTTCCGGGGCTGCTGCACATGCAGCCGCTGCCCGAGCCTGCGCCTGGCGTGCCAGGCTCGCATGCATCGGCGCCGCCAATGACCTGGTCGGCGGTCAAGTCGCCGCCGGCGCAGACGGCTCCAGCCGAGCCGGCGGTCGAGCCCGGTACGTCGCTGGCCGATGCGCTGCGCATGGGGCCGCCGGTTGCGACGACGAAAGTCGTGACGGCCTTGCTCAAGAAGGCGCGCGCGGCGGAAGGACGCGGCGCGCTGTTCGAGCCCAAGGACGGCAATGCGATTGCGCTCTATCGCGAGGCGCTTGCGGGCGCGCCCGACAACGTCGAGGCGCAGGTCGGGCTGGAGCGCATTGGTGGCGCCTTGCGCGACTGGACATTCGCCGCGATGGATCGCGGTGACGAGGATGCCGCGCAGCGCTTTCTTGCGGTCTATGCCGAGCTGCCGCATTCGGACGACGAACTCGACAGCACGCGCGCGCGCATGAAGACGCTGCATCAGATCCTGCCGATGCTTACCCAGGCGGCCGATCGGATGAAGGCAGGCCACGCAACCGAACCTGAGGACGTGAGTGCGCTGGCGATCTATCGCGATGTGCTCAAGCGCGACCCAGGCAACCATCTTGCCGATGCGGGACTTGCGGCGATCGAGCGCGAGTACCTCGATCGCGCGCTGGGATCGGCCGCGCAGGACGATTTCGTCGGCGCGGATGCAACGCTCGGGCTCGCTTCTGCCATTCGCCCGGGTTCACCGGCACTGCTGGAAACGCGCACGCGCATCGATGGCATCCGCAGGCAGCGAGCCGAGACCGTGCTTGCGCAAGCGCGCTCCGCGCTCGATTCCGGCAATGCCGATCTGGCGGAAACGCTCGCGAAGAAGGCGCAGGCGATCAGCGCGGACCTTGCCGGGCTCGACGATTTCAATCTGCGCGTACGCAACGCGCGGCTCTACGCGAGCCTGACGCCAGGGCAAAGCCTGCACGACGGTTTTCTCGACAAGGCGGGCAGTGCGCCCACCCTGGTCGTGATTCCGACCGGCGCCTTCGTGATGGGTTCGCCGGCGGATGAAGTCGGTCACGCCGACAACGAGGAACCGCAGCGGCGTGTGCGCATCGACGTCGGCTTCGCACTCGGGCAGAGCGAAGTCACGGTCGGCCAGTTCCGCGAATTCGTGCGCGCGAGCAGCTACGTCAGCGATGCGGAGAAACTCGGGGGCAGTTCGGTCTACGAGGAAAGCTCGGGCCGCATCGTCGATCGCCGTGGCATGAGCTGGCAGAACGACTACAAGGGCGAGCGCGCCAGCGAAAACCTGCCGGTCATCAACGTGTCCTGGAACGACGCCAGCGCCTACCTCGCATGGCTGTCGGCGCGCACCGGCAAGCATTATCGCCTCGCCAGTGAAACCGAATTCGAATATGCGCTGCGCGCGGGCTCCCGCACGCGCTATCCGTGGGGCGACGGCAATCCGGATACGGTTGTCGGCAACGTCACCGGCGAGGGCGATCGCTCACCGTCGAAGCGCAGCTGGACCAGCGCGTTCGCACACTACAGCGATGGCTACTGGGGGCCGGCACCGGTCAAGACCTTTCCGGCGGACAAGTTCGGTCTCTTCGACATGGAAGGCAACGTGTCCGAATGGGTCGAGGATTGCTGGCACGATAATTACGTGCGCGCGCCGCGCGACAGCACCGCGTGGGTCAATCCGGGATGCGAGCGCCGTGTCGTACGTGGCGGCTCCTGGGGCAGCGATCCCGACCAGGTACGCTCCGCGTTCCGCGCCGCTGCGCATATCGACATGCGCAGTGCGCGCATCGGGTTTCGTGCAGCACGCGATCTGTAGGCGCATGGCCGGCCTGCATTCAGACTGCTACGGCGACATTGCCCTGGTGGGATCCATCGCGTCGTCGTCGAGGCTTGCCGCATGAATTGCCACGTCGCTGTTGTCATTCTTTCACTCGCTGCCGGGCTGGCATTCGGCGCCGAGCTATCGGCATCATCACGGACCGAAATCGACGGTCTGTTGTCAGCACTCGGTTCGTCAGGGTGCGCGTTCTACCGCAATGGAGAATGGTACGACGCGACCAAGGCGCAGCAGCATTTGAAGGCGAAGTACGACTATCTCCTCAGAAAAGGCAAGCTGAGAAGCGCCGACGAATTCATCGCGGCGGCCGCTACGTCGAGCAGTCTGAGCGGTGAGGCCTACCAGGTTCGTTGCCCGCACGAGGAAGTGCGCTCGAGCGCTGCGTGGCTGACCGAAAAGCTGCGCGCCATTCGCACGAGCAAGAACCCCTGATGCGCGTGAAGGCGACGCGGCGCCTGGCGCTGGTTCGGCAGCTCAATAGTCGCCGATAGTCTGGCGCGGGCCGTCAGAGCAGGCTGTCTACCGGGAGCAGTCTCAAGATCATCGTTTCCAGGCGGCGCTTCGCGCCGGCGGCGGGCTCCTTTTCCAGTCGTACGACCTCGCCATCATTGCCCGTCAACCAGATCAGATTCGGATGAGGGCAATCGCCGCTATTGGTGTCCAGCACCGACTAGTCCGAGAAGATCGAGCAACACGACGACCAAGCGGAGCTGTGCATCTGCCCGAAACTTCGTGCGGCACTCGATGAGGCGCAGAGCAGTGTGGTGATGCAGTGGGCGTTATCGTCGATTCGCGGCCGCTAGCGGATTTGTTGCAGGCGGCAAAGCAGCCGACGGTTCCTTGGGTACATCGGGTCGAAGATTGACGCACGCAGTGATCAGCAACGCCAGAAGCGAAACGACGATCGGGCCGCCTGTTCGACGCGATTTCATGAGAGCGACCTCTTCCAGCCGAATGATCCGGTAGTGCAGACGCACCGAGGCGTCAATGTTGGCCGATCCTTTTGTGGTCGCGACGTCTGCCACTCACTCGCGCTGTAGTCCGCTTCTCCAAGCTCTGCCATTCCATCGGCGACGGTTACAGCGCCCGATGGAGAGCGAGGTCGAGACCATAGTCACGGACGAGGGCTGTCGCGAAACTGAATCAACATCAGGTGAATGGCGGATCGCGCGGATCGGAAGGCGGTGACGGGTGACCTGCCGTCTTCAGGCGTTGTCTGGCCAGCTGCGCACGACGTTGAAGTCGCGATCCAGCTCGATCAGGTCCGCGCGCAAGCCGCTCGCAATGCGGCCGCGTTCGTGTGCAAGCCGGAGGAATTGCGCAGGGTAGGTTGCAGCCATGCGTGCGGCTTCGTCGAGTGGGACATCAAGGGTTTCGACGGTGTTCCGCAGCGCGCGTGCCATGTCGAGGGCGGAGCCCGCAAGCACGCCGTCGGCGGTTTCGCAGCGGCCGTTGTGGCAGGTGATCGTCGCGCCAGCGAGCACGAAAGTGTCGCTATCGGCGCCGACCGGTGGCATTGCATCGGTGACGAGAAGAATTTTTCCGCGTGGCTTCGCCGCGAGCGCGACGCGCAATGAGGCGGGATGCACGTGGTATCCATCAACGATGATGCCGCACCAGCTGTGTTCATCGTCGAGCGCTGCGCCAACGACGCCGGGCTCACGGCCCTGCAGCGGCGACATCGCGTTGTACAAATGGGTAAAGCCACGCACGCCGGCATCGAGGGCGGCGCGCGTTTCAGCGTAGTCTGCCGCGGTATGACCGGCGCAAACGATTACGCCGCGTGCGACCAGGGCTTGTATGTGCTTCGATTCGACGCGCTCCGGTGCGAGGGTGAGCACGGTCACGCCATGCTGCAATGAGCAGACGAGATCGATTTCACCTTCGTCGAGCGCGCGAAACTTGGTTGGATCGTGCGCGCCGCGCCGGGCTGGCGCGATGAAGGGGCCTTCGAGATGAATGCCGAGCACGCCGGGGACGCCTTGCGCGATGGCTGCATCGACGGCGGCAATGGCAGCGCGCATCACGTCGGCATCGTCGCTGATCAAGGTCGGCAGGAAGCCAGTCGTACCGAAGCGTCGGTGCGCTGCACCGATGCGGCGCAAGGTATCCACGGTAGGCGCATCGTTGAACAGCACGCCACCGCCACCGTTGAGCTGCCAGTCGATGAAGCCGGGCAGCAGCGCGTTGCCGCCGAGGTCGACGATGCGCGCACGGTTGATGCAGCGATCGTCTGCACGGACCACATCGAGGATGCGATCGCCATCGATGAGCACGGCGACATCATCGCGGAAACCCGCCTCCATCAGCACGCGGCCATTGACGAGCGCAGTCGTCATCAGATCGTCTCGGTGACTTTCTTCAGGTGCGGCGGAGCATCCGGATTGCGGCCGCGTCGAATCGCCAAGGCATTGATGGCGCCGTAACAGCGGTAAGTCGCGACGAGTGGTGCGCAGACGGGATCGAGCCCGGGTGCGAGTGGCAATGCGCCAACGCTGCTGTTGTGTCCGGCAATCCAGACGCGCGCGCCACGGGCGCGGAACTTCGCGGCGACGTCCAGGGTACCTTCGCGCGTGTCGTCCTCCTGCACGAAGAACAGCACGGGAAAACCAGTACCGACCAGTGCCATCGGCCCGTGCTGTACTTCCGCGGCACTGAAAGCTTCGGCGTGCAAGCCGCAGGTTTCCTTGAGCTTCAGCGCCACCTCCTGCGCGGTCGCGAGGCCAAGGCCACGACCGACGACGAACAGGTTGTGCGCATCGGCAAGTCCTTCGACCAGGGGCGACCAGTCCAGTGGCCAGCTCGCTGCCAGCGCCTTCGGCACGCCGTCCAGTGCACTGCGCAGTACGGGGTCGGATTTCCATTCGGCAGCGAGATGCATCAGCGCCGACAAAGAACACAGGAAACTCTTGGTGGCGGCAACGCTGAGCTCCGGCCCGGCGCGCAGCGGGATCACGAAGTCGGCCGACTGCGCGAGCGGCGAATCGACAACATTGACCATTGCGACTACGCGCGCGCCCGCGCGTTTCGCCGCATCCGCTTGATCGACGAGGTCGGGGCTCTTGCCCGATTGGGATATCGCGAGAAACAGGGCTCCATCGAGATCCTGTTCGGCCGCGTAGATCGATTGCACCGAGGGTGCGGCCGAGGTCGTGGTGACGCCAAGTCGCGTCTCAAACAGGTATTTCGCGAACGTTGCCGCGTTGTCCGAGCTTCCGCGGGCGCCCGTGGCAATCAATCGCGGCGGATGGCGGTTCAGGACGCTTGCAAGCTCGGCGATGACGGCCTGGTTCGCTTCGAGCTGGTACGCGATCGCCGCTGCCGACTCGCAAACTTCCTGGTACATGCGGGTGGATTCCGGCGCTCGCGCAGGAGGCATGTGCATGCTCAATTACTTTTCCTTTGCTTTCAGGCCGATGCGCGCGGTCGAGTCGCGTATCACCAATTGCGGACTGAAGCCGCGATTGACTGGCGCGGAACCGCTGGGGGAGGGTTTGAGTTCGGCGATCAGGCGCAACGCGGCATGCCGCGCGATATCTTCGGTCGCCTGCTTTGCAGTGGTCAATGCGGGCCACGACTGCTTGGAAAATGGGCTGTCCTCGAAGCCGGCAATCGACAATTCATACGGCACTTCGATGTTGTTTGCCTTTGCCGCCGCGAGCACACCGGCGGCGATTTCGTCGTTCGAGCCGAAGATCGCGGTGGGTCGATCGCGCAACGCGAACAGGCGGCGTGCTCCGCGAAATCCATCATCGAACGAATAGTCGCCCGGAATCACGAGTTTCTTGTCGAGCGGAATGTCGTAGTCCTTGAGCGCGCTCTCGTAGCCCTTGAAGCGTTCCGGGCTGGAGCGGTGCTCGGCGCCGCCCCAGAGAAAACCAATGCGCTGATGGCCGAGCTGGATCAGATGCTCGGTGATGTCGTACGCGGCGTCGCGATCGTCGACATAGACGCAAGGATACCCGTCGTTGGGATCCTCCGCGGCGGAAATGATGCGCACGAACTTGATGCCGTTGTCGGCAAGATAGCGAACGAGTTCCATGCGCTCGGACATTGGTGGTGCGAGCACCAAGCCGGCCAGGCGCGTGCGCTGTACGAGGTCGCGCAATTCATCGGCGAGATCGGGCACGCTCGAATCACAGGGATGGATCTGCAGTCCGTACCCTTGATCATGGCAGGCGGCAAGTACACCGTTCTGCACGCTGATCACGTAGTACGGGTTCGGGTTGTCGTAGACCAGCCCGATCGCGTGTGAGGTAGCGCTGCGCAGGTTGCGCGCGGCCTGGTCCGGAGCATAGTTGAGCTCGTCGACAGCGCGCTGCACGCGTTCGCGCGTGTCCTCGCGCACCGACGCTTCGCTGTTGATGACGCGCGAGACGGTCTTCAGTGAAACATTCGCGCGTCGCGCTACATCCTTGATCGTGGGTCGATTCACCAGGGTTTGCCTTTGGATACGTTGCGCCATCGTAGTCGACGCATGGTCTGCTGGAAAATCTGCCATCAACCGGTGCGTGGAATCGTGCCTGCGCGGTGACCCTTCAACGCATAGAACAGGATGTACAGATAGCAAGGCACGATCAGCGACACGAAAGCGAGCTGGAAGTCATGATGCTCGCGCAGCAACGCGAATCCCTGCGGCACGATGGCGCCGCCAGCGATACCCATGATGAGCAGGGCCGAACCGGTTTCGGTCAGTCGTCCGAGTCCGGCGATCGCGAGTGGAAAGATGGCGGGCCACATCATTGCGTTGGCAAAACCGAGCGCAGCGACGAATCCGACCGACACGTAGCCTTTGGTCAGGAACGCACCGATCGCCAGCGCGACGCCGAGCGCTGCCGATAGCGCCAGATAGCGCGATTGCGAGATGAAGCGCGGAATCGTGAGCAGGCCGACGACATAGCCGACCAACATCGCGCTCAGCGTGAACGAAGTGAAGAACTTGGTTTCGTCCGGCGGCAGGCCGAAGCCGCGGCCGTAGGTGCCGATCGCATCGCCCGCCATGACTTCCACGCCGACGTAGACGAACAGGCAGAGGGCGCCAAGCCACAGATGTGGGAACGCGAAAATGCTGTCTCGACCCTGTCGCGTATGGTTGCGGGTACTGTTCGCTTGGGCCGAATGGACGTCGGGCAATGGCGAGCGTGCGATCCAGATGCCGAGTAGTCCGAGCACCACCGCCATCACGAGGTAGGGCGCATGGATGCGCGCGGCGAACGCATCAAGCAGGACTGCACGCGCCTGTGGGTCGGCGGCCTGTACCTGGGTTTTGAGATCGCCCATGTCATGCATGACCAGCACACCCAGCAGTAGCGGCGCGAGGATGCCGGCGATCTTGTTGCAGATGCCCATGAACGCGATCCGCTGTGCGGCACTTTCGATGGGACCGAGGATGCTGATGTAAGGATTCGCCGCGGTCTGCAGCAGGGCGAGGCCGGCGCCGATCACGAACAGGCCGCTGAGCGCGCCCGGATACCAGCGACGTACCGCGAATTCGCCGAACGCGAGCGCGCCCGCTGCCATCGTCAGCAAGCCAATCGCCATGCCTTTCTTCATGCCGGTGCGACGCAGGAACGCAGCGGCCGGCAGGGCGAGGAAGAAGTACGAGAGATAGAAAACCATCAGCACCAGGAACGCATTCACCGTGTTCAATTCAAACGCGAGTTCGACAAACTGGATCAGCGGTCCATTCATCCACGTGACGAAGCCGAAGATGAAGAACAACAGGCCGATGATCAGCATCGGCGTGAGGTAATCCTGCGGCTTCGACGAGGCGGCGGCGACTGACATCGGCACTCTCCTGCGGTTGCGAATCCAGCAACCATGGTCGCATGGTTCTGGCATGTTTGAGGAAATCGGGAACAACGTTGTCATCTTGTGGCTGTAGGCCGCCAATTCGGCAGATATTTGCTGTCAAACGGCCCTCTTTGCCCTCTTGTCGGGGCATGCCCCAACAGCTCGAATACTAGCTTTGTACCAGAATCCGGTCATTTTGCAGTGCGTATTGACAACGTTGTCAGAGCCGTCGAGACTTCGCCGCGTCATGCCCCGCGACACGGCGGTCGCCAGTGTGGGGACATACGAATCAGGTGAGGAATCGGGTGAACAGCAGCCACAGCCGCCAGCACGCGTTGTCCGATCAACACGCAGGTACGCTCGTGGCGGCGGATGTGGGCGGCACGCATGCGCGGATTGCGTTGATCGATGCGGGCCTCAAAGGCAAGACCTCTTTTTCGATTCGGCAATACCGCAAATATGCGTGCGCGGAATATCCCAGCCTTGCTGCGATCATCGACGAGTTTCGCAGCAGCGTGGTGCAGGCGCCGGTTGCTTCCGTGGCGCTCGCCATTGCCGGCTACGTCGTCGACGATGCCGTTGTCAACGTGAACCTGGCGTGGCCGGTCTCCATTTCTGGCTTGCGAACGGCTCTCGGCATCCGCGAGATCGCGATCGTCAACGATTTCGAAGCCGTCGCCCACGCCGTCGGATATGTGGAGGCGGGGGACACAGTCCGTCTCAGCGGGCCCGATGTCGCACAGGAGGGTCCAGTGCTCGTCGTGGGACCCGGCACGGGTCTTGGCGCTGCGCTGCGCATACCTCAGCAAGATCGCGCCATCATTCTTGCCACCGAAGCGGGTCAGGCAACCCTCGCCCCGAACACCGATTTCGAAATCGACCTGTTGCGCGAACTGCGCAAGCATCGCCCGCGTGTCTTGATCGAGCATGTGCTGTCCGGCACCGGCTTGATAAATCTGGACGCAGCCGTACGCGCATTGCGCGGTGCTCCAGCGCAATCATTCACGCCGGCGCAGATCACAGCCGCCGCGCTCGCGCAGAGCGATCCGCTCGCGATCGAAACCGTGGATGTTTTCTGCGGCTGGTTCGGCAGTGTGCTTGGCGACATGGCGCTGCTGTACGGCGCACGCGGTGGCATCTACCTGGCTGGTGGCGTGCTGCCGCAGATGAAGGATCTGCTGGTGCGCAGCCGCTTCGTCGACCGCTTCCTCGACAAGGGCGCAATGCGCGAAGCCCTGGCGCGCACCGCAGTGCACCTGATCGACCACGCCCAGCTCGGCGTCATCGGCGCCGCCAGCTGGTATTTCGATCGCGATTTGAATACCCCTCGAGCGGAGCATGCGAATGCCCGCGCGGGGAACGGAGTTGCAACCACGATGGATCCACACGAGCCGGCGAGCGGCGCGCAGCGAACGCGTCCGCAAACCACTACACGAGGAGGGGAAAGATCATGAAGTACCCGAGAACCATTCTTTCGGCGAGCATTCTTGCCGTATTTGCCCTCGCCGCCACGGCACATGCCGGCGATGTCTCGAACGCGGCGGATGCGCCGAGCTCGGCCCAGCGTCCGAACGGACCGGCGGTCGCCGTGGCTGACACACCCAATTCCGAAGGCCAGGAAATGGAGACCGTCGTTGTGCACGGCATCCGCGAGAGCCTGAAGCGATCGCTGGAAACCAAGCGTGATGCGAACGCCGTGGTCGACGCGATCACCGCGGAGGACATCGGCAAATTCCCGAGCACGAACGTTGCCGAGGCGATGTCGCAGATTCCCGGCGTGACGATCGATCGTCGCTTCGGTCAAGGCGAGCGTGTCAGCATCAACGGCACCGATCCGAGCCTCAACCTGACCTTCCTCGACGGACATCCCGTCGCGGAAACGACCTGGTTGTATGGCGAACAACCGAATCGCGGCTTCGACTACACGCTGCTCGCACCTGAAATCCTCGGCAAGCTCGAGGTGTACAAGAGCCAGGAGGCGCGCCTGCCCGAAGGCAGCATCGGCGGCACGATCATCATGCACACGCGCCAGCCGCTCGACCTCGACGTGAATACGCTGAGCGCATCGGTCGGTGCCTCGTATGGCGATCAATCCGACTCGACCAAGCCGAATGCGTCGATCCTGTACAGCTGGAAGAATCCGGAAGGTACCTTCGGTATCGCCGTTTCGGGTCAGCACTACGAGGAAAAAGTCGACCGCCAAGGTGAGGAAGTCTTCGGCTACAGCCCGGTATCGAGCCTCACGGCGAGCCCCGCGGTGGCGGCAGGCCTCGCCTCCGGGCAGCTGCATCCGGACGACCGCATCCCGCAGGAAATCAACGCGGCGTACTTCCAGCAGACGCGCAAGCGCAACAGCGCGACGCTGAACATGCAATGGAAGCCGAGCGACGAGTTCGAGATGGATCTCAAGGGCCTGTATGTCCGCG